>DATNNN010000037.1:0-17939 GCA_035601815.1 Xanthobacteraceae bacterium | reverse complement strand
AGCGGGCGCCCTTGCGCGCGCTCATCTTGGCCTTGCCGCCGGTCATGGCGGTGTGCCCGCGGCTGGAAAGCCAGGCCCGGTAAATGGCCTTGGGCTCCGCCGACAAACGGGTGCTCAGTCGAATTCCCTTGCTCATGGCATCCTCCCTAGCGGCCGGCGCCACCCTTGCCGCTCGCGGAATGCGCCGCTAGAAGAGCGGCGATTTCCGAACACGAGCGCGATCGCGGGAGCGTGGCGGCGCCATGGCGCACCAGTACGTTTATCACATGCACGAGCTCTCCAAGACCTATCCGGGCGGGCGGAAGGTCTTGGAGAACATCAATCTCTCCTTCTATCCGAACGCCAAGATCGGCGTGCTCGGCCTGAACGGCGCCGGCAAGTCGACGCTCTTGCGCATTATGGGCGGCATCGACTCCGAGTTCGTGGGGGAAGCCTGGGCGGCGGAAGGCGTGCGCGTCGGCTACCTGCCGCAGGAGCCAGGGCTCGATGCGACCAAGAGCGTGCGCGAGAACGTGATGCTCGGCGTCGCCGACAAGCGGGCGATTCTCGACCGCTACAACGAGCTCGCCGCCAACTACTCCGACGAGACCGCTGACGAGATGGCGAAGCTGCAGGACGAGATCGAGGCCAAGGGCCTGTGGGACCTGGATTCCAAGGTCGATCTCGCCATGGACGCGCTGCGCTGTCCGCCCGACGACGCGCGGGTGGAGACGCTCTCCGGTGGCGAGCGGCGACGCGTCGCGCTCTGCCGGCTGCTGCTGGAAGAGCCGGAGCTGCTGCTGCTCGACGAGCCCACCAACCATCTCGATGCCGAGACGGTTGCCTGGCTCGAAACGCATCTGGAGAAATACCCGGGTGCCGTGCTCATCGTCACCCACGACCGCTACTTCCTCGACCACGTCACCGGCTGGATTCTCGAGCTCGACCGCGGCCGTGGCATTCCCTACCAGGGCAACTACTCGTCGTGGCTCACGCAGAAGCAGAAGCGGCTCGAGCAGGAGGGCCGCGAGGAGGAGGCGCGCCAGCGTACGATCGCGCGCGAGCGCGAGTGGATGGCGGCGAGCCCCAAGGCGCGCCAGGCCAAGGGCAAGGCGCGCATCCAGCGCTACGAGGAGCTGGTGGCGCAATCGACCGACGGCGGGCTCGGGTCGGCGCAGATCATCGTTCCGCCGGGTCCGCGCCTCGGCGACCTCGTCATCGAGGCCGACGGCCTCGGCAAGGCCTACGGCGACCTGCTCCTGTTCGAGAAGCTCTCGTTCAAGCTGCCGCCCGGCGGCATCGTCGGCGTCATCGGACCCAACGGCGCGGGGAAAACCACGCTCTTCCGCCTCATCACCGGTCAGGAGAAGCCCGACCAGGGCTCGATCAAGATCGGCGACACGGTCAAGCTCGGCTACGTCGACCAGAGCCGCGACTCGCTCGACGGCAAGAAGAACGTGTGGGAGGAGATCTCGGGCGGCGAGGACATCCTCAAGCTCGGCACCCGCGAAATGCCGAGCCGCGCCTATGTCGCGGCGTTCAACTTCAAGGGCTCCGACCAGCAGAAGAAGGTGGGCGCGCTTTCGGGCGGCGAGCGCAACCGGGTGCACCTTGCGAAGATGCTGAAGTCGGGCGCGAACGTGCTCCTGCTCGACGAGCCGACCAACGACCTCGACGTGGAGACGCTGCGCGCGCTCGAGGAGGCGCTCGAAGACTTCGCCGGCTGCGCGGTCATCATCAGCCACGACCGCTTCTTCCTCGACCGCATCGCCACGCACATTCTGGCGTTCGAGGGCGACAGCCACGTGGATTGGTTCGAGGGCAACTTCGAAGCCTACGAGGAAGACAAAAAGCGCCGTCTCGGCATCGGCGCCGATATCCCGCACCGGATCAAGTATAAGAAGTTCACTCGATAGGATTCGCGCCTAGCGATGCTACGTCCGATCGCCGCCGCCGCCTTTGTGCTCGCGATTTTTGGGTCGAGCCCGACGGCATTGGCGGCGGACGCGGCGTTCGCCAAATGGCTCGCCGACCTGTGGCCGCAAGCCCAGGCGCTCGGCGTGTCGCGCCCGGTGTTCGACCAGGCGACCCGCGGGCTCGAGCCCGACCTCACGCTCCCCGACCTCGATATTCCCGGCCGGGCGCCCACGCCGCAGCCGGAGTTCGTCAGCACACCCGCCGAATATCTGGCGGAGGGCTCGTTCGCGCGGCTGTCAGTGCAAGGCAAGAAGCTCGCGGCCGAGCACGCTGCCACGCTCGGTGCGGTGGAGCGGCGCTTCGGCGTGCCGGCGGAGGTGATCCTCGCCATCTGGGCGCGGGAGACGAACTACGGCGCGCAGAAGCTGCCCTACAACGCGGTGCGGGTGCTGGCGACGCAGGGCTATGTCGGCCGGCGCCGCGAGCAGTTCCGCCAGGAATTCCTGCTGGCGCTGAAAATCCTGCAGGACGGCGACATCAAGCTCGCCGACATGAAAAGCTCGTGGGCAGGCGCCATGGGGCTCACCCAGTTCCTGCCCACCGACTTCAGCAAGTACGCCGTCGACTTCGACGGCGACGGGCGGCGCGACATCTGGAACTCGGTGCCGGACGCGCTCGCCTCCACCGGCAGCCAGCTCGCGGGAAAGGGATGGCAGCGCGGCCAGCGCTGGGCCTACGAGGTGCAGACGCCCGCTGGCGTGGACTGCACCATCGGCGTGCCGGAGGTGACGAAGACGCTCGCCGAATGGCGGCGGCTCGGCTTCGTGCCGGCGCATGGACGCCGCTTGAGCGCGCGGGAGCTCGACGAACGCGCGTCGCTCTTGCTCCCGGCCGGCCTCTACGGCCCGGCGTTCCTCACCACCAAGAACTACTACGTGCTCAAGGACTACAATTTCTCCGATCTCTACGTGCTGTTCGTCGGCCACCTCGCCGACCGCATCGTCGGCGAGCCGGCCTTAGAGCGGCCGTGGGGCAAGGTCACCCAGATGAAGACCGCCGAGCTCGAGCGCATGCAGCAGATCCTCGCGGAGCGCGGGTTCTACGGCGACAAGATCGACGGCAAGGCCGGCATGCTGACGCGCGCGGCGCTGGGCAAATACCAGAAGGCGAACGGCCTCAAGGTCGATTGCTGGCCGACCACGGCCGTCCTCGATCATATGACGCGGGCCCGCTAGGGGTCAGGCGGCCTTGCGCGCCGGCGCTTCCGTCGCCTTGAAGCTCTCGCGCTCCTTATGACGCTCGTAATAGCGCGCGAGGTTCTTGCTCTTGGCGATCATCTCGCCGGTCTCCGGCAGCCGGCGCGCGAAATGGACGATGGGCAGGAGATACATGTCGGCGAGGCTGAAGCGGTCGCCCACCAGAAAACCATTGGCGTTGATCGCGCCGTCCAGCACCTCGATCTCGCGGGCGACCGCGGGCAGCAACTCCTCGATCAGCGGGCGATCCGGCTTCTTGTCCGCGGTCTTGGGGAAGACGTAGGCGAACAGATAGCGGCGAACGAGCAGTTGATCGCTTACCGTGGTCACGTAGGAGATCCACTGCTCGACCTTGGCGTCGAGATGCTTGTCGCCGAGGGTCAGCGGCGGCCCCTCGAAATGCTCGTCGATGTAGTGGGCGATGGCGCGCGATTCGAACAGCGTCACGTCGCCGTGGCGCATGACCGGAATCTTGCCTGCCGGATGAATTTCCTTGACCTCCGGCGAATGCGGGGGCGCCGAAATGAATTCGTAGGGCACGCCCTTCTCGTGGGCCGCCATGCGCACGACGCGTACGAAGTTCGACTGCGGTACCCCGATGATCTGCAACGCCGCCATTGGTTTCCCCTCTCGATGAACCGGAAGCGTAGGCCGTGGGGTCGCCGGCGTACAAGCGGCTTCTCGCGTTCCGGGCGGGTTTGCCTGTAGAGTTTGGTCGCCAACAAAGGGGGCGCGGGTGTCGAACGATTCAGAAAGTCAAAGCGGACGTAGCGTCACCTGGCCCGATCCCGCCATCAGCGTGAAGGCGTTTCGCACGCTGAACGGTCTTGAGTTATTGCGCAAGATCGCGAACGGCGAGATCCCGCAGCCGCCGATCTGCCATCTCCTTGGATACCGCCTGGTGGAAGCCGAGCCCGGGTTTGCCGCCTTCGAGCTCACGACCGGCGAGCATCAGCTCAATCCGGCCGGCACGGTGCATGGCGGGGTCGCCTGCACGCTTCTAGATTCCGCCATGAGCTGCGCGGTGCAGACCAAAATCCCCGGCGGCTCCGTCTACACGACGCTGGAGCTGAAGGTGAACCTGGTGCGCGCAATCCTGCCGACCACGGGACTCCTGCGCTGCGAGGGTCGCGCCATCCACGTGGGCTCGCGTATCGGTACGGCAGAAGGGAAGCTCATCGACGGCGCGAGCAAGCTCTACGCCCACGGCACCACCACCTGCATGATCATGGCGCAGGGCTAGCCGGTCGGAGCGTTGAAAGGCGAGAGGGCCGTCAGCGCGGGGCGGCGGAAAGCTGCAGCGGCTGCGCCGGCAGGGCGGCGTTCGCGGTGTGCCCGTCGCGCGGCTTGATCAGGGCGGCGGCTTCCTTGAACGAGGTCACCAGCGCGTTCGCCAGGTTGCGGGCGAAGCAGCGATAGCTCCAGTCGTTCATGTGCAGGAGATCGGGCGAGAGGCTCGTTTCGAACGGCACGCCGCTCTCGCGCCATTGCCGCATCAAGGCGAAGCGGCGGAATACCGGCACGCCCATGTCAGCGGCGATCAGCGAAAGCAGCGCCACCATCGGCTCGGCGTCGGGATCCTTCAGCACCTTCGGCGCGTACTGCGGGTCGATCAGGACCACGTCGGCGCCGGTGGCGCGCATGCGGGCAAGGCCCTCGCGGATCTTGCCGGCCTCGAGCGCAATGCCGTCCTCGCGCAGGAGCGCGTTAGTGCCGACCTGCCAGAGGATGAGGTCGGGGTGCTCGTCGCGCACGTCGCGATCGATGCGCGCCAGCATCTCGCGGGCGTCCTCGCCGCCGATGCCGCGGTTGATCACTTGAATGGCAACGTCCGGAAAGCGGGCGCGGAGTTCGCCGGCCAGACGGTTGGGGTAGTTGTTCTCCGGCGTGCTGGCGCCGGATCCCGCGGTCGAGGAAGAGCCGAAGGCCACGATCTTCACCGGCGCGCGCTGCAACAGGCGCTCGGTGAAGTGCTTCAGCGATCCGCCCAGACGCGCCACTTCGTTCGAGGTCAGGCAATCGATGCGCGGCGACGGCGGCTCATCGGCGCCGAGCGGGGTGGTGAAGGCGCCGGCGGCGACAAGGACGGCGAGGGCGGGAAGGAGGCGGAGCGCGGTCACGGTCAGCGTTCCGCGTTCCGGTTGAGGGCGGCGGCGTGCACAATGACGTCGCCGAGGAGCTGGCCGATACAGCGGTGCACCTGCTCGAAGGTGCCGTTGTCGCCCACGGCCGCGAGGTCGAAGGCGCCGCTCTCGCTCCAGTGGCGCATCACCTCGAAGCGATTGAAGAACGGCACGTCGCGCGTCTGCGCCACCCAGCGCATGTGTTCGGTGTAGCTCGTGCTGTCGATCATGAAGTCGGTGCGCGGGCTGAACTGGGGATTGACCAAGAGCACGTCGGCGCCGTGGTTCTGCACAAGGCTGACACCGGCGTCGAGCTTGCGGCCGTAGCCGTCCGGATCGATGCCACGCAGCGCCTCGATGGTTCCGCTCTGCCACACCACGAGATTGGGCTTCATCTCGTCGATCAGGCGCGGCAGGGCCGTCATGATCTCCATCACGGTGCGGCGCGGCTCGGCGCGGGAGAACACCCGGACCTCCACGTCGCGCAGGCGCTCGCGCAGCGCTTGCTCGAGGAAGAAGGGATACTTGTGCAGGGTGCCGCCGGCGGCGGTCTGCGCGGGCGCGCCCGAGACCACCATCACGTCGAGCCGCCCGCGCTTGATCGCAAGCGCTGCGTTCGGCAGCGTCGCCGACGTCTCGATGAGCTCGGTGGGCACGGCGCAGCGTTCGTCGATGCCAGCAGCGAAGGAGGCCGGCGCCGCGATCGCGAGGATCGCCGCAAGTACAGACACCCTCATGGTCACTTTCCTCCCGCGTATTAATCTGTCGCCGATCCGGTTACGGGCGCCGGCCGGCGTTCGATACCCCTGTACCACGTCATACTTGCAGCCAGCAGTACCATCAAAGCAATACCCAGGAGACTCACCAAAACCTGCATAAACACTCGATTTGAGTACTCGACCAGCACGAAATAGGCGGTGAAAGATAAGAACACCCCGGCGCAGAAGACCTCCAGCGAATGCTGCCCGCACAGCACGATGGGCCGCGCCCACCAGGCGCGCAGGAAGGGGGCGTCGCTTGCCACGTAGCGTACGACGATGACGGCAAGCGCCAGGAAGTGGGTGAGTCGCAGGGGGGAGAGGCCGGTCTTGTCGAGCGGCAGAATCATCATCCAGCCCGGCAGGTAGGCGGCGGCCGAGGGCACCACCCAGCTCAATTGCAGCAGCATGGCGAGAAACAGGTAGACCACGCATATGGCGACCACGAGGTTCGAGCGCAAGATCAGCCGCAGGCGCTCAGCCCCGCCGAGCGCACACCAGGCGCCGATCACGAACAGCAATTGCCAAGTGAACGGATTGAAGAACCACGGGCCATTGTAGGGATAGAGCAACAGATTCCAGCCGAAGAACTTGGCGGCGAGGTAGAGCACGAACGACAGGCTGAGCGTCAGATCCGGCTTGCGCAACAGGAGCCACAGCGCCGGCGGGAAGAAAAGCATCAGCACGATGTAGAGCGGCAGCACGTCGACGTTGGCCGGCAGGAAGCGGAGCAGGAGCGCCTGCATCAGGGTGTAGGCGGGGTCCTGAAGGAAGTGGAACATGCCGAACTCCTCCGAGAAGAGCGGGTTCTCGAAGCGGCTCGACACGTAGGCGATCTGGGCGAGATAGAAGACGAGCAGGAAGACGAAGGCGACATAGATTTGCCAGACGCGCTTGAGCAGACGCGCGGTGCCCACCACGAAGCCGCGCTCGCGCATGACCCGGCCGTAGACGTAGGCGACGGTGTAGCCGGAAATGAAGACGAAAATCTCGGCGGCATCGCTAAAGCCGTAGTTGCGCAGCGTGAACCAGGCGACCACGTTCGACGAAATGTGATCGAGGAAGATGAACCACAGCGACATGCCGCGGAAGAAATCGAGGCGCAGGTCGCGCCCGGCCGCCGCCGGTGCGGCCACGGGATTGACGATGTGCGCCTTGGCTCCGGACCGCGGCCGGGCGCGCACGCGCGCGATCATGGCCGCGTCCCCAGGCGGAAGGGCTTGAGCGCGGCGTAGACCGCGGTGTGCGCCGGCGTCGGCACGCCGGCGGCGCGGCCGATCCGCGCCACCGCGCCCGACAGCCACTCCACCTCAAGGCGGCCGCCGCGCTCGAGATCCTGGGCCATCGACGCCTTCATGGCGGCGGGCAGGCGGGCGGCCATCGCCATCTGCTGATCGACAAATTCGTTAGGGAACGCAATGCCTTGTGCACGCCCCACGGCGGTCGACTCGGCGAACAGCGCGCGCGCGAATTCGCGCATGTCGTCGTCGGCCATGATCGCGCCGATGGGCTGACGCGTGAGCGCGGTGGCGCCGGCGAATGCGCTGAGGAAGATGAACTTGCGCCAGCGGTCGAGATCGATGTTCGGGCTGAGACGGAACTGGAAGCCCGCCTTCTTGGCCGCTTCGGAAAGCGCGGTAAGGCGGGCTGACTGCTTGCCGTCGCGCTCGCCGCAGACGATGTCGGCGAGCTTGCCCATGTGATGAATGACACCCGGGGCGGAGATCGTGGTGCTGATGTAGGTGATGCCCCCCACCACGCGCTCGCGGCCGAGCACCGGGTCGAGGCGCTCGACGCTGTCGATGCCGTTCTGCAGCGTGATGACCGCGGTGCCGGGGCCGACGAGCGGCCGGGTGAGCTCGGCGGCGCGCTCGGTGTCCCACAGCTTGACCGCGAACAGCACGATATCGACCGGCCCGACGGTGGCCGGGTCGTCGGTGACGTTCACCTTCGGCAGATGCAGATCGCCGGCGTCGCTGTCGAGCTTGAGGCCGTTCTTGCGGATGGCGTCGAGATGGGCGCCGCGGGCGATGAAGTGGACGTCCTCGCCGGCGGTGGCGAGCCGGGCTCCGAAATAGCCGCCGACCGCTCCCGCGGCCATGATCGCGACGCGCATAGGTTAGCTGTGCTTTTCGGGGTTCGCGACGTCGACGGTCGGCAGATAGGGCTTGAGGTCGAGGAGGGGCGTTCCGTCGATGCAGTCGATGCCCACCACCGAGAGGGTACGGCCCTCAACCTTGACCAGACGCACGACGGAAAGGGCGATGGGGTTGGGCCGCACCGGCGAGCGCAGGGCAAAGGTGCCGCGCGGGATGGCGAGGTGGCGCGGCATCTGGATCACGAGGTCGCGCCGGGCGCGATCCATGAAATAAACGACCACCAGGTGCGAGAAAGACTCGATGCCGGCGAGGGCCGCCTGGTAGGGCTTGGCCACCTCGATGGTGCACACCGCGGTCGACTCGCGGCCGTTCTTCGGGCAGTCGGTGCGCCGCTTCCACGGGGTATGGATCACGCCGATGTAGTGGAGCCCGGCGTCGAAGCGCGCCGGCAGCGCGATCGCGACCTCGCCATCGCGTAGGTCAACTTCCTCGTCTTCGAGCAGTCGGTCGGGCACGGAGCGTCTCGGTGCGGGCGGGCTGCGATTCGGGTCGCGATTCAAATGCCGCGGTGCCGCATTGCCTAGCACGAACCGGGCATTTTCCGCTGGAAAGCCTAACGGCACCATGTTTTGACCCCTAATAATGACATAAAGATATCTTTATATCCTCTTTGACTCCGGCTACGTGATTGGGCAATATCCCACCGCGTGGGCTCGAAACGAGGCGCCCCATGGATCCAAACCACCGCCGGCTCGGCTATTTCCCGCTGCTCGAAGGCCTCAAGGCCGCGGCGGAGGACACGCGCCTGCGCCTGCTCGCGCTCGTCGCCGAGGCCGAGCTTACGGTCTCCGACCTCACCGAAATTCTCGGCCAGTCGCAGCCGCGCATCTCGCGCCACCTGAAGCTCCTCGCCGAAGCGGGGCTGATCGAGCGCTTCCGCGAGGCAAGCTGGACCTTCCACCGCCGTGTCGCCGACGGGGCGGGAACCGCGCTCGCCCACGCGCTAACCGCGCTGATCGATCCCGCCGATCCGGTGCTGGCGCGGGACCGTGAGCGGCTCGCCGAGGTGCGCCGCGCGCGCGCCGCCGCGGCGCAAGCCTATTTCCGCAAGCACGCGCGCCACTGGGACGAGATCCGCCGCCTGCACGTGGCCGAAGCGGCGGTGGAAACCGCAGTGCGCGAGGCGCTCGCCGGCCTGCGCATCGATGCGCTCCTCGACCTCGGCACTGGCACCGGCCGGATGCTCGAGCTGTTCGGCGGCGAGATCGAGCGCGGGGTCGGCGTCGACCTCAATCCCGAGATGCTGGCGGTGGCGCGCGCCAACCTCGAGCGCGCGGGCCTCAAGAACTGCACCGTGCGCCAGGGTGACATCTACAACCTCGTGCTTGGCCGCGAGACCTTCGACGTGGTCATCCTCCACCAGGTGCTGCACTTCCTCGACGACGGCGAGCGCGCCATCGCCGAGGCCGCGCGCCTGCTCAGGCCCGGCGGCCGGCTGCTGGTGGTCGACTTCGCGCCGCACGATCTGGAATTCCTGCGCGACGCGCACGCCCACCGCCGGCTCGGCTTCGCCGAGGACATGGTGGCGCAGTGGACGCGAGCCGCGGGTCTCGAGCCGACGCTGCACCGGATGCTCGCGCCCGACCCGGGCGGCGAGGGCACGCTCACCGTTTCGCTCTGGCTCGCGCGCGATCCGCGGGTGCTGCTCGCGCGGCCCGCCCGGGAGGTCGCATGAGCGCCGCCAATTTTCGCGCCAGCCGCGAGCGCAGCGCCCCCATCGCCGTCTCCTTCGAGTTCTTCCCGCCCAAGACGGCGGAGATGGAGGCGACGCTGTGGTCGTCGATCGGCCGGCTGGCGCCGCTTTCGCCGCGCTTCGTGTCGGTGACCTATGGCGCCGGCGGCTCCACGCGCGAGCGCACCCACGCCACCATCGTGCGCCTCTTGGGCGAGACGCCGCTGGTGCCGGCGGCGCATCTTACCTGCGTCGGCGCCACCCGCGCCGAGGTGGACGACGTCGGGCGGGCCTACTGGGCCGCGGGCGTGCGCCACGTGGTGGCGCTGCGCGGCGATCCGCCGGCGGGAGCGGGCTCCCGCTACGAGCCGCATCCGGGCGGCTACGCCTACGCCGCCGATCTCGTGGGCGGGCTGAAGCGCATCGGCGACTTCGAGATTTCGGTCGCGGCCTTTCCGGAGAAGCATCCGGAAAGCCCGAGCTTCGACGCCGACCTCGACGTGCTGGCGCGTAAAGTCGATGCGGGCGCGACGCGGGCGATCACGCAATTCTTCTTCGAGAACGACGCCTATTTCCGCTTCCTCGACCGGGTGCGATCGCGCGGGTTAAGTATCCCGCTGGTGCCCGGCCTGATGCCGGTCCTGAACTTCGATCAGGCGCGGAGCTTCGCCGAGAGGTGCGGGACGAGCGTGCCCGATTGGCTCGCGCGGCGCTTCGACGGCCTCGACCACGACCCGGCGACGCGAAGGCTGATCGCCGCCGCCGTCGCGGCCGAGCAGGTGCTGGAGCTCCTCGATCGCGGCGTTTGCGAATTCCACTTCTACACGCTGAACCGCGCCGATCTCACCTACGCCGTCTGCCACCTCCTCGGCCTGCGCCCGCAGCCGGCGCAGGCGGCCGCCTGAAAGCAATGCAATGCCGGTAAAGGTCGAGTCCCAGTCCGCCGACGGCGCCGACGTCGAGGCCGCGCTCAGCAAAGCCGCGGCCGAACGCATCCTGGTGCTCGACGGCGCCATGGGCACCATGATCCAGGCCTTCGGCCTCGACGAGGCGGGCTACCGAGGTGCCCGCTTCGACGCCTGGAACCGCGAGGTGCGCGGCAACAACGATCTCCTCAACCTCTCTCGGCCGGAGGCGATCCGCGACATCCATCTCGCCTACTTCCGCGCCGGCGCCGACATCGTCTCGACCAACACCTTCTCCTCCACGCGCATCGCGCAGGCCGACTACGGCCTCGAGGACTTCGCCTACGAGCTGAACGCGGCGGGCGCGCGACTCGCGCGCGCGGCCGCGGCTCTTGCCCAACAGGAAGACGGCCGCCGCCGCTTCGTGGCAGGCGCGCTCGGCCCCACCAACCGCACCGCCTCGATCTCGCCCGACGTCTCGAACCCGGGCTTCCGCGCGGTGTCCTTCGACGATCTGGCGGCGGCCTACGCCGAGCAGGCGCGCGGTCTTATCGACGGCGGCGCCGAGTGCCTGCTGATCGAGACCATCTTCGACACGCTGAACGCCAAGGCCGCGATCTACGCCATCGAGAGCCTGTTCGACGAGCGTGGCGTTCGCCTGCCGGTGATGATCTCGGGCACCATCACCGACCGCTCCGGCCGCACGCTGTCGGGCCAGACGCCGGCGGCGCTATGGATCTCGGTGGCGCACGCGAAACCCCTTTCTATCGGCTTCAACTGCGCGCTCGGGGCCAAGGAAATGCGCGCCCATGTGGCCGAGATCGCGCGCGTGGCGCCGACCCTGGTGTGCGCCTATCCCAACGCCGGGCTGCCCAACGAGTTCGGCTATTACGACGAGAGTCCGGAGTTCATGGCCGAGCTCCTCGGCGAGTTCGCCGACGCGGGCCTCGTCAACATCGTGGGCGGTTGCTGCGGCACGACGCCGGCGCATATCCGCGCCATCGCCGAGGCGGTGAGGGGCAAGCCGCCGCGGAAGATTCCCGAGGTGCCGCCGCGGCTGCGGCTCGCGGGGCTCGAGCCGTTCGAGCTCACGCCGGAAATCCCCTTCGTCAACATAGGCGAGCGCACCAATGTCACCGGCTCGGCGCGCTTCCGCAAGCTCGTGAAGGCCGGCGACTATCCGGCGGCGCTCGCCGTCGCCCGCGACCAGGTCGAAGGCGGGGCGCAGGTCATCGACGTCAACATGGACGAGGGCCTGCTCGATTCCGAGAAGGCCATGGTCACCTTCCTCAACCTCGTCGCCGCCGAGCCCGACATCGCGCGGGTGCCGGTCATGGTCGACTCGTCAAAGTGGTCGGTGATCGAGGCCGGCCTCAAGTGCGTGCAAGGCAAGGGCATCGTCAACTCGATCTCCATGAAGGAAGGCGAGGAGGCGTTCCGCGTGCACGCGCGCTTGGTGCGGCGCTACGGCGCCGCGGTGGTGGTCATGGCCTTCGACGAGAAGGGCCAGGCCGATACGCTGGCGCGCAAGACCACGATCTGCGCGCGTGCCTATAAGATCCTGGTGGACGAGGTGGGCTTCCCGCCCGAGGACATCATCTTCGATCCCAACATCTTCGCGGTCGCCACCGGCATCGACGAGCACGCTGGCTACGGCGTCGCCTTCATCGAGGCCGCGCGCTGGGTGCGCGAGAACCTGCCGCACGCTCACGTGTCGGGCGGCGTGTCGAACCTCTCGTTCTCCTTCCGCGGAAACGAGCAGGTGCGCGAGGCCATGCACGCGGTGTTCCTTTATCACGCCATTTCGGCCGGCATGGACCTCGGCATCGTCAACGCCGGCCAGCTCGCGGTCTACGACGACCTAGCGCCCGAGCTGCGCGAGGCCTGCGAGGACGTAGTGCAGAACCGCCGTGCCGATGCCACCGACCGGCTGCTCGCGCTCGCCGAGCGCTTCAAGGGCGGCGGGCGCGAACGGCAGGAAGCGGACCTCACCTGGCGCGAGTGGCCGGTGCAGAAGCGGCTCGAGCACGCGCTGGTGCACGGCATCACCGATTTTATCGAGGTGGACGTGGACGAGGCGCGCAAAGCGGCGCCGCGGCCGCTCGCGGTGATTGAAGGGCCGCTGATGAGCGGCATGAACGTTGTCGGCGACCTGTTCGGCTCGGGCCGCATGTTCCTGCCGCAAGTGGTGAAGTCGGCGCGCGTGATGAAGCAGGCGGTGTCGTTCCTCATGCCCTACATGGAGCACGAGAAGGACGAGCACGGCCTCGCCGGCGCGCCGGCGGCCGGCAAGGTGGTGCTCGCCACCGTCAAGGGCGACGTGCACGACATCGGCAAGAACATCGTCGGCGTCGTGCTCCAGTGCAACAACTACGCGGTGGTCGATCTCGGCGTCATGGTGCCGGCGCAGAAGATCATCGATACGGCGCGCGAGCAGAAGGCGGACATCATCGGCCTCTCCGGCCTGATTACGCCGTCGCTCGACGAAATGTGCCACGTGGCCTCCGAGATGGAGCGCCAGGGATTCAGTCTGCCGCTCTTGATCGGCGGCGCCACCACGAGCCGGGTGCACACGGCGGTGAAGATCGCGCCCAACTATCACCGCGGCCAGGCGCTGCACGTGATCGACGCGAGCCGTGCCGTCGGCGTGGTCTCGCACCTGATCGATCCGGAGAAGCGCAAGGGCCTCGTCGCCGAGACCAGGACCGAGTATTTGCGCCTCGCGGAAGCGCACGCGCGCTCGACCGACGACGCGCGCCGGGTGCCGCTCGCCGACGCGCGCGCCAATCGCCTCAAGCTCGATTTCGCCGCCTACACGCCGCCGAAGCCGAGCTTCCTCGGCGCGCGGGTGTTCGAGGCGGACCTTGCCGTGCTCGTGCCGTACATCGACTGGACGCCGTTTTTCGCCGCCTGGGATCTGACCGGGCGCTATCCTGCGATCCTCGACGACCCCAGAATGGGCGTGGCGGCGCGCGCGTTGCACCAGGACGCGCTCGCCATGCTCGAGCGCGTGGTGAAGGAGAAGTGGCTTCAGGCGCGCGCCGTGGTGGGCTTCTGGCCGGCCAACGCCGACGGCGAAGACGTGGTGCTGTGGAAGGACGAGGCGCGGGCCGAGCGCCTGGCGGTGCTGCATACGCTGCGCCAACAGATGCCCCGGCGCGACGGCCGCGCCAACCTCGCGCTCGCCGACTTCGTGGCGCCCGCGGGCGTGGCCGATTATCTCGGCGGCTTCACGGTCACCACCGGTATCGGCGAGGACGCGCACTCCCAGGCGCTCAAGGACGCAAACGACGACTATTCGGCGATCCTGCTCAAGGCGCTCGCCGACCGGCTCGCCGAGGCGTTGGCCGAGCACATGCACGAGCGGGTGCGGCGCGAGCTCTGGGCCTATGCGCCGGACGAGCGGCTCTCCAAGGCGGACCTCATCGCCGAAAAATACCGCGGCATCCGGCCGGCCCCGGGCTACCCGGCCCAGCCCGACCACACGGAAAAGGGGACCCTGTTCCGCCTGCTCGGCCCGGAGACGGCAATCGGGGTGAAGCTCACCGAGAGCTACGCCATGTGGCCGGGGGCAGCGGTGTCAGGTCTCTACTTCTCCCATCCCGAGAGCGCCTACTTCGGGGTCGGGCGCATCGACCGCGACCAGGCGGAGGATTACGCGGCGCGGAAGGGCTGGCCGGTGGCGGAGGCCGAGAAGTGGCTCTCGCCGGTGCTGGCCTACGATCCGGCGCGGCCCCGGCGGGAGGCCGCGGCCTGACAAAGCAGAAGCGCCGGAAGGGGTGCTTCCGGCGCTCCTAACCTATTGTTCCGACTTTAGAATACGCCGAGGAGGATTGCTCCCAAGAACGCGAACGCGGCGCAGGCGGCGAGAACGTTGAAACCACGGGTTATAGCCAAGGTCGCCTCCCGTCTGATGTGAATCGAAGCTAGCGATCGGAGCCGATCCGACAAGCCTATCTTTGTTGCGGCGCAACAGAGATTGTCGGGGTTCGTCCTGGTAACGCGGGCTTCCGGCGTAACGTTCCTCAGGGGTTCGGCAATATTTTCGCGCCTGCGAGGTATTTGGTTAGGGCCGAGCTACCTAGTCAGTGAAAAGGCGAAGGCCCGGCGGTCGTCCCGCCGGGCCTTCCCACGTATGCCAGCCGGCCTGTAAGCCGGGTTCTGTAGGGCGGGATTGCTCCCGCGCGACGGCCATTCCTCTGGGACGCCGGTTGCCCGGCGCCTCGAGCAGCCTACCCGGATGACTGGTCCGAAGACCGGACTGGGCTCGCGCCCGCGCCATCCCTATTCGGCTTTGCTCCCGGTGGGGTTTGCCGTGCCGCCTCCGTCGCCGGAAGCGCGGTGCGCTCTTACCGCACCGTTTCACCCTTGCCGCGGCCGAAGCCGTGGCGGTCTCTTCTCTGTGGCACTTTCCCTGAGGTCACCCTCGCCGGACGTTATCCGGCACCGTGTCTCCGTGGAGCCCGGACTTTCCTCTGCCCTCGCGGACAGCGGCCGCCCGGCCGACTGACCCCTTAGGAATGGGGCGGGAGGCGCCTTTCGTCAAGGCGCCGTCGGTGCCGCGGTTAATCAGTTGCTCGCCATGATGCGGCGGGCGTGGGCGCAATACTTGCTCGCCGCCCCCGTCATGCGCCGGGAACCGAGACCGCTCTGATAGCGCAGCAGCGCGCCGCAGGTCTCGCCGCCGGCGAGCCGCGCGGCTTCCGCGAGATAGAGCATGCCGAAGCGCAGGTTCGTCTCCGGGTCGTAAAGCTCGGCGCGCGAGCCGGTGAAGCCCATGCCGCGGGCGGTCTGGTGCTTGATCTGCATCAGCCCGACCTCGCCGGCGCGGCCGGTGATGCGCGGATTGAAGTTGCTCTCGATGCGCACCACGGCGCGCGCGAGCGCGATCGGCACGCCCGCCGCCCGCGCGTGGCGGTCGATCATGGCGGTGATGCCGGCGTCGCTGGCAAATACCGAAAGGGTCATGAAAGAGAGAAGCGTGATGCTCAAGGTCAAACGGTTCATACGCATGCGCGCGCGTTCCTTCTCGAAGTTGTCGGGAAGAGGCGCAAGAGCTTTCTAAACTTGGCCGCAATGGGACGAGAGTTCGTTCACGATATGCGCGCGGAGGTCAGATCGTCGCATCCGAAAGCATCGTGCGCGCGAAGCGGAAGCCGCGCAGCGATGTTGCGGAGAACGGGGTTAATCCGCAGCGCGCGGCCGCGCCGCGATGAGATCGCGCAGCGTCTTCAGCGACGAAAGATCGGCGATGCCGTCGATGTGCTCCGGGCGGAAGTGGCGCTGGAAGGCGGCGACCACGGCTTCGGTCTCGTCGTCATAGATGCCGGTGATGGCGACGCCGTAGCCGTAATAGGAAAGAAGCTGCTGCAGCGCCTTCACCCCGTCGTTCTCGTCGCCGGGCTTGAGCGCCGGTCCCGAGCGCAACGGCGCCGGCGGAACGAAATGGCCGACGCCGGCGCGATGCAATTCGTCCCAGGGAAATTTCTCGCCGGGATCGCGCTTGCGCCCGGGCGCCACATCGGAGTGGCCGAGCACGCGGTCGGCGCGGATGCCGTAGCGAGCGACGATGTCGCCGGCGAGCGCGATCACCGCCTCCACCTGGCGCTGGGGAAAATCCGGATCGCCGAAGTCGTGGCCGCCGTTCACGATCTCGATGCCAATGGAGCGCGAGTTGACGTCGCGCCCGCCCTCCCACGAGGAGTCGCCGGCGTGCCAGGCGCGCCGCGCCTCGGGCACGAGCTGGACGATGCGCCCAGTCTCCTCCACCACGTAGTGGGCGGAGACCTCCGACACCTGGCTGCGCAGGCGGGCGATCGCCGTGTCGGCGTCCACCATGCCGGTGTAATGGAGGATTATGAGATCGGGCCTGCGCCCCTCCGCCCGCGGCCCGTGGTTGGGCGACGGCAGCACCGAGGAGACAAGGAGGGTGTCGGGGGTGAAGGAGCCGGGCAGACTCATAACGCTACATCCTACGCGAACTACCCTGGCCTAAGATCGCAAACCCGCGGAATTGCTCGCTTGCGGGCCCCAGGGCAACCGATTTTTAAGCCTTCCAAGCCGTTAATCGGCCCGCAATAGCGTCGCGCCGGCGAATCCCGCCGGCGCGAGGCCCGGTGCGTTGGCCGCCCGCAAGGTTTTCGATGATAGCCGAACCCATCCGGCAGAGCCCGTCTCCGTTCCGCCGGATCGCGGGGTGCCGCGCTACCGATACGTCCCGGCGCCGCCCGGGACGCGCCCACAATGAGAGAGCCTCGCACCCGATGATGGTGGGCCGCGGCACCAAGGCCGGTGCCGCTGGCGGACCGGCCCGCCACGTTCCGGTCATGCTGCGCGGGGTTCTCTCGTTCCTCGCTCCCAAGCCCAACGCGCTCTATCTCGACGCCACTTTCGGCGCCGGCGGCTATAGCCGTGCGCTGATCGAGGCGGGCGCTCGGGTCATCGGCCTCGACCGCGATCCCAACGCGATCCTCGGCGGGGCGGACCTCGTGGAAGAAGCAGGCGGGCGGCTCACGCTGATCGAGAGCCGCTTCTCCGCGCTCGACGAGGTGGCGCGCGACCTCGGCGCGCTCGGCGGCATCGTGCTCGATCTCGGCGTCTCCTCCATGCAGATCGACGAGGCGGAGCGCGGCTTCTCCTTCCGCGCCGACGGCCCGCTCGACATGCGCATGGAAAGCCGCGGGGTCAGCGCCGCCGATGTGGTGAACACCTACGCGGAAAAGGAGCTGACGCGCATCATCGGATTGCTCGGCGAGGAGCACCGCGCCCGCGCCGTGGCGCGCGCCATCGCCGCTGGCCGGCCGATCCATCGCACCGGCGCGCTCGCCGACATCGTGCGTGGCGTTGTTCGCGCCGGCCCCGGCATCGATCCCGCCACGCGCACGTTCCAGGCGCTGCGCATCTTCGTCAACGACGAGCTGGGCGAGCTTGCGGCCGCGCTCATGGCGGCGGAGCGCGCGCTTGCTCCCGGCGGCAGGCTCGTCGTCATCTCCTTCCATTCGCTCGAGGACCGGCTGGTGAAGACGTTCCTCGCCGCGCGCGGCCGTGTCGAGCGCGGCTCGCGGCATCTGCCTGAAGTGGAGGCGCTGCCGCCGACCTTCCGGCTGTTGACCAAGAAGCCGGCGACGCCCGCGGCCGACGAGGTCGCGGCGAATCCGCGTGCGCGCTCCG
>DATNNN010000036.1:0-6953 GCA_035601815.1 Xanthobacteraceae bacterium | reverse complement strand
GCGCTGCCGCGGGTTGACTTCCCCACCATCCAGATCAGCGCGGCGCTGCCCGGCGCGAGCCCGGAGACCATGGCGGCGTCGGTGGCGACCCCGATCGAGCGCCAGCTCGCCACCATCGCCGGCATCACCTCGATCTCCTCCACCAGCACCACCGGCTCGATCTCGATCGTGGTGCAATTCGATCTCGCCCGCGACATCGACAACGCCGCCCTCGACGTGCAGTCCGCCCTTTCGGTGGCGCAGCGGCAATTGCCGATCGAAATGACGGTGCCGCCGAGCTTCCGCAAGGTGAACCCGGCGGATGCGCCGGTGCTGTTCCTTTCGGTGATGTCGGACACGATGCCCTTGTCGGAGGTGCACGAGTACGCCGACACCATCATCAGCCAGCAGATTTCCCAGCTTGCCGGCGTCGCCCAGGTCAACATCTTTGGCGGCCAGAAATATGCCGTGCGCGTGCGGCTCAATCCCGACGCCATCGCCGCCCGCGGCATCTCCATGCAGGAAGTACAGGCCGCCGTTGCCGGCATATCGAGCATCACGCCGACCGGCACCATCGGCGGCCAGAAGCAGAATCTCACCCTCGACATGGGCCTCGGCACCAAGGACGCGGCGAGATACCGCGAGGTGGTCGTCGCCTGGCGAAACGGGGCGCCGGTGCGGCTGAAGGAGATCGCGACCGTCGACGACGGGGTCGAGAACGAGCGCATCGCTGGCTGGTATAACGACACGCGCTCGATCAACCTCGCCATCTACCGCCAGCCGGACGCCAACACCGTCGAGGTGGTCGACCTCGTCAAGAAGCATCTGCCCGAGTACCGCGCCCAGGTGCCGGGCGCCGTCACCATCCAGGTGCTGATGGACCGCTCCGTCTCCATCCGCCAGTCGGTGGAGGACGTGCAGTTCACGCTCGGGCTCGCCATCGGCCTCGTGGTGATGGTGATCTTTCTCTTCCTGCGCAATGCGCGCGCCACCATCATCCCGTCCTTGGCGCTGCCGCTCTCCATCGTCGCCACTTTCGCGGCGATGTGGGCGCTCGGCTATTCGATCAACAACATGACGCTCTTGGCGCTCACGCTCTGCGTCGGCTTCGTGGTCGACGACGCGATCGTGGTGCTGGAGAACATCTACCGCTACGTCGAGCGCGGCATGCCGCCGTTCCAGGCGGCGCTGATCGGCGCGCGCGAGATCAGCTTCACCATCGTGTCGATGACGCTATCGCTGGTCGCCGTGTTCATTCCCGTCTTGTTCATGGGCGGCGTCGTCGGCCGCGTGTTCCGCGAGTTCGCGGTGACGATCTCGGTGGCGATCCTGGTTTCCGGCTTCGTGTCGCTGACGCTCACGCCCATGTTGTGCGCGCGCCTACTGAAACAGGTCGATCACCACAAACGGCCGAATTGGCTGTTGCGCCAATCCGAGCGCGTGTTCGATGCCGCGCTCGCCGGCTACCGCCGCAGCCTTGATTTCGTCCTGCACCATCGGCCGGCCACGCTCGGCGTCACGCTCGCCACCATCTTGTTCGCGGTCGGGCTCTACACCTGGATTCCCAAAGGCTTCTTCCCCGTGGAGGACACCGGCTTCATCATGGGCACGGTGGAGGCGGCGACCGACATCGGCTTCCCCTCCATGGCGGCGCACCAGCGCGAGGTTGCGGCCGTGGTGCGCAAGGACCCGGACGTGGAGTACGTGGTCTATGCCGCCGGCGCCACCGGCATCAGCCCGACCAGCAACACCGGCCGCATCTTCGTCGCGCTCAAGCCGAGGAGTGAACGCAAGCTCACCGCCTTCCAGATTCTGCAGCGGCTACGCCAGTCGGTCAGCGTGGTTGCCGGCGTCAACGTCTTCTTCCAGCCGGTGCAGAACATCTCGGTCGGCGGCATCGTCTCGAAGAGCCAGTACCAGTACACGCTGCAGAGCTCCGACACCGTGGCGCTCTACACCTATGCGCCGATCCTCACCAACAAGATCGCCGACCTCGACATGCTGCGCGACGTGACGTCGGACCTGCAGATCACCAACCCGCAACTCACCATCGACGTCGACCGCGACAAGGCGGCTGCACTCGGCCTGACCGAGGATCAGGTGCGCAGCGTGCTCTATAGCCAGTTCGGCACGCGCCAGGTGGCGACGCTGTACACGCCGAACAACCAGTACCAGATCATCATCGAGAACGCGCCGGCCTTCCAGAAGGACGCCTCGGACCTGGCGCAGGTGTATCTGCGCACCGGCAACGGCCGCGTGGTGCCGATAGAAGCGATCGCGACCATCCGCTCCACCACCGGCCCGCTGCAGGTGGCGCATCAGCAGCAGCAGCCGGCCGTGACCATCTCCTTCAACCTCGCCCCCGGTGTCGCGCTCGGCGACGCGGTGACAGCGATCCAGCAGATCGAGCGTCAGGCGAACGTGCCCGCCTCGATCTCGAGCGGCTTCCAGGGCACCGCGGCGGTGTTCCGCGATTCGCTGTCGAACCAGCCGCTCCTCATCATCGCGGCGATCCTCGTGATCTACATCGTGCTCGGTGTCCTGTACGAGAGCTTCATCCACCCGGTCACGATCTTGTCGGGCCTGCCGTCGGCGGGCATCGGCGCGCTCTTGACGCTCTTGTTGTTCAAAATGGATCTGTCGGTGATCGCCATCATCGGCATCGTCATGCTGGTGGGCATCGTCAAGAAGAACGCGATCATGATGGTCGACTTCGCCATCGACCGCCGCCGCCAGGGCATGGAGCCGCTCGAGGCGATCCGCGAGGCGGCGCTGCTTCGCTTCCGGCCGATCATGATGACGACGCTCGCCGCGATCTTCGGCTCGCTGCCGATTGCGCTCGGCGCCGGCGCGGGCTCGGAGCTGCGCCAGCCGCTCGGCGTCGCCGTAGTCGGCGGACTACTGTTGTCGCAGCTGCTGACGCTCTATATCACGCCGGTGATCTACCTCTATCTCGATCGCTTCGACCGCCGGCTCGCCAAGGCCGTGGGCGAGGAAGAGCCGGTCCTCGGGCCGACCGAGGCGGCGCCCGCGCAAGAGCGCCCGGTCGCGGCGGAATAAGGCTACGCCGCCGCCGATTTCTTCGGCGCGAAGGCGCGCTCCATCTCGCGGCGAAAGCGCACCGTGTCGCTGTCCGGCACCGCGACGTCGTCCCAGCGCACCACAGCACCCTCGGCGACCGGGCGCACCACCTTCAGTTTATGCGCGAGGCCGATGGGGAGCGCGCCGGCGGCGAGTGAATCCTCGGCGCGCATGAGCTTGCCCATGACCGTGTAGCCGCCTTCGCCGTCGAGCATGTCGCCCGGCGCGAGGGCCTTTTTCGCGATCGCCGCGACGTCGGAGCGGAAGCCGGTGGGCGATCCTGTCGCTTCGCCGCGCAGCGCCGCGGCTGCGACCGAGATGCCGAGTTCGAGCCCGATCAGGTGATAGGGCCGGTAGAGCGACGCGTAGCGGCCGGAGGAGTCGGTGACGATGCCGTATTCGCGGAACGAGCGGCGCGTGTAGTCGGAGCGCTCGTCGCCGGGCTCGAACACGATGTAAACGCCCCAGCGCAGGTCGCGGGCGATGGGCCGCCCGTCGCGGTCCAAACTCGACACGACTTCCACGAGGCCCGCTTCCTCGAGCACGCCGCCTGCCGCGCGCGGGATCAGGATGCGCGACAGATCATCGGCGGAGCAGGGCGGGAAGGCGAGGCCACTGCGCGGTGCCTGCAATCCGGTGGCGTTGGAGATCGCCGCCATCTCGATCGCAGACTTGGTGCCGTCGAGGAAGGAGTTGAACATCTGCGAGTTCATGCCGGCGGCCTTGGCCTCCTCGGCGGTGAGGCCGTAGTGCTGCCACACCGTGTCGGGCGTGGAGCGTTCGTAGGCCGGGAGATACTTCGTGCCCTTGCCGGCGGCGACCACGCGGAAGCCTGCGGCCTCCGCCCAGTCCACCATCTCGCAGACGAGTGCCGGCTGGTCGCCGTAGGCGAGCGCATAGACCACGCCCGCCCGGCGCGCCCGCTCCGCGAGCAACGGGCCGGCGAGCACGTCGGCCTCCACCGTTACGTTGACGAAATGCTTGCCGTGGTCGAAGGCGGCAAGCGCGTGGCGGATGCCGGCGGCAGGGCTGCCGGTGATGTCGATGATCACCTCGGCATCCGACTTGATCAGCGCCATGGCGTCGTCGGTGAGCGCCATGCGCCCGCTCTTGCGCGCGGTGTCGAAGTCGGCGGCGACGGCCGAGTCGCCCCAGCCGGTGCGCGCAAGCGCGTCGCGCGCGCGCTGCACGTCGAGATCGGCGACGCCGAGCACGTGCAGCCCGGGCGTGGTGCGGGCCTGGGCCAGGAACATGGAGGCGAACTTGCCGGCGCCGATGACGCCGACGCGCACCGGCCGGCCCTCGGCGGCGCGCGCTTTCAGGAGGCGGGCGAGGTTCATGGGGCGCACTGTATTTGGATGAAGGGGCGAGGCCAACCCGCTGCTGGTGACCCCGTGGAGTTATGCTACGTATCGGGAAGCTAGGAGCAGAGCCATGAGCAAGGCGCATGCGAAGAAGCCCGAGGCCGCCAAGGCGCGCTTCGACTGGGCCGACCCCTTCGACCTGGAAAGCCAGTTGACCGAGGACGAGCGCCAGGTGCGCGACACCGCGCGCGCCTACGCCCAGGAGAAGCTCATGCCGCGCATCGTCGCGGCCTTCCGCGAGGAGAAGTTCGACCGCGCGGTGGTGAACGAGATGGGCGCGCTCGGGCTCTTGGGCGCCACCATCCCGGAGGAATATGGCGGCGCCGGCCTCGGCTACGTGTCCTACGGCCTTGCCGTGCGCGAGATCGAGCGGGTCGATTCCGGCTTCCGCTCGTCCATGAGCGTGCAGTCGTCGCTGGTCATGCACCCGATCTACGCCTACGGCGACGAGGCGCAGCGCAAGAAATATCTGCCCAAGCTCGCGAGCGGCGAGTGGGTGGGCTGCTTCGGGCTTACCGAGCCCGACTTCGGCTCCGACCCCGGCGGCATGCGCACCCGCGCCGAGAAGATTTCCGGCGGCTATCGCCTGAGCGGCACGAAGCTGTGGATCACTAACGCGCCCATCGCCGACGTGTTCGTGGTGTGGGCGAAGTCGGCGGCGCACGGCGACGAGATTCGCGGCTTCGTGCTCGAGCGCGGCGTGAAGGGACTCACCACGCCCAAGATCGAGGGCAAGCTGTCGCTCAGGGCGTCGATCACCGGAGAGATTTCGCTCACGGGCGTCGAGGTGCCGGAAAGTGCGCTACTTCCCAACGTGTCCGGCCTCAAGGGCCCCTTCGGCTGCCTCAACCGCGCCCGCCTCGGCATCGCCTGGGGCGCCATGGGTGCCGCCGAGTTCTGCTTCCACGCCGCGCGCAACTACACGCTGGAGAGAAAGCAGTTCGGCCGGCCGCTGGCGGCGAACCAGCTCGTGCAGAAGAAGCTCGCCGACATGGAGACCGAGATCGCGCTCGGCCTGCAGGCGGCGCTGCGCCTGACGCGCCTTATGGACGAGGGCCGCTGCCCGCCCGAGGCGGTCTCCATCGTCAAGCGCAACAACTGCGGCAAGGCTCTCGACATCGCGCGCATGAGCCGCGACATGCACGGCGCGAACGGCATCGCCGAGGAATATCATGTGATGCGCCACGTGATGAATCTGGAGACCGTGAACACCTACGAGGGCACCCACGACGTCCATGCGCTGATCCTCGGCCGCGCCATCACCGGCATCCAGGCGTTTTTCTAGGACGAACCGCATGTCACGCATCGCCATCGAGCCGGCTGCAGGCGGCACTGATCCTTATGGCCTTGTCCGCCACGACTGGACGCGTGCCGAGGTGCGGGCGCTGTTCGCACTGCCGTTCCCCGAGCTCATGTTCGAGGCGGCCCGCATCCATCGGCTCCATTTCGATCCGCGCGAGGTGCAGCTCTCGACGTTGCTCTCTATCAAGACCGGCGGCTGCCCGGAGGACTGCGCCTACTGCCCGCAGAGCGCTTCCTACGACACCGGCGTGAAGGCGGAAAAGCTCATGCGCCTCGACCGCGTGCTCGCCGCGGCGGAGGCCGCCAAGCGCGGCGGCGCCAGCCGCTTCTGCATGGGCGCCGCATGGCGCTCGCCCAAGGACCGCGACCTCGAGCAGGTGTGCGCCATGGTCGAGGGCGTGCGCGCGCTCGGCCTCGAGACCTGCGCCACGCTCGGCATGCTGACGCCGGCCCAGGCCGGCCGGCTCAAGCGCGCCGGGCTCGACTACTACAATCACAACATCGACACTTCGCCGGAATATTACGGCCACATCATCACCACCCGCGTCTATCAGGACCGCCTCGACACGCTCGCCGCCGTGCGCGAAGCCGGCATTGCCGTCTGCTGCGGCGGCATTGTCGGCATGGGCGAGTCGCTCGACGACCGCGTCGGTATGATCGCAACGCTCGCGAGCCTGCCGCAGCATCCGGAAAGCGTGCCGATCAATCTCTTGGTGCGGGTCAAAGGCACGCCGGCCGCACGCGCCGGCGCGATCGACCCCCTCGACTTCGTGCGAACCATCGCGGTCGCGCGCATCACCATGCCCGAGTCGGTCGTCCGCCTTTCGGCGGGGCGCGAGGACATGAGCGAGGAAACCCAGGCGCTCTGTTTCCTGGCCGGCGCCAACTCCATCTTCTGCGGGCCAAAGCTGCTCACCACGCCCAACCCCGACCGTGATCGCGACCAGAGGCTCATGGACAAGCTCGGTCTCGTGCCGCTGGAACCCTGACACGCGCCGCATGGCTGCTCCCCTCGACGGAATCAAGGTGCTGGAGCTCGCGCGCGTGCTCGCGGGCCCTTGGGCCGGGCAGCTGCTCGCCGATCTCGGCGCCGAGGTGATCAAGGTGGAGCGGCCGGGCGGCGGCGACGAGACGCGGCCCTGGGGCCCGCCGTTCGTCCAAGGGCCCGGCGGCGAGAACCTGAGCTCGGCCTACTACCACGCCATCAACCGCAACAAGCGCTCGGTC
>DATNNN010000035.1:0-5771 GCA_035601815.1 Xanthobacteraceae bacterium | reverse complement strand
GCAAGGAGGTCGAGGTCGCCATTCCGCAGGGAATCGCCGAAGGCCAGACCATTCGCCTGCGCGGCCAGGGCTTCTCCTCGGGCCGCGCGGCCGGCGACGCGCTGGTGACGATCCGCATCGCCCCGCACGCCGAGCTCAAGGCCGAGGGCGACGATCTGCGGGCGGAGATTTCGATTCCGCTCGAGGCCGCCGTGCTCGGCGGCATGGTGCGCGTGCCGACGCTCGACGGCGCGGTGGAGCTGAAAATTCCGCCGTGGACCACCGGCGGGCGTACCTTCCGCCTCAAGGGCAAAGGGCTGCCGAAGAAAGGGGGCGGCGCCGGCGACCTCCTGGTGAGCGTGCAGGTCGCGTTGCCCGACAAGCCCGATGTCGAGCTCGAGGCGCTGATGCGCCGGCGGCGGGAGACGAAGGGCTAGCGCTGCTCGGCCGGTTGCTCGTAGGCGTCGTAGACGCGCCGCGCCACCCGATCGAGGCGCTCGCGTTCGGCGGGCCCGGCCACCACAAAGGCCATGCCGCCTTCGACCCAGGCGAGCGCGCCGATCTCGCCCGCCGACTGCCAATGAAACGCGGTGGCGCCGTCGCGGCCGGCGCGCCGGCAGGTGAGCGTCACGCGCTCGCCGCCCGACCCTTCGTACATGATGAGCGCGGTCGGGCCGCGCGGGCTCGGCAGGAGCCGCCCGCCGAGAAGCTTGAGGCCTTCGGGCGCGAGGTCGGGCGCCTTCACCGGCGAGCCCACGCGCCGCGACAGCCACGGCAGCAGATGCTCCTCGCCGGCGCGCACTTCGATGGGGTGGCGCACCTCGTTCACGTAGAGCCGATGCGCCTCGATCGCGGCGTCGGCGAGCGCGCGGGCGAGCTGGGCGTTCTGGCCGAAGCCGGAGTACTCGTGGGCGATCCAGCCGGCAGCGGCGCCGATGAGAAATGCGATCACGGCGGCGATCGCGAGCTTGCGCTTCAGCCCGCTCGCCCGCCGGGTGACGGTCTCGAGGCGCAGGCGCTCGGGCAGCGGCTCGTCGGCGACCGAAGCGAAGCGGTCGCGGATCAGGTCTGCCTGCGTCCGCCAGGCGGCGGCGCGGGCGCGCGCTTGCGGGTCGGCGGCGAGCTCCGCCTCAACCGCGGCGATCCGGTCGGCCGGCAGCGCGCCGTCCACATAGGCGTGCAACTCGTCCTCGGTGACGGGCGCGTCGCGTTCGGTCATGATTCACTGCACCCGACGAAGCCGCGGCCGCTCCCCATCGAGATGAGAACGCAACGTCGCGCGGGCGCGCGACAGGCGCGACATGACGGTGCCGACCGGCACCCCCTGCGCCTCGGCCGCCTCGCGATAGCTCATGCCCTCGAGGGTCACCAACAGAAGTACCTCGCGCTGCTCGGACGGAAGCATCGCCAAGCCGCGGTCGATGTCGCGGCCGGAGCCGTCGCCGCCCGGCTCGCCCGCCGGATCCACGTCCTCGATTACCGCCATGTGCGGCCGGCGCGCCAGGCCACGACGGCGGTTGCGGTCGAGATTGAGCAGGATGGTGAACATCCAGCCGCGCAAGTCGCCGCCATGAAAGAGATGCTCCGCGCGCAATGCCCGCACCAATGTGTCCTGCACCAGATCGTCGGCCGCTTCTTTCTCGCGTGTGAGCGCCCGCGCGAAGCGCCGGAGCGCAGGGATCAGGGCCTCGAGTCCGCGGCGAACGGCTGTCATGGCAAGCTCCATGGCGGCGGTCGACGCGTCCATTCTAGGTCCTTCAACCAGAGGAACGCGAGAGGCATCACGGTTATTCCAATGGCTTGCTGGGCAAAGGGCCGCATGTCATACGGGGCCCCCCTCACCAAAAGAACGGCGGCGGGTGGAGCAATGGCGGAAGTCGGCGGCTTGATGCGGGGCAAGCGCGGGCTGGTGCTCGGCGTCGCCAACAACCGTTCCATCGCCTGGGGCATTGCGCGCGCATGTGCCGCAGCCGGCGCCAAGGTGGCGCTCACCTACCAAGGCGACGCCTTGAAGAAGCGAGTCGAGCCGCTCGCCGCCGAGATCGGCGCCGCCGTGGTCGGCCACCTCGACGTCACGGAGCCCGGAAGCCTCGACGCCGTGTTCGAAGCGACCGACAAGGCGCTCGGCGGACTCGACTTCGTGGTCCACGCCATCGCCTTCTCCGACAAGAACGAGCTCGTCGGCCGCTACGTGGACACGTCGGCCGACAACTTCGCCAAGACCATGCTGGTGTCGTGCTACTCGTTCACGGCGGTGGCGCAGCGCGCCGAGAAGCGCATGACCGACGGCGGCTCGCTGCTCACGCTCACCTACTACGGCGCCGAGAAGTGGATGCCGCACTATAACGTCATGGCCATCGCCAAGGCCGGGCTCGAAGCGAGCGTGCGCTATCTCGCCGCCGATCTCGGCCCGAAGAACATCCGGGTGAACGCCATCTCCGCCGGCCCGATCAAGACGCTCGCAGCATCCGGCATCGGCGACTTCCGCTACATTTTGAAATGGAACGAATACAATTCGCCGCTGCGGCGCACGGTGACGATCGAGGAGGTGGGCGACGCCGCGCTCTATTTCCTGTCCGACCTCGGCCGGGCGGTGACCGGCGAGATCCAGCACGTGGACGCGGGCTATCACGTGGTGGGCATGAAGCATCCCGATGCGCCGGACCTTACGCTCGTAAAGAACGGCGAGTGAGCCGCCATGAGCAGAATTCTTCTTGCCGCCCTCGCCTGCCTGATCAGCCTCATCCCCGCGGGCGCGCAAGAATTTCGCCTGAGGCAATGGCTGCAGGGTGAGCCCGGGCTGTTCTCTCCCGACTACGTGACGCCGTCGGAGAACCGACCGGGCTTTCTTGTCGGCGGCGGTGGCAGTCGCGGCGCGCCGGTGTTCGCGGCAGCGAACGTGGACATGCTGTGCCAACAGGACGAAGCCCCTCGCATTACGGTTCTTCACGCGCCGCGCGCCGGGCGCCTTTTCGTCGATATCGGCTCCTTCGTCGCCACCGGGACCGACGCGGGCTACGCCATCTGCGTCGGCCGGCGGGTGCGCGGAACGCGCGTGTTCTATTCCGGCCGCGCCGCGCGCGGCGAAACCGTAGCGCTGCGCGTCTATTATGCGCCGCGCGGTACGCCCTACGGCGTCACCCACGACCACGTGATCGTGCTGCGCTAACGCTGAATCGTCCGCTCGTTTGACCCCCGCGCGGGCGGCTCGTACAAACTGGCCGCACATCCGCGCCGGTCTAAACCCATGTCTTTCAATACCTTCGGCCACATGTTCCGCGTCACCACCTTCGGCGAAAGCCACGGGGTTGCGCTCGGCTGCGTGGTCGACGGCTGCCCGCCCGGCCTGCCGCTCACCGCCGCCGATATCCAGCGCGACCTCGACCGCCGGCGGCCGGGCCAGAGCAAGTTCGTGACGCAAAGGCGCGAGCCCGATCACGTGCGCATCCTCTCCGGCACCTTCCTCGACAAGAGCGGCGCCGAGGTCACCCTCGGCACGCCGATCGCGCTCGTGATCGAGAACGTGGACGCGCGCTCCAAGGACTATGACGCCATCGCCGAGATCTACCGCCCGGGCCACGCCGACTACGTCTACGACCGCAAATACGGCGTGCGCGATCCGCGCGGCAGCGGCCGCGCCTCGGCGCGGGAGACGGCGGCCCGCGTCGCCGCCGGCGCGGTGGCGCGCAAAATCGTGCCCGAGGTCAGGATTCGCGGGGCGCTGGTCGCCATGGGCGAGATCGAGGTGGACCGCGGCCGCTGGGATTGGGACGAGATCGGCCGCAACCCGTTCTTCTGCCCAGACGCCAATGCAGCGAAGCGCATGGAGGACTACCTTGACGGCATCCGCAAGAAGGGCTCCTCCATCGGCGCGGTGATCGAGGTCGTGGCCGAGAACGTGCCACCGGGCTTGGGCGCGCCCATCTACGGCAAGCTCGACGCCGACATCGCGGGCGCGCTCATGAGCATCAACGCCGTGAAAGCGGTCGAGATCGGCGCCGGCTTTGCCGCGGCCAGGCTCTCGGGCGAGGCGAACGCCGACGAGATGCGCGCCGGCAACGATGGGCCGACGTTTCTTTCCAACAACGCCGGCGGCATCCTCGGCGGCCTCTCCACCGGCGCGCCCGTCGTGGCGCGCTTTGCGGTCAAGCCCACGTCGTCGATCGTGACGCCACGGCGCAGCGTCGACCGCTACGGCCGCGAGAGCGAAATCTCCACCAAGGGCCGCCACGACCCGTGCGTCGGCATCCGCGCGGTGCCGATCGGCGAAGCCATGCTCGCGTGCGTGATCGCCGACCATTATCTGCGCCACCGCGGCCAGGTGGGGACGAGCCCGGCGTGGCCGTTCGCGCCCAAGGACGCCAAGCAATGAACGACGTGCGCGCCAGGGTCGAGCGGGCTCTCGCCGCCTTCAAGCGCGGCGAGATCGTCGTCGTCACCGACGACGACGACCGAGAGAACGAGGGCGACCTCTTCGTCGCGGCACAGCTCTGCTCGCCGGAGAAGATGGCGTTCCTCGTGCGCCACACCTCCGGCATCGTGTGCGCGCCGCTGCCGCCGGAGGAAGCCAAGCGCCTGCACCTCGATCCCATGGTGGCGGCGAACGACGCGCCGCTTTCCACCGCCTTCACCGTCTCGGTCGACGCCCGTCACGGGCTCACCACCGGCATCTCGGCCGAGGAGCGAACCAACACGCTGCGCGCGCTTGCCAATCCCAACATGGGCGCCGCCGATTTCGTGCGGCCGGGCCACGTGTTCCCGCTCGTTGCGCGCGAGGGCGGCGTGCTCATGCGTTCGGGCCACACCGAAGCCTGCGTCGACCTCTGCCGGCTTGCCGGGCTCGCGCCCGTGGGCGTGCTAGCCGAGCTCGTCAACGACGACGGCACCGTCAAGCGCGGGCCGCAGGTGACGGCCTTCGCCCGCGAGCACAAGCTCGCGCACATCTCGGTCGCCGATGTCATCGCCTACCGGCAGGGCCGCGAGAAGCTGGTGGAGCGCGTCGCCACCTTCGCGGTGAAGAGCGAGATCGGCGAGCTCACCGGCCACGCCTTCGTCACACCGTTCGACCCCGTGCATCACATGGCCTTCGTCTACGGCGAGATCGGCGACGGCAAGAGCCTGCTGACGCGCCTGCACCGGGCCGACATCGTGGGCGATATTTTCGGCGGCGGCCGCACGATCCACCGCGCGCTCGCGCGCTTCAAGGCGGAAGGCCGCGGCGTGCTCGTGTACCTGCGCGACGGCACCGCCGGCGTACCGGTGACCCAACTCGGCGGCGACCCCGCCTCGTCCGCGGCGGTGCGCGACCAGCAGTGGCGCGAGATCGGGCTGGGGGCGCAGATCCTGCGCGATCTCGGCATCTCCTCGATCCGCCTCCTCGCGTCGCGCGCCCGAACCTACGTCGGCCTCGCCGGCTTCGGCATCGAGATCCTGTCCACCGAACCGGTCGAATCCTGACGGGGCACGGAGACACTCTTGCTCATCGGCGTACCGAAGGAGATCAAGGACCACGAGTACCGCGTGGGCCTTGTGCCCGCGACGGTGCGCGAGCTCGCCGCCCGCGGCCACAGGGTGATGGTCGAGCGCGGCGCCGGAGCCGGTGCCGGCATCGCCGACGCGGAATATGAGGCGGCGGGCGCCGAACTCGCCGCCGGCGCCGAGGCGATCTTCGACCGCGCCGAGATGATCGTGAAGGTGAAGGAGCCGCTCGCCGCCGAGCGGCCCAAGCTCAAGCGCGGGCAAATCCTCTTCACCTACCTCCATCTCGCCGCCGACCGCGTCCAGACCGAAGG
>DATNNN010000034.1:0-3287 GCA_035601815.1 Xanthobacteraceae bacterium | reverse complement strand
TGCTCGTCGTTCCGCAGAAGAAGCCGAGAGGCGGAGAGAAGAAGCTTCTCGGCTTCGAGACGCTGACGCTCGCGCCCATCGACCGCCGCCTGGTCGAGGCGAAGCTGCTCACCGCCGAGGAGCGCGCCTGGCTCGACGCCTATCACGCCCGCGTTATGCGCGAGCTCGGCGCCAGGCTCGACCCCGCCACGCGAAAGTGGCTTGCCGCCGCGACCGCGCCACTGTCCGCAGCGTAAGGCGAACTTTATCACAACCAAACCCTGTTGTTTTTAGCGATTGACGTGCCACTTCTGTTAAGTAACGTGCCTGGAATCCGCCGGAACCGCGCCGACAACGGCGTGTTTCGTCGGGACCAGAGACCATCATGAGCTGCTGCGACGAAGACACCGCGATCGTGCCATCCACCGACGTATCGCGGCGCTCTGTGCTGAAGGGTGCAGCACTCGTCACCGCCCTCGTTCCGGCGGCGGGCGTGAAACGCGCCGGCGCTCAGGCGAAGCAAGTGAAGCTCGCCTTCTGCAGCCAGCTCCTCTGCGTCGTGCCCTACGAGATGGCTCGCGCCGGGGGCCACTTCAAGAACCACGGCCTCGATGTCGAGCTCGTCTACACCCGCGGCGGCAACGCCGCGATGCAGGCCCTCGTCGGCGGCGCCGTCGACTACGCCGCGACCGCGCTCGACGTCGCGATCCAGGCCTACGTGAAGGGCGCCGACGTGCGCAGATTCGCCACCACCGGCCGCCTGCCGCTGTTCGCGCTCGCCACCGCACCGAAAACCGCCGACCAGATCCACACCGTCAAGGACCTCGAAGGCAAGACCGTCGGCGTCTCGGCGCTGGGCCAGGCCGATCATGCGCTGCTGCTTTATCTCCTCAAGATCGCCAACGCCGACGCGAGCAAGGTGCAGTTCGCCACCCTCGGCGTGAATCTTCTGGAGACGCTGCGCCAGGGCCAAGTCGACGCCGGCCTGGTGCAGGAACCGGCGCTGACCCTGCTCGTGCGCGCGGGCGCGCGCGTGCTGGTCAACGGCATGGATTCCGACGACGCGCAGAAATATCTCGGCGGCGCCTACGAGTTCATGGGTGTGGCGGTGCGGACCAAGGAGATCGAGGCGCGCAGGCCCGAGATGGTGGCGCTCGCCAAGGGCCTCTCCGACGGCCTCAAGGCGTTGCGCACCGCGTCGGCCGACGAGATCGTGGCCGCGTTGCCGCCCGAGCTCACCACCGGCCTCGACAAGGCCGACCTCGGCTCGATCCTCGTGCGCTACCGCACCTCGCTCTATCCCGAGACCGTGACCATCGATCTCGCCGCCGCCAAGCGCGTGGCCGACGCCCTTATCGTCGGCGGGCTCATTCCGGCGAACGCCAACGTCACCGGCCTGCAAGACATCACGATCGTGGGGAGCTGAGCTCTGCGCGTTCGCGATCTCTCGATCTCCTACGGCGCGGAGCCGGTTCTCGAAGGAGCTAGCCTCGAAGTCGGTCCCGGCTCGTTCGTGAGCCTGGTCGGCCCGTCCGGCTCGGGCAAAACGAGCCTGCTCCGCGCCGTCATCGGCCTGCAGGCGCCGCTCAAGGGCGCGATCGAGACCGAGTTCAAGCCCTCCGAGATCGGCCTTCTTTTCCAGGACGACGCGCTGCTCCCGTGGAAGACCGCACGCGACAACGTGGCGCTCGGCCTGCAATTCCACGGCATGGAGCGGACCCGCTCGCTCGGCGAGGCCGAGACTTGGCTCGAGCGCCTTGGGCTCGCCGGCTTCGGCGACCGCTTTCCGCGCCATCTCTCCGGCGGCCAGCGCAAGCGCGTGGCGCTCGCCCAAGTGCTGGCGCTGAAGCCGAAGCTCCTCCTCATGGACGAGCCGTTCGCCTCGCTCGACGCCATCGTGCGCGCCCGCGTGGTGCAGGACGTGGTCGAGCTCGTGGAGCGCGAGAAGATCAGCGTGCTGCTGGTCACCCACGATCTGGAGGAGGCGATCTCGCTTTCCGACGTGGTGTATCTCCTGTCGCAGGGTCCGCGCGCGCGCATCATCGAGGCGCTGCCGGTTCCGATCCCCCGCCCGCGCGATCTCATTCGCGCCCGCACCCATCCCGCGTTCGCGCCGCTCTACGAGCGGCTGTGGGCCGATCTGTCCCGCGAGGTCGCGGGCCTCGCCCGCGCCGAGGCCGCCTGAATGCGCGGCCCCGCCTGGATCCGGCAGATCGCCGCTCTCGTCATCCTGCTCGCGATCTGGGAAGCGGCCGGCGCCGCCGGGTACCTCAACCCGCTCTTCGCCCCAAGCCCGAGCCAGATCGGCGCCGCGCTCTATGAATTGTTCTCCACCGGCCGCATCTGGAATCACCTCGAGGCCACTTTCTCGGCGGCGCTGATCGGCCTTTTCCTCGGCATCCTCATCGGCATCGTGCTCGGCGTGCTGGCGGCGCTGATCCCGCTCATTGCCGAGCTGGTCGAGCCGGTGATGACCATGCTGAACGCAATCCCGCGCGTGATTCTGGCGCCGATCTTCGTCATCTGGCTCGGCATCGGGCTTGCGTCGAAGGTCGCGCTCGCCATCGTCTTGGTGGCGGTGCTCATCTTCTTCACCGTGTTCACCGGCATCCGCCAGGTCGACCGCCGCCTCGTCGAGCGCGTGCTGACGCTGGGCGGCAACCGCGCCGACCTCGTGCGCCACGTTTATCTTCCCGCCGTCGCCGCCTGGGTCATGAGCAACCTCAAGATCGCCGTCGGCTTCGCCTTCACCGGCGCCTGCGTCGGCGAGTTCGTCGCCGCCACGCGCGGCCTCGGCTATCTCCTGTCGTTCGCCCAAAGCACGTACAACGCGGCGCTGATGCTCGCGATCGTGCTCCTCATCATGTTCGTGGTGCTGTTCATGTTCATCCTCGGCGGCATGATCGAGCGCCGCTTGCTACGCTGGCAGTGACATGACGGCGAAGGTCGCCTATCTTCGCCACCTCGCGCCACACGGTTTCCTACGTGCTCGGAAAAATGATTCTGCCGCAGCTCGAGGAGAACCGGCACGGCGTCGACGTCGCCGACATGTTCTTCTTCGAGGACAACAACTACGTGCTCATGAAGGGCAACCCGATCGGCGCGCGCCTGCACAAGGTAGCGAAGGCGAAGGGCATCTTGCTCATGGGCTGCGAGCAGTGCTGCTACGAGCGCGAGATCGCCGACAAATTGCTCGACGGCGTGCCCATCGGTTGCTTTCCCGACCTCTACAAGGCGCTCGCGGGCAACATGCCGGACCAGTGATCACGCTTTGACGCGCTATCCGACGAGCGCGAACCACTCCTCCT
>DATNNN010000033.1:0-4317 GCA_035601815.1 Xanthobacteraceae bacterium | reverse complement strand
GCGCCAACGGGCCGATGGTGGGCGCTGCAGGGATTGAACCTGCGACCTTTCCCGTGTGAAGGGAACGCTCTCCCGCTGAGCTAAGCGCCCGTACCTCGCGGAATTTCGCGATGTAAGAAGCGCTCTGCCTAAGTGTCAAGCGCGCGCGGCAGTGGCGGCGAGAAGTGCCGTCGCCGCCTCCGGCACCTCGGCAAAGCGCTCCACCACGCGATCGGCGTTGAGCTCGCGGGCGGGCACCGCCGAGTAGCCCCAGGCGACGGCCACGACCGGCACCCGAGCGCGGCGGGCCGCCGTCACGTCGGTTTCCGAATCTCCGATCATGACGGCGTGGCCGGAGTGGCCGCCTACCTTGGCAATGGCGCCGAGGAGATGAGCGGGATCGGGCTTCCGCGCGGCGAAGGTGTCGGCGCCGGCGATGAGCGCGAAGCGGTCGGCGAGGCCGAGCTCGTGCAGAAGCTTCACCGCGAAGCGCTCGAGCTTGTTGGTGACGATGACGAGGCGGCCGCCGGCCGCCGCTAGCGCGTCGAGCGCTTCGACCGCGCCGGGGAAGGGCCGCGAGTGGTCGGTCAGGTGCGCCTCGTAGTGGGTGAGGAAGTCCGCGAACAGCTGGTCGACGGCCGCCGTGGATAGCTGCACGCGGTGCAGCGCAAGCCCGCGCTCGATGAGCACGCGGGCGCCGCCGCCGAACAGGCCGCGGGCATCGGCGTTGGCGATGGGTCCGAGGTTGACGCTGCCGAGCACCATGTTGAGCGTGTCGAGGAGATCGGGCGCGCTGTCGATCAGGGTGCCGTCGAGGTCGAAGGCAAAGGTGGGGCGATTCATGGCGAGTGCGGTACCCGCGCCGGCCGCGAAAGTCCATGCGCGTTACCTTTGCCCGCGTGGGCCGCGACGACGTCGCGCACGCGGGCGGCGCATCGCTGGCGGGGACGCGGGGTGCGTGCTACCAACCCGCCGGCATCAAAAACAGGGAGCCGGGGTGAGCGCCACGGCCGAGAAGATCGATCTCGAGGCCCTGAAGCGCGAAGCGGCGCGCCGCGCGCTTGAGTTCGTGCGCCCGGGCATGCGGCTCGGCCTCGGCAGCGGCTCGACGGCGGCGCATTTCGTCGAGCTCCTGGGCGAGAAGGTAAAGAGCGGCCTCGAGGTGGTAGGCGTGCCCACGTCGGAGACCACCAAAGCGCAGGCCAAGAACCTCGGCATCCCGCTCACCACGCTCGACAGCGAGCCTGAGCTCGATCTTACCGTCGACGGCGCCGACGAGCTCGATTCCGCGCTGAATCTGATCAAGGGCGGGGGCGGGGCGCTGTTGCGCGAGAAAATCGTGGCCAACGCCTCCCGCGACATGATCGTCATCGCCGACGAATCGAAGAAGGTCGGCCGCCTCGGCCGCTTTCCGCTGCCCATCGAGGTGGTGGACTTCGGGCTCGGCGCCACCAGCCGCGCCATTACCGCCGCCGCCAAGGGCTGCGGCTGCGAAGGCCCGCTGCGGCTTCGTCACAAGCCGGACGGCCATGTTTTCGTCACGGATCAGGGACACCTCATTCTCGACGCCGGTCTCGGAGCCATCCACGATCCTCGCGCGCTCGCGCGCGCTCTCTCCGAGGTGCCCGGCGTCGTCGAACATGGGCTCTTCATCGGGCTAGCTCGCCGGGCCATCCTCGCGACCCGCACCGGCATCGAGATTATCGAGCGGTCCTGACCACTAGGGAGATGACGATGTACCGTTTTGCAGCCGGGGCTCTTCGTGCGGGCGCGTTGGCGTTCGCGCTCGCGTCCTTTCCGCTGGTGGCCCACGCGCAGCAGCCGCAGCCGAGCGCGTCGCATTTGCAGGTCGCGCGCGACGTGGTCGAGGCCTCGGGAGCGACACGCGCCTTCGACACGGTAATTCCGTCGATGCTGCAGCAGTCCTACGCCATGTTCATGCAGCAGAACCCCGATTTGCAGAAGGCGTTGCAGGAATCGATCCTCGCCATTCGTCCCGAGTTCGATAATCGCCGCAGCGAGATCCGCGAAATCGTGGCCCTGGTCTACACCAAGAAATTCAGCGAGCCCGAGCTTAAGGAGATGCTCGCCTTCTATCGCTCGGCCACCGGTAAGAAATTCGTCACCGAAATCCCCGCGGTGCTGGAAGAGAGTTTCGCCCGCACGCAGGAATGGGGCGGCAAGCTTTCCGAGGACATCGTCGCTCGCCTCCGCGTCGAGATGAAGAAGCGCGGTCACGCCATCTGATCGAGGCTCCGGCGGCCATGGCCGAGACGGACGTCGACCTTTTCGTCATCGGCGCGGGTTCGGGCGGCGTGCGCGCCGCCCGCATCGCCGCCGGGCACGGCGCGCGGGTGATGATCGCCGAGGAGCACCGGGTCGGCGGCACCTGCGTCATCCGCGGCTGCATTCCGAAGAAGCTTCTGATCTATGCCAGCCGCTACCGCTACGAGTTCGAGGATGCGGTCGGCTTCGGCTGGACCGTCGACAACGCGCGCTTCGACTGGCCGACGCTGATCAAGAACAAGGACAAGGAGATCGCGCGGCTCGAGGCGGCCTATCGGGCCAACCTCGACAAGGCGGGCGTCGAAATCGTGGACTCACGCGCTGTGATCGAGGACGACCACACGGTGCGCGTGCTCAAGAGCGGCGCCCACGTGCGCGCCGACAAGATCCTGGTCGCCACCGGCGGGCATCCCTATCACACCCATTGTCCGGGTATCGAGTTCGCCATTTCCTCAAATGACGCCTTCCATCTGCCGGCGCTGCCGCGCCGCATCGCCATCGTCGGTGCCGGTTACGTCGGCCTCGAATTCGCCGCCGTGTTCGAGGGGCTGGGCTCGCAGGTGACGATCGTGCACCGCGGCGATGAGATCCTGCGCGGCCTCGACGCCGACGTGCGCCGCCACGCGCATGACGAGATCGAGGCGCGCGGCGTGCGCATCCTGCTCAAGCACACGGTTTCCTCGATCGAGAAGGGGGCCGACGGACTGCGGGCGACGCTGTCGGACGGCGCCGTGCTCGAGGTGGACCAGGTCATGCTCGCGGTCGGCCGGCGGCCGAACACGACGAACCTGGGTCTTGAGACCGTGGGCGTGCCGCTCGATCCGCTCGGCCGCGTCATGGTTGACAAGAACAATCGCTCCGACGTGCACTCGATCTACGCCATCGGCGATGTGACCAATCGGTTGAATCTCACGCCCATCGCCATCCGCGAGGGCCACGCCTTCGCCGATTCCGCGTTTGGCGAGGAGCCGTGGATCGTCGACCATGTGAACGTTCCGACGGCTGTGTTCTCCGAGCCGGAGATCGGTGTCGTGGGCTTAAGCGAAGCGGACGCGCGCTTGAGCGGCCGCAAGGTAAAGACTTTCAAGAAGATCTTTCGTCCGCTCAAGGCGACACTGTCGGGACGGAAAACCCAGGTGCTGATGAAGCTCGTCGTCGACGAGGACAGCGACCGGGTACTCGGCGTGCACGTGGTGGGCGAGGGCGCGGCCGAGATGGCGCAGCTCGCCGCCGTGGCGGTGAAGATGGGCGCCCGCAAGGCCGACTTCGACGCCACCGTGGCGCTGCACCCGACGGCGGCCGAGGAGCTGGTCACGTTGCGTAGCGAGGCGTGACCGGCGCCGCTATCCCGCGAGCCAATCCGCCGCCTGCTTCCACAGCGTCTCGCGCTGCTCGGCGCGGAAGAAGCCGAAGTGGCCGATCTTCGCAGCACCCACGTCGCGCGGTGCGATGGTGAGATGCTCAGGTTTGGTGCCAGTGTATCCGGCGAGCAGGAGCTCCACCGCCTTGGGCGGCGCCCACGGGTCGTCGGCGAGCCCGATTGCGCGCATGGCGCCTTTGTAGTTGGGAAAGTTCCTGCGCGCTTCCAGCGTGGCGTCGTCGAACAGGTAGCGCGGCTTCAGGCACCAGCCCGCCCACTCCAGGAACACGCCCTTGGGCAGATCCTCGCCGACACCGAGCCAGCCGGGAAGATACCCGATGGCGTGGGCCAACGCCGGTCCAACGAAGCGCAGCCGCAGATACACGCGATAGTTCTCCGGCGGCGGGAACAGGCGCCAGTAGCCGATCTGCGCGGCGACGAGCAGAGCCCGCGAGATCTTCTGGTTGTTGGGCACGAGGCCGAGCGCCTGGCCGCCGAAGGAATGCCCGACCAGAAGGAGAGGGCGGCTCGCCGCTTGCTTCGCTGCGAAGTCGATGGCGGCCGCGAGATCGAGCGCCGCCCAGTCGCGCATGCTGGCCGGAAAGCCGCGCAGTGACTTGGGCTTCGATCCGCCGATGCCGCGGTAGTCGAAAGTGAGCACGGCGAAGCCGTTCTCGGCGAGGTAGTCCGCG
>DATNNN010000032.1:0-2460 GCA_035601815.1 Xanthobacteraceae bacterium | reverse complement strand
CTGAACGTGACGCCGTCGGGCCGCGTGTTGCCGTGCCACGCGGCGGAGACGATCCCCGGGCTCGAGTTCTGGAACGTGCGCGAGTACGGCCTCGCCCACATCTGGGAGAATTCGCCGGCGTTCCGCGTCTTCCGCGGCACGTCGTGGATGAAGGAGCCCTGCGCCACGTGTCCGCGACGCGAGATCGATTTCGGCGGCTGCCGCTGCCAGGCGTTCTTGCTCACCGGCGACGCGCGCGCCACCGACCCGGTGTGCGAGCTCGCGCCCACGCACGCGTTGATCGAGCGCCTGGCCGCCGTGCACGAGGATACCGCCTACGCCTATCGCCGCTGACGGCCCCGCCGCGCCGTGTTAGCAAGGGGCGGAAAACAGCGAGGGCGCGATGGCGAAGAATACGCAGAAGATCGGCTGGATCGGCATGGGCCGCATGGGCTTCCCCATGGCGGAGATGTTGCTTGCGGCCGGCTACGACGTGTCGATCTGGAACCGCACGCGCTCCAAGGCCGAGCCGCTCGCCAAGAAGGGCGGCAAGATCGTGGACAAGCCGTCGGATCTTTCCGGCAGCGACGTGGTGTTCTCCATCGTCTCCACCGGCAAGGACCTGAAAGAGGTCTATTTCGGCCCGAACGGCGCCGCCGCCGGCGCGAAAGTGCCGCCCGTCTTCGTCGATTGCTCGACCATCGCCGTCGAGGAATCCGCCGATGTCCGCCAGGGCCTCAAGGCAAAGGGCGCCCACTTCATCGCCTCCCCCGTCTCGGGCAACGCCAGGGTGATCAAGGCGGGCCGGCTCTCGGCCGTGGCCTCGGGGCCGGAGGCCGCGTTCCGCAAGGCCGAGCACATGATCAAGACGTTCGCGCCCCAGGGCGTGTCCTACGTCGGCGAGGGCGAGCTCGCGCGCGTGTGCAAGATCGCCCACAACGTCATGCTCGGCGTCGTGATCGAGAATCTGATCGAGATCACGCTACTCGCCAACAAGATGGGCGTGCCGCGCCACGCCTTTCTGTCGTTCATGAACAACTCGGTCATGGGCTCCATGTTCACCCGCTACAAGTCGCCGGCGCTGGTGAACCTCGACTTCACCACCACCTTCACGCCGGAGCTCTTGCTCAAGGACCTCGATCTCGGTCTCGCGCTCGGCCGCGACAATGACGTGGTGATGCCGGTGACGGCGGCGGCGCGCGAGATGCTGCAGAGCCACTTCGGCGCCGCCACGCTCAAGCCCGATCCGGAAAAATATCTCGGCATGGATTTTTCGGCGCTGATCGAGACCATGGCGCTCGCCTCGGGGATGAAGGTGGAGCCCGAGAACAAGCCGATGCCGACGGGGTTCGAGTAAGTTCTTGCCCGCAAGGTCATGAGAAAAACCCGCGCGCCGCAAACGTTTTTCACCCGCTGCTGCATCGCCGGCGGCGGGCCGGCGGGCATGATGCTGGGCTTTCTGCTCGCGCGCGCCGGCATCGACGTGATCGTATTGGAGAAGCACGCGGACTTCTTCCGCGACTTCCGCGGCGACACCATCCACCCCTCGACGCTCGAGCTCATGCACGAGCTCGGGCTGCTCGGCCGCTTCCTCAAGCTGCCGCACCAGGAGGTGCTGGCGGTGAGCGGCATCATCGGCGAGACGCCGGTGACGCTCGCCGACTTCACGCACCTGCCCACTCACTGCAAGTTTCTGGCTTTCATGCCGCAGTGGGATTTCCTCAATTTCCTTGCTCGCGAGGGCAAGCGCTATTCCGGCTTCCGCCTGATGATGCGCGCCGAGGCGACCGACCTCGTCCGCTCCGGCGACGTCGTCGCCGGTGTGCGGGTGAAGACGCCGAAGGGCGAGATCGAGATTCGCGCGCCGCTCGTGGTGGCCGCCGATGGCCGCCACTCGGTATTGCGCGCGCGCGCGAAGCTTCAGGTCGACGACTTCGGCGCGCCCATGGACGTGCTCTGGCTCAGGCTTTCGCGCAAGCGCAATGATCCGCACCAGGTGCTCGGCCGCATCGCCGCCGGCCGCCTATTCGTTATGCTCGACCGCGGCGACTACTGGCAGTGCGCGTTCGTCATCGCCAAGGGCAGCATTGACAAGCTGCGCGCGAAGGGCCTGAAGGCGCTGCGCGCCGAGATCGTGCGGGTGGAACCGCGCCTGCGCGACCGGGTGAAGGAGATCCGCACCTGGGACGATGCGAAGCTCTTGACCGTCGCCGTCGCCCGGCTGCGCCAGTGGTTCCTGCCGGGCCTCTTGTGCATCGGCGACGCGGCGCACGCCATGTCGCCCGTCGGCGGCGTCGGCATCAATCTCGCGGTGCAGGACGCCGTCGCCGCGGCGAACTTGCTTTGGCAGACGCTCAGCACCGGCGTTCCTTCCGTCGACGAGCTGCGCGCGGTGCAGAAGCGGCGCATGCTGGCAACGCGGGTGATCCAGCGCATGCAGGTATTCATCCAAAACCGCATCATTCGCGGGGTGCTGGCGAG
>DATNNN010000031.1:0-11838 GCA_035601815.1 Xanthobacteraceae bacterium | reverse complement strand
GCAGCCTTACGCCGCCGCCTTGCCTGCCGTCCGCGCGCCTTCCTGCACGATGGTGAAGCGCATGTTGCAGTTGGAGCGGTGCTCCTCGGAAATCGTCCGCCAGGCATATTCGGCGTGGGTGAGCGAGCTGAACGGGCCGATCACGCGGCCAGTGCCGTCGATGATCTGGTCGAAGTCGAGCGAGCGGTACTCGCCGCCGATCACCCAATAGCGCTTGTTGGCCATGTTGCTTCTCCTTCTCTGCCTTTACTCGGCCGCGACTTGAACGGGTGAATGCTCGACGAACTGGTCTTCCTCGGTGGAGTCGTGCATCGCGGTGGTCGAGGAGTGGCCCGACGAGATCGCGATGTTGAGCTGATCGAAGTAGCCGGTGCCGACCTCGCGCTGGTGGCGCGTGGCGGTGTAGCCGGCGGCTTCCGCCGCAAACTCCGCCTCCTGCATCTCGGCATAGGCAGTCATGCCGCGCTCGACCACGCCGCGGGCAAGCTCGAACATGCCAAGGTTGAGGTTGTGGAAGCCGGCGAGCGTGATGAACTGGTAGCGGTAGCCCATGGCGCCAAGCTCGCGCTGGAACTTGGCTATGGTGGCCTCGTCGATGTTGGCGCGCCAATTGAACGACGGCGAGCAGTTGTAGGCGAGGATCTTGTTGGGGAACTCGCGGTGGATGGCTTCGGCGAACACCTTGGCCTCGGCGAGATTGGGCTTGGAGGTTTCCCACCACAGGAGATCGGCGTACTTGGCGTAGGCGAGCCCGCGCTTGATGCAGTGGGCGTTGCCGGTGCCCGGCTTCAGGCGATAGAAGCCCTCGGCGGTGCGCTCGCCGGTGATGAACTCGCGGTCGCGCTCGTCGACGTCGGAGGTGATGAGCTTGGCGCTCTCCGCGTCGGTGCGCGCGAGCAGCATGGTCGGCACGCCGCAGATGTCGGCGGCGAGCCGCGCCGCGGTCAGGTTGCGCTCGTGGGCAGCGGTCGGGATCAGCACCTTGCCGCCCATGTGGCCGCACTTCTTTTCCGACGCGAGCTGGTCCTCGAAGTGGACGCCGGCGGCGCCGGCTTCGATGTAGGCCTTCATGATCTCGTGAGCGTTGAGCGGCCCGCCGAAGCCGGCCTCGGCGTCGGCGATGATCGGCGCGAACCAGTCGCGCTTGGCGCCGCCCTCGGAGTGCTCGATCTGATCGGCGCGCGCCAGCGTGCGGTTGATGCGCCGGCACAGCTCCGGCCCGGCGTTCGCGGGATACAGGCTCTGGTCGGGATAGGTGGTGCCGGCGGTGTTGTTGTCGGCGGCGACCTGCCAGCCCGAGAGGTAGATCGCGGGCAATCCGGCGCGCACCATCTGCATCGCCTGGTTGCCGGTGACGGCGCCGAGGCTCGGCACGAACGGCTGGGTCTGCAGCAGCTCCCACAGCTTGTTCGCGGTGCGCTCGGCGAGCGTGTACTTGATGGCGAGCGAGCCGCGCAGCCTGAGCACGTCCTCCGGCGAATAAGGGCGCGTGATGCCGTCGAAGCGGTTGTCGGGGGCGGGGACGAGATCGCGGAACGTCAGGCGGGCCATTTTTTTCTCCTGGAACCCATACAGCCGTGACAACGGCTGCCGGCTTGTGATGTTTCCGGCTTAAATCTCGTTATCCCCGTTGAAAAGGCCTATTGCATTGAAATCGTGCCACACTGTAAATTGTGCACTTGCTAACTTGTAGGAATGTCACAAATGTCAAAATCCGGCGGCGGCAAAATAGGCAGAGGGCGCGGAAGCGACGCGGAAAGCGGCAAAGTCGGCGCCCTCGCCGACCGCAAGCTCTTCATCGGCCCGCGGCTCCGCCGCATCCGCCGCGAGCTCGGCCAGTCGCAGACTCAGATGGCGGAGCGACTCGGTATCTCTCCCTCCTACGTCAACCTGATCGAGCGCAACCAGCGGCCGGTTACCGCGCAGATTCTCTTGCGCATGGCCGAGGTCTTCGACGTGGACCTGCGCGGGCTCGCCGCCGGCGAGGACGACCGCTCCTTCGCCGAGCTGAACGAGGTGTTCAGCGACCCCCTGTTCCGCGCCATCGATCTGCCCAAGCAGGAGCTGCGCGACGTGGCCGAGCTCTGTCCCGGCGTGGCGCTTGCGCTACAGCGGCTCTACCGCGGCTACGCCGAGGCCCGCCGCGGCGAGACCATGGTGGCGGCCCGCCTCGCCGGCCGCGATCGCGCCACGGAGTTCGAGGCGGATCCCGTGGAGCGCGTGCGCGAGCTAATCGAGGTGAACCGCAACCACTTCCCGACGCTGGAAACCGCCGCCGAGAAGCTGCGCGACGAGCTCGACGCCTCCGTGCAGGACCTCTACCGCGCCCTCACTGAACGGCTGCGCGAGCGCCACGGCACCCTCGTGCGCGTGCTGCCGGTAGAGGTGATGCAGGACACGCTGCGCCGCTGGGACCGCCACCGCCGCCAGCTGCAATTGTCGGAATTGATCGATGCCGCCGGCCGCGTTTTCCAGACCGCCTTCCAGCTCGCGCTGTTCGAGGCGGGCCGCCTCATCGACGACATCGTGGTCAAAGCCGGATCGCTCGACGAGCCGTCGCGCCAGCTCTACCGCATCTCTCTTGCCAACTACTTTGCCGCGGCCGTCATCATGCCCTACGGCCGCTTCCACGAATCGGCGGAGGCGCTCGGTTACGACCTCGGCGTGCTCGGCCAGCGCTTTGGCGCCAGCTTCGAGCAGGTTTGCCACCGCCTCACCACGCTCGCACGGCCGACGGCCCGCGGCGTGCCGTTCTTCATGCTGCGCGTCGACGACGCCGGCAACGTGTCCAAGCGCTTCTCGTCCGGCACCTTTCCGTTCTCCAAGTTCGGCGGCACCTGCCCGCTGTGGAACGTGCACGCGACGTTCGCCACCCCCGGCCGCATCGTGACGCAAATCGTCGAGCTGCCCGACGGCAGCCGCTACTTTTCCGTGGCCCAGACCGTGCGCCGCGTGGTGGTGCCCTACGCCCAGCCGCAGCCGCGCTTCGCCCTCGGCCTCGGCTGCGAGCTGAAATACGCGGCCCGCCTCGTCTACGCCGCGGGACTGGCGCTGGAGACGGCGGAAGCCATGCCCATCGGCGTCAACTGCCGCCTGTGCGAGCGGGTCAACTGCGGCCAGCGCGCCGAGCCGCCGATCACCCGCACGCTGGTGCTTGACGAAAACATCCGCGGCGTCTCGCCGTTCATGTTCTCGACGGCGCAGGATATTTAGCTTTTCGGCCGCACCCGCTCGATGAACTTGGCGAACGCCACGAGCTGGGTCTTGATGATCTCGCGCGTCGGCTCGTCCTTGAGCTTGCCTGCCTTCTCGTCGATCTTCTGCGGCGCGAAGGTGACGAAAATCTCCGGGCGCATGAACACGAAGGCGTCGATCGACGTCAAAATCTGGCGCAGGTGATACTGCATGCGCGCAGCGCCGAGCGGCCCGCCCGATGCCGACTGCAGCGCCACCGGCTTCTCGCGGAACGGCTGCTCCTTCATGCGCGACACCCAGTCGATTGCGTTCTTGAGCCCGCCCGGGACCGACCAATTGTACTCGGGCGACACGATGATGACCCCGTCGGCGGCGCGGATCGCGTCGGCGAACATGACCACCGGGGGCGGGAAGACGGTCGCCTGGTGGTGGTCGGCGTTGTAGATGGTGAAATCGTCATACGGCGGCGCGTCGCTGAGCGTCATGCCTGCGGGCGCAAGCTCCGGCAGCGTGCGCGCCACCGACTTGTTCAGCGACCCGTTGCGCAGGCTGCCGCAGATCACGAGCACGTTCTGTTTGGCCATCGAGCCTACCTTCAGGACAAATTCAGGAAATGGGTGCCGGTTCCTTACTCCAGCGGCACATCCACGTGCGCCTTGAATCCGGGGCGCGGACGCAGGCGCGCGTGCCACGCCGAGATGTTGGGCAGCGGCGGCACGGTGAGGAACGGGTTGTGCAGGAGGCGGTGAGCGAAGATTGCAAGCGCGATGTCGGCAAGCGAAAAGAAATCGCCTGCCATGTACGGTCGGCTCTTAAGCTGCGCCTCGACGATCGCCCACTGCTTCATGAGTTTCTCCATGCCCGCGGCGAGTGCAGCCTTGTCCTGTTTCTCCGGCGGCGTACGGATGGTGCCCATGAACACCGGCGACTCGACCGGGTTCAGCATGGCGAGCTGCCAATCGAGCCAGCGATCGATGTTCGCGCGCGCCGCGACATCGGTCGGATAGAACGCCTCGCCGCCGTATTTGCTGGCGAGGTAGCGCATCACCGAGTTCGATTCCCAGAGGACAAACTCGCCGTCCTCGATGGTGGGCACGCGGCTGTTGGGATTGAGCTTCTTGTATTCCGGCGTATCGACCACGCCGAACTTGCCGCCGGCCTCGATGCGCTCGTAGGCGAGGCCCATCTCGTCGGCGAGCCACATCACCTTCTTGACGTTGGACGACGACGCGCGCCCCCACAGCCGGAACGGCTTTTTCCCGCTCATGGCAGTTATCGTCCCTTCCCCATCAGGATTTGCGGTCCGTTGACCGGTCCGGCCATCTCACCTTAGCCTAGCGGCAAATCCGGCCCAAAACAAAAGCGCGCGCCGCGCGGGCGGGCCGCCGCGATCGCGCGCGAAGGGGAGTTGCACATCCTGGACACAAGCCGCAGCCGCGCGCCGCGCTCCGGCGCCGTGAGCGACGCGATCGAGGTCCGTCACCTGTCCAAAAGCTACGGCACCGGGGCGGACGCGATTGTCGCGCTGCGCGACATCGACTTTGCCGTCGCCGACCGCGAGTTCATCTGCATCGTTGGGCCGTCGGGCTGCGGAAAGTCGACGCTCCTCAAGATTCTTGCGGGTCTCCTGCCCGCCAGCGAAGGTGTCGCCATCCTCAACGGCACGTCGATCGACGGCCCGCGCCGCGACATCGGCGTCGTCTTCCAGTCGCCGGTGCTGTTTCCCTGGCGAAGCGTGCTCGGCAACGTGCTGCTCCCGGTCGACGTGCAGCAGCTCGGCCGCGAGCGCATGACCGGCCGCGCCCTCGATCTCCTCAACCTCGTCGGGCTCGCCGGCTTCGAGCACCGCTATCCGTGGGAGCTCTCCGGCGGCATGCAGCAGCGCGTGGCGCTGGTGCGCGCGCTGATCCACGATCCGGCGCTGCTCCTCATGGACGAGCCTTTCGGGGCGCTGGACGCACTCACCCGCGAGGCGATGAACGTGGAGCTGCAGCGCATCTGGCTCGAACGCCAGAAGACCGTGGTGTTCATTACCCATTCGACCGCCGAGGCCGTGTTCCTCGCCGACCGCGTCCTGGTGATGACGCCACGGCCCGGCCAGATTGGCGACCTGTTCGCGGTGGAGCTGCCGCGGCCGCGCACCCTCGACGTGATGACCTCGGAGAAATTCGGCGAATACGTGCGGCGCATCCGTACCGTGCTCAACGCCGGCGGAGGCATCGAATGACCTCGGGCTTGCGCGGCCTCGCCCTGCGCCTTGCGCTGATCGCGGCGACGCTCGCAATCTGGGAAGCGCTAGTGCGCGCGCTATCGGTGCCGGCCTTCATCCTGCCGACGCCGAGCTCGATCTTCGTGGCCTTCTACCGGGGCTTCGCGAGCTCGCTCTATCTCGACCACATCTGGGTCACGCTCACGGAGACGCTGCTCGGCTTCGCCTTCGGCTCCGCGCTCGCCTTCGCGCTGGGGATCGCCGTCGCGCTCAGCCGCCGCGTCGAATATTTCCTCTATCCGTTCATCGTCATGTTCCAGGCCATGCCCAAGGTGGCGCTGGCGCCGCTCATCATCGTGTGGTTCGGGCTCGGGCTTACCTCGAAGGTCATGGCCGCGGCCCTCGTCGCCTTCTTCCCGCTCATGGTCAACACCATCGTGGGGCTGCGCTCGGCCGACGAGGACCGCGTCAACCTCATGCGCTCGCTCGCCGCCACCCGGTGGCAGATCTTCTGGATGCTGCTGCTGCCCAACGCGCTGCCCTACATCTTCGCCGGCCTCGAGATCGCGATGATCTTCGCGCTCATCGGCGCCATCGTCGCGGAGTTCGTCGGCGCGCAATCCGGCCTTGGCATGCTGATGCAGAGCATGAATTTCACCATGGACGTGGCCGGCCAGTTTTCAATCTTATTCATCCTTTCCTTACTGGGCCTGTTGCTGAACAGCCTAGTCTCCCAAGTGCGCCGGCGCGTGCTATTCTGGGACCCGTCGCACAAGGTCGATCTTGCCCGTCCGGCCCCGAACAAAGGACGCACGCCGTGAAGCTCCGTCTATTCCTCTCTCTGACTGCGCTCGGATTCGCCGCGTCCGCCGCCGAGGCGCAGAATGTCGTACGCGTCGGCTGGTGCGCGCGCACCGTGAGCTCGGCCGCGGCACCTTTCGCGATCGCCACCAAGATGGGCTGGTTCGCGCAGGCGGGTTTTAAGGTCGAGCTCGTCCCGTTCCCCGGCTCCGGCGACTGCGTGAAGAACGTCGCCACCCGCGAGGTCGCCTACGCGCTTCCTTCGGTAGAGCCTGTGGCGATCATCCGCCCGCAGGGAGTGAAGATAAAGAACTACTACACCGCCTACCAGGGCAACATCTACGGCATTGCCGTTCCCGAAGAGAGTCCGATCAAGGCCTTTCCTGATCTGCGCGGCAAACGCATCGGCGTCATCGGCATGGGCTCGGGCGGCGTGATCGTGGCGCGCGCCATCGCCACCATGAACGGCATGGACCCCGATCGCGACGTCTCCATTGTGGTGGCGGGCGAAGCGGCGCAGACCGCGGCACTGGTGCGATCCGGCCAGGTCGATGCGCTGTCGCAGTTCGACACCCAGTACGCGCTGGTGGAGAATGCGGGCGTCAAGCTCCGCATGCTGGTCTACGAGCCCGTCGCGAAATTCCCCTCGAACGGCCTGATTACCTTGGAGGACACGCTGAAGAACAAGCGCGCCGAGGCGGTTGCGCTCGCCCAGGGCTATGCCAAGGGAACGATCTTCGCCATGGCCAACCCCGAAGCCGCCGTTCGCATCCTGTGGGAGGTGTTTCCGCAGACCAAGGCCACCGGCAAGGACGAGCCGACCGCGCTCCGCGACGATATCAAGACGCTGATGGCGCGGGCGCGCAACTGGCGGCTCGAAGCCGGCGGGGTGACCAAGTGGGGCGAGAACGCGATCGCGAATTACGACGCCTACGTCGATTTCCTGGTGAAGAACGGCGTGCTCAAGGAGAAGTTGCCGGCCACCGATCTCGTCACCAATGAGCTGATCGACGAGATCAACAAATTCGACGCCGACGCAATCGCGGCTATGGCCAAGGCCTACAAAGCCAATTGAACCGCGGCTCCGTCGTGGACACACCAAGCGGCAACAAAACCTGCCCTCGCGGTGCTATACTTAACTGGGGGCGAAGTGGACACACGGGAGAAGCACACCCGGGGAGAAAGGTCATGCGTAAGATTCTGATCGCGCTCGCGGCCGTAGCCGCGCTTGTTATCTTGATGCCTATGGAAGCTTCGGCGCGCCAGGGGGGTGGCGGGGGTGGCGGCCGCGGCGGCGGTTGGCACGGCGGCGGCGGTGGCGGTGGCGGTGGAATGCGCGGGTTATCGGCCGGACGAAGCTTCGGCCGCGCGAGCTTCGGCGGCAGTATGCGCGGCTTTCGGGCGTCAGGTTTCCGTCAGTTCGGCAGCGCGCGCTTCCACGGCGCGAATTTCCGCCGCGCTCACTGGAGCGGACTTGGCCGGCACGGCACGCGGTTCGCCCACCGCGGGCGCTTCATCGCCGCGGCGCCGCTCCTGTATGCACCGTACTACTTCGACGACTTCGCATACGCCTACTACGACGGCTGCTATGAGCTGCAACCGCTGCTCACGCCGCGCGGCGTGATTTGGCAGCGGACGTGGGTTTGCTACTAGGCGATCGCGCCCAGCAAATAGGCAACCCGCCGCCGGTGCGAGGTTGGTCGCCTGCGCGGTGAACGTCACTTCAGCGCGTTCTGAATGGCCGGCGGCACGCGGCGCCGCCGGCCCTTGTCGTCACTTCTTGGCGTCGCCGTAGGGATAGATCACGGCGCCGGTCTTCAGGTCCGTCGGCGTCAGCACCACCTGCTTGCTCATGTCCTTGAACTGGCCGAGGTCGTTGCCTGTGATGTTCTGATACTGGATCTGCAGGAAGCGCGAGGTGGTCCACTCGCCGTTGGGACCGAATTTCACGTCGCCGACCACGGTCTTGAACGTGGCGCCGCGGATATAGTCGGCGAGCTTGTTGTCGTCGAGGCTCTTGGTGGCGACGATCGCCTGCTCGAGCACCTGCAGGTAGGCATAGGCCCAGGGCGGCAGGTAGTAGCCGAGCGGATCGGCATTCTCCTTTGCCGCGCGCTCCTGATACTTCGCGACCACTTCCAGCACGCCGGGATATTGCATGGTCTTCGCGGGAATCCACGTCTCGTAGTTGACGATGCCGTTGAGCAGCGGTCCGAGCTGCGTCTTGATCGCGGTGAACTGCAAGCCGACCATGCCGCCGCCGATCATCTTCGGCCTGTAGCCGATTTCGTTGACCGCGCGCACGAAGGCGGCCGACTCGACCGGATAGGAGCAGATCACCACGATGTCGGGGTTGGCCGCCTGAATCGCGCGAACGATGGGCGCGACGTCGGTCGTATTCGGCGGGTAGGTCTGGTCATAGATGACTTTCAAGCCGGCGGCCTTGGCGTTCTCACGCGCGCCTTCGGCCACCACCTGACCGAATTCGGCGTTGGCCGAGACGATGGCGATCGTCGTCGGCTTCGGATTCTGCGCCATGGCGGTGTCGAAGAATCCCTTGGTGAAGGCGGCCTTCGGATTTGGCCCGGTCGGAATCATCGAGAAGTATCTCGGGTAATTGAACTTCTCGTTCACCGCCGTTCCGAACAGGCTGATGAACAGCTTGTTTTTTTGCATCACTATCGGCATCGCCGGCGCGATCATGTTGGTCGCGTAGGGGCCGACGACGATGTCGACTTTGTCGACGTCGAGCAGCTTCGAGTAGATGCCCGGCACGTTCGCTGGAGCCGTCTGGTCGTCGTAGTAAATGAGCTTGACTGGCCGGCCGAGCAGGCCGCCCTTGGCGTTCACATCCGCTTCCCACACCTGCATGGCGATAAGTGCGGGCTTGCCGGCGCCGGCGCCCGGCCCGGTGATGGCCATACTGAAGCCAATCTTGATCGGCTCGCCCGACTGGGCGTGGGCGATCCCGGCGCCGAGGGCGAAGAGCCCGACGACGGCGAGGCATTTCATCACCCCGGCAAGCTGCCGGCGGGCAAATTCCTGCATGTATTCCTCCCGTAGGTGCCGCGTTGTTTTTGTCTTGGCGGCGGTGGCTGATTATTGCCTACCTGCGCTTTGCCGAACAACTGTCGGAACCGAAAGCCGGAGCCGCAGATTGGTACGGACTATCCCGCCCTTGCTGCCCATCGGAGTAACTGCATGACTACGCTGCGTAAAAGCTGCCCACCGGCGCTGCCATTCTGCCCATCCCGCATGAACCACAATGCTGAATTGATTGCTTTTTTTTGATCTGCCGTGCGGTCGGCCCGATCGCCGGTCTCGCTCGCCGACAGATCGATTACCGCGCACGCTTCCATCGCCGGCGGCGTTGCTTCGCGCATGTGGCCGCTGCAAAGTCGGGGAGAGCCAACTGCGGGAGGGGGCGTTGCCCAAGAACATTCTCATCTTTTCCGACGGTACCGGCCAGCGCGGCGGACAGAGTTTCGACGAGCTGCGCACCAACATCTACAAGCTCTATCGCGCAACGCGCTGCGGCCCCGACTCGATCATCGACCCTGCCGAACAGCTCGCCTTCTATGATCCCGGGCTCGGCACCCGGCCGCCCGGCGAGGCCTTTCTCGTTCGCACCTGGCGCCAGTTCTATAACTTCGTCAGCAGCGCCACCGGCCTCGGGCTTACCCAGAACATCATCGATTGCCACGCCGCCATCATCCGGATGTGGCAGCCGGGCGACCGCATCTATCTCTTCGGCTTCAGCCGTGGCGCCTACACGGCGCGCTGTATCGCGGCGGTGCTCGCGCTATGCGGCGTGCCCACGCGCGGCAAGAACGGTCAATTGCTGCGGCGCGACGAGAGTTCGGCCAAGAAGATTGCCCGCGAGGCCGTCACCAAGGTCTACCAGCATGTCGGCTCGCCGCGCGATACCCGGTATCTGCCCCAGCGCGAGGCACTCGCGGCCCTCTTCCGCGACGCGTACGGCTCCAACGATGGAAAGGGCGGCTCCAACGCCTATCCGTACTTCATCGGCGTATTCGAGACCGGCGCGGCCCTCGCCAACAAAGGCGCGCTCGCCATCGTCGCCGTCGCCTTACTCGCCATTCTAATCGGCGCGAGCGCGGCGCTGTGGTTCTTCTTTGGAAACTTTTATCCCTGGCTGATCCTGCTCACGTCGACCACCATCGTCATCCTGCTCGCGGCGTACATCTATACCCATCTCAAATTCTCGTTCCGCCTGAAAAACTATTCGTTCTGGCAGACGCTTCATATCACGGCGCTGCGGCAGCAATTCTACGACCAGACGCTCAATCCCAACGTCAGGTACGCCAAGCACGCGCTTTCCCTCGACGAGCGCCGGGCCGATTTCGGCCGCGTGAAATGGGGCGATCCGCAGGCAACCCGCCCCTCGCGTGACGAGCACGGTTACATCTGGTTCGAGCAGTACTGGTTTGCCGGCAACCACTCCGATATCGGCGGCGGCTATTCCGAAAACGAGTCGCGCCTGTCGGACATCGCACTCGCGTGGATGGTGGACGCGACACAACGCGTGCCGTCGGAGGCGCGCATCAAGATCAATCCATCGCTGTTGCGGGTATTTCCGTCCGCCGGCAGCATGCAGCACGACGAGACCAAAAGCTCGATCTTCCGCTACGCGCGCACGCAGGATCGCGACCCGCCGAAGAATGCCACCCTCCACGACAGCGTCCGCGAACGCTTCAAGCTCGATGCCGTCCTGCAATACGACGTGATGGCGGCCTATCGGCCAGAGTGCCTGCGCCACCACCAGGATCTCGGCGAGTACTACAAGGACATTTCGCGCCCTGCGGGAGATCGGCCGGCAAAGACCGGCCGCCAGCGGACGGGCCCCGGTCGGACGGAAAAGGATTCCAGCGCGCCGGTCAGGCGAGCACGCCGACGCCCGCGATCACCGCGGCGAGGATGACGAGGGTGGCGCCCACGATCGTCGCGAGGTGCCGCCAGCCGAGCTCCGCCACGGCGGTGAACGAAGTGCCGAGCCCGAGCGCGCTGATGGCGACGAGCAGCCCCCAGTTCGAGGCCTGCACCAGCACGGCCTTGATCCCGGCATAAGCCGGCGCGATCGCCGGCATTGCGCCGAGCGCGGTGTTGAGCACGCACATGGCGAGAAACGCCAGCGCAAATCCCGGCAGCGGCACCCGCGCGCGGGCCGCCCGAGCGCGCACGAAATACCAGCCGACCGCGAGCACCACCGGCAGAAGCAGGAACACGCGGAAGAGCTTCACGATCACCGCGGCGTTGCCCACGCTTTCAGACACGCCGTAGCCCGCGCCCGCCACCTGCGCCACGTCGTGGATGGTGGCGCCGAGCACAAGCCCGGTGGCGGTGGCGTCGAAGCCGAGCCAGGCGCAAAGGATGGGGTAGGCGACCATGGCGACGGTGGAGAGCGCGTTCACCGCGACGATGGTGAAGGCCACGTCGCTGTCCTTGTCGGGATAGTTCGGCACCACCGTGGAGGCGGCGAGTGCCGCCGACGCTCCGCATACCGCGGTCGCTGCTCCCGCCACCGCGCCGAAGCCGGCGCTGAGGCCGAATGCGCGCGCGAGCCAGAACCCGGCGACAAGCGTGAGCGCCATGGCGAGCGCCACCAGCACCGC
>DATNNN010000030.1:0-5187 GCA_035601815.1 Xanthobacteraceae bacterium | reverse complement strand
CTCGCCGTCTTCAGTATCTTCGTGATGGGATGGGACATCCTTGCGTACTTCGGTGTCGCGCGGGTGGCACCGGAAACCTGGAAGAACTTCTTCCATCATCTCCTACCGATTTTTGCCACCTACACGCTCTTCGTTGCCGGTAAGCCGTATCTAGCCGGCGCCTATCGCTTCCTGCGCAGCGGCCGAGCGAGCATGGATTCTCTAATTGGCGTCGGCACGGGGACGGCGTTTCTATACAGCGTGATCGTCGGCGCGCTGGCGGACCCGTTACGTCCGTACGTTGATGTGGAGCATCAATACTACGACGTGACCATCGTGCTGATCGCGTTCATCACGCTAGGCAGATATTTGGAAGCCCGTTCCCGGCTGAGGACCGGGGATGCGATCGAACAGCTTTTCAATCTGCAAGTGAAGGTCGCGGTAGTTGTTCGCGAAGGCAAGGAAGTCGAAGTCCCGATTCAGGATGTAGTGGTTGGCGACGTTATCGTCGTGAAGCCAGGATCGAAAATCCCGGTGGACGGCGTCGTGATCGAAGGTTCCTCGTTCGTCGACGAGGCGCTGGTAACCGGCGAGCCGATCCCGGTCGAAAAGCGCCCGGACGATGCCGTAGTTGCCGGCACGATCAATACCTCCGGCGCGTTCACGTTCGAAGCGTCGAAGGTCGGATCGGATACGCTACTCGCGCACATCATCGCAATGGTGGAGGAAGCGCAAACGAGCAAGGCGCCGATTCAGGGATTGGCCGACAGAATTTCCGCTGTTTTCGTGCCCACGGTCGTGGCGCTTGCGTTTCTCACTCTCGGCGTCTGGCTAATCGTCGGAGCGCAGTATCTGGGCTTTGCCCAGGCGCTTTCTTACGGGCTGGTTTCGTTCGTCGGCATCTTGGTCATCGCGTGCCCCTGCGCGCTGGGACTTGCGACGCCTACCGCGATCATCGTCGGCGTCGGCAAGGGCGCGAAAGAGGGAATTCTCGTCAAGGACGCAGCGACCCTTGAGAAGCTCTGCAAGGTCACGACCGTCGTCGTCGACAAGACCGGAACCATTACTCACGGCAAGCCGGTCCTCACCGCGCTTGCGGCACGGGGCGGGCTTTCCGACGAAGAGTTCGCCACGCTGCTGGCGTCGCTCGAAGCGCGTTCCGAGCATCCGGTTGCCCACGCCATTGTGGCCTATGCCAATTCTCGCGGACTGGCTCTCCGGCGGGTCGAGAATTTCGAGATCATCAAAGGCCAAGGGCTGAGAGGAACGATCGGCGGAATTCAATACCACGCCGGAAGCGTAAGACTGGCGGAAAGTCTTGGCCTGTCCGTCGATAAGACGGCGATCGAGGAAGAGGCAAAGAGCGGGGCCACCCCGGTGCTGCTGGCAACCCAGGGCGCGCTTCTGGGAAGGGCCCTTGTGGCGGACGCACCCAAGCCTGAAGCACGAAGCGCCGTGACTGAGCTGCACCGTCTTGGCATCAAGGTCGTGATGCTCACGGGCGACCACCGGCACACGGCACGACACATCGCGGATCAGGTAGGCATCGACGAGGCAATCGGGGAGCTGCTGCCGCAAGACAAGCTCGCCAAGATCAAGGAGATGCAGGCGCGCGGTGAGATCGTCGCCATGGCTGGCGACGGGGTGAATGACGCGCCGGCGCTGGCCCAAGCCGATGTCGGCATTGCCATGGCCACCGGTACCGACGTCGCCATCGAGGCGGCCGGAATCACGCTGCTTCGGGGCGACATTTCAAAGCTGGCCAAGGCGATCCGCCTCTCCAAGCTCACCATGCGCGGGATCAAGCAGAATCTGTTCTGGGCCTTCATCTTCAATCTGGTCGGCATCCCGCTGGCGGCCGGGGCACTTTTCCCGTTCTTCGGCTGGCTGCTTAATCCCGTCTTCGCCGGCCTCGCCATGGCCTTTTCCAGTGTCGCAGTCGTCTCCAATTCGCTGCGCCTGCGAACAATGAGGCTCGGCCCACCCGCCCGGCAGGCAACCGACGCCCCGACGCAAGCGGGAGCAATCACGCTTTATGCCCGCGGCTTCCATTGCGATGCCTGCGCCACGCTGACAGAAGCCGAATTGCGCGACCTCCCGCACGTCGAGCACGTCGCTGCCGATCCCACCGGGCGCGTCCGCGTCCGCGGCAATTTCGGCGGAAAGAGCCATGAGCAAATCGCCGAGGAACTGACCGGGGTGGTGAAGAAGCACGGATATGCCCTCTCGGTCGAACGGCGTTCCGAACCGGTACGCTGGTCGGACTTCCGGATCGCGGTTCCGATTGCAGCGGGCGTGATCGCACTGTTCGTCTTGTTGCAGCAGCTCGGGATCGTCAATCTGATTACCAGCGACAAGGTCACTTACGGCACCGCCTTCGCCATCGGACTGGTCGCCTCGGTGTCGACCTGCATGGCGGTGGTCGGCGGATTGGTCCTGTCGATGTCTACAAGTTTTGCGAAGGGCGGGGATCAGATTCGGCCGCAAGTGCTCTTTCATGCGGGCAGGTTGGTGTCGTTCTTCCTTCTTGGCGGGGTCATCGGCGCGGTGGGGTCCGCCTTTCAGCTCGGGGGCGCCGAGACCTTCGTTCTGACCTTCGCAGTGGGCATGGTGATGCTAATTCTCGGCATCAACCTGCTCGATATATCGCCGTGGGCGAGGCGGCTGCAGCCGACGCTGCCGCGCTTCATCGCCAATCATCTCGTGGAGATCAAGACGGTCAATCATGTCTTCACGCCTCTGCTCGCTGGGGTCATCACCTTTTTCCTCCCATGCGGATTCACGCAAGCGATGCAGATTTACTCGCTCTCGACCGCGAGCTTCTGGACCGGTGCAATGACGATGTTCGTCTTTGCGCTAGGAACCCTGCCGGTGCTGGCGCTCTTGAGTTTCGGATCTCTCGGCATTCGCGACCACGCCAAGGCGCCGATCTTTTTCAAGGCGGCGGGATTGACGGTCATCCTCTTCGCGCTGCTCAATCTCACGAATAGCTTCGTAATGATCGGGCTGATCCCGCCCGTGTTCAATTTCTAGCGGAGGCGCAAATGAGACGACTCGCACTCACAGCTGTAATCCTGGTCGGCACGGCCGGAATGGGTCTGGCCCAGGATAAGGCGGGAGAGGTTGCGTCTCTCCCGAAGAACGTGACCATCGTGGATGGCAAGCAGATCGTCGAAATTCTAGCCAAGGGAACCTATATGCCGCGACTAACCGCGGCGAAAGCAAACTTCCCGACCACGATCAAGGTGTACACGCTAGGGACCTTTGATTGTACGCTCGCGCTGACTATCCCAAGCCTCGGTTACCGGACAATGTTGCCGCGCACGGGGGAAACGCTCATCGAACTGCCGGCGCAAAAGGAGGGCGCCACCCTCCAGGGCGTGTGCGGCATGGCGATGTACAATTTCTTGGTGATGTTCAACTGACTTCTCAATCATAATCCGTGTGTCGGGGGGTTCGAGTCCCTCCTCCGCCACCAACCGTACCCCTAAGGCATCCGCCGGACCGCAGGCCTAAATTTCCGTTGAAAAAACGGCAGCGCCGACGCGGCCCCCGCTAATCCTCCTCATTGCTTTGGCTAACGGGAGGTTTACGCCAATTTCTTCGGGCTCAATTAACGGGAACTGGGCGATGTTGGGCTAGCTCTTGGCACCCGGAGCGCCCGCGAGCCATGTATCGAGTTCTCACTTGCCTCAACACTGAACACGATTGGCGACTTGTCGCTCTCGCGGCGGCGGTCTGCTTTCTGGCAAGTTTCGCCGCGGTGAGTCTTTTCGGTCGCGCCCGCGCGACGCAGGGGCGCGTCCGTCTCATCTGGATCGCCACCGCCGGCGCTGCGACCGGTGGCGGAATTTGGGCGACGCATTTCATCGCGATGCTCGCCTATGACCCGGGCGTTGCCACCGCCTACGGCATCGGCTTGACGGCGCTGTCGCTTCTCGCGGCGGTCGTGGTGACGAGCGGCGGCCTGTATGTCGCCGTGAATGGTCCGAAGCCTTGGAGCGCGGCGGTCGGCGGCGGAATTCTCGGGGCCGGCGTCGCGTCGATGCACTACCTCGGGATGTCGGCTTTGCAGTTGCCCGGTCAGGTGACCTGGGCTCTCGATTTGGTCGCGATTTCTATCGCGCTTGGCGTCCTTTTTGGCACGGCGGCATTATGGATGGCGGTGCGCCGCGATAATTGGCGAGGTACGCTTGCGGCGGCGCTGCTGCTGACGCTCGCAATCGTGTCGCATCACTTCACGGCCATGGGCGCCGTGAGTATTGTTCCCGACCCGACGCGGGTGATCGAGCCGCTCGCTCTGTCTCCGAGTTCCCTTAGCCTCGCGGTCGCGGGCGCGATCGTGGCGCTACTCGCAATTTGCCTGATCGCCGCATTTGCCGATCGCTACACCGAAAGCAAAATTCGCGAACAGAACGTCCGCCTCGATGCGGCCCTGAACAACATGGTGCAGGGCCTCTGCATGTTCGATCCGGCCGGGCGCCTGACCCTGTGGAATCATCGCTACGTCGAGATGTACGGCCTCGCGCCCGAAAGCATAAAGGTCGGCCGCACGCTGGAAGAGCTTTTGGCGTTGCGGGTGGCGAGCGGCACTTTCGCCGGCGATCTGCAACAGTATGCGGCCGACCTCAGCGCCACCCGCGCCGAAGGCAAGACGTGGGCGCGGGCGATCGAGGGACCCGATGGCCGTACGATCTACGCCGTGAACCGGCCGTTGCCTGGCGGCGGCTGGATAGCGACGCACGAGGACATCACCGAGCGGCGGAAGGCCGAAAAGGAGCTGGATCGCACCCGCACTTTCCTCGATACGGTCATCGAGAACGTTCCGGCGGCGCTAGTGGTGAAGGAGGCGAGCGAGCACCGCTACGTCCTGGTCAATCGCGCAGGCGAGGAGTTGTTCGGCATGCCGCGCGACCAAATGATCGGCAAGAGCGCACACGATCTATTTCCCAAGAAAGACGCGGACTTCATCGTCGCAAGGGACAATGAGCTGTTCAGCTCCGGCGAGCAGGTATGCCTGGACGAGCACACTCTGCAGACGCCCGGCCGCGGCGCGCGCCTTGTCATGTCGAAAAGACTGGCGATTCCCGGCCCCGACGGCGAGGCGCAGTACGTGTTGGGCTTTCTCGAGGATGTGACCGAGCAAAAGCGTGCGCAGGAACGCATCGCCCACATGGCGCACCACGACGCGCTCACCGATCTGCCCAA
>DATNNN010000029.1:0-23153 GCA_035601815.1 Xanthobacteraceae bacterium | reverse complement strand
GAAGATGGCGGAGACGGAGGGATTCGAACCCTCGATACGGCTTTTGACCGTATAACGGTTTAGCAAACCGCCGCCTTCAGCCTCTCGGCCACGTCTCCGGTCAGGCCTTCATGCCGGACGGGCCGACCCATTTCAAGGCATGGACTGGAATTAGAATAATTATTGATTGCGCGCCAGGCTTTACATGGCCCGGCGCCTCTTCCAATCATGTGCGAACGATTTTCCCGCGGCGGAGGCGTCATGGTCAGTTCATTCATGCAGTCGGCGACGATCCTCTTGCGCGAGGGGCTTGAGGCGCTGCTCGTGCTCGCCGCGCTCGCCGCCTACATCCACAAGGCCGGTGCCCGCGAGCGGCTGCCGGCGCTCTATGGCGGCGCCGGGCTCGCCGTCGTCGCGAGCTTGATCGCCGCGTGGGTGTTCGAGGTCTTCAATAATGGCGTGCACAACGATCTCCTCGAAGGCGTCACCATTCTCGCGGCGGCGGCGTTGATGCTCTATGTCAGCGGCTGGCTGATCCTGCGCCAGGACCCGCGCGCCTGGCAGCACTTCCTCAACACCAAGGCCGACGCGGCGCTGGCGCGGCGCACCCACATCGCTATCGCCGTGCTCGCGTTCCTTGCCGTCTTTCGCGAGGGCGCCGAGACCGTGCTGTTCGTCCACGCGCTGGCACAAACCGAAGGCGGCTGGAATCTCGGTATCGTCGCCGGGCTTGTGTTCGCGGCACTCGCTCTGGTCGTCCTCTTCCTCGTCATCAACATCGTGGCGCGCCGGCTGCCGCTGCGCCCGCTGTTCATCGCCACATCGTTCTTCCTGTTCGTGATGGCGATCCGCTTCATCGGCCTCGGCCTGCAGGAATTCCAGGATCAGGCGATGGTGCCGCATACCGAGATCCGCGGTGGCGGCTGGATGACGGCGCTCGGCCTCAACCCGACGCTGGAGGCCGTGGGGGCGCAGCTCGCGGTGATCGTGATCGCGGTCGTCACCGTCGCGGTGCTGGACCGGCGCGCGCGGCAGGCGACGGCGAAGGACGCGGCAGGCCGCGCGGCGTGAGCGCGGCCGCTCTCAGCCGACGCGGGTGAGCGCTGGCAACGGCGTGCGTGACAACAACGCCGGCCGAACCCTAGCGCGGTCGGGGGCGTTCGAGAAAAGCGAAGAGCTCATCGAGTGGCATGAGTAGCCGGCCGGCGCTATCAAAGCGTCAGTTTGACCACATAATTTTGCGCGATCGTCACGAAAAACTCACCAAGCCGGGCGCAGAAATCACCGGCCTTTCGTGTAACTCGACACGCCACCCGCAAATCACGAAAAGGCGAGATGATTTCCATGGCGAACAGCCAGACCCGCCTCGAGCACGACCTTCTCGGCACGCTCGCCGTGCCGGCCGACGTCTATTGGGGCATCCATACCCAGCGCGCGATCGAGAATTTTCCGATCAGCGGCATGGCGATCTCGATCTATCCGGAGCTGATCGGCGCGCTCGCCTGCGTCAAGCAGGCGGCGGCGCTCGCCAACTGCGAGCTCGCGCTCATCGACAAGAAGCGATGCGACGCGATCGTGGCCGTCTGCGAGGAAATCCGCGACGGCAAGCTGCGCGACCAGTTCGTGGTGGACGTCATCCAGGGCGGGGCGGGGACTTCCACCAACATGAACGCGAACGAGGTCATCGCCAACCGCGGGCTCGAGCTCCTCGGCCGCAACCGCGGCGACTACGCGCATCTGCATCCAGTCGAGCACGTGAACCTTTCGCAGAGCACCAACGACGTCTATCCCACGGCGCTGCGCGTGGCGCTGCACTTCTCCATCGCGCTTCTGGTGGCGGCGATGGCGAAACTGCGGCGCGCCTTCGAGGAGAAGACGGAGGAGTTCGCCACCGTCATCAAGATCGGCCGCACCCAGCTGCAGGACGCGGTGCCGATGACGCTCGGCCAGGAGTTCAGCACCTACGCGGTGATGGTGGGCGAGGACGAGGAGCGCCTCAAGGAGGCGACGCGGCTCATCGACGAGATCAACCTCGGCGCCACCGCCATCGGCACCGGCATCGCCACCGTGCCGGGCTACGCGCCGCTCGCCTGCCGGCATCTCGGCGAGATCACCGGGCTGCCGCTCGTCACCTCGCCCAATCTGATCGAGGCGACGCAGGACACGGGCGCGCTGGTGCAGGTGTCAGGCGTGCTCAAGCGGGTGGCGGTCAAGCTCTCCAAGATCTGCAACGACCTGCGGCTGCTGTCGAGCGGCCCGCGCGCCGGCCTGAACGAGATCAATCTGCCGCCACGGCAGGCGGGCTCGAGCATCATGCCGGGCAAGGTCAACCCGGTCATTCCCGAGGCCGTCAACCAGATCGCGTTCGAGGTCATCGGCAACGACGTGACCGTGAGCTTCGCCGCCGAGGGCGGGCAACTGCAGCTCAACGCCTTCGAACCGATCATCGCCCACAGTCTGTTCGAGAGCTTGGCCCACCTCACGCGCGGCATCGACACGCTGACCGAGCGCTGCATCAAGGGCATCACGGCCAACCGCGAGCACCTCAAGGCGCTGGTCGAGCACTCGGTCGGCACGGTGACCGCGCTGAACCTGCTCATCGGCTACGACAACGCGACGGCGGTGGCGCAGGAGGCGCTGGCGAGCGGCCGCGACGTCTACGACGTGGCGTTGGAGAAGGGCCTGCTCAGCAAGGAGACGCTCGACGAGCTGTTGCGGCCGGAGACGCAGACCAAGCCGCGGACGGTGGCGGGCAAGTGAACCGCCGGTCTCGCTAGCGTATGGGCGCGACCTCCACCGCCGCGGCCTCGCGCTCGGATAGCCGCCGCTCGAGCCGGTCGATGTTCTGGAACATGCGCTCGCTGATCAGGCGCAGGAAGAAGAATCCGAACTGCGGATTCTGGAAATATAGCTCGCGCACCTTATCGTAGCTGATGACGAGGACGGTCGCGTCCTCCACGCACTCCAGGGATTGGGTGCGGCGATTCTCGGGCGCCAGCAGGCCGAGCTCGCCCACCACTTGGCCGGGGCCGATCTGAATAGCGGACTCGATCAGCCGGAAATGGCCGCTCACGGTGTAGAACATCTCCTCGGCACGATCGCCGCGGCGGAACAGGATTTCGCCCGCCCCGTAGCGGCGCTTGGACATGAATGGCTTGAGCCAGTCCATGTTGAGGTCGCCCTGGGTGGCGTCCTCCACCTGGCGCACGAGCTTCAGCATCTGCACCAGGCGCAAGCCGTTAATGGGGATGAGGGCGCCATAGAGCATCATGCTCGGAAAGGAGGCATGCAGCGTCGCATAGGTAAGGAGGCAGACGTTGCTGGTGATGCCCAGGATGCGCAGCGGCACCATGGTCTTCATCCAATGGGTGCCGATGTAGAACAGGGCCCCGATGAAGCCGAATACCTCGGGCCATCCCATGTGCCCCAAGGCATTCGTGAATACTGCCCCGATATCCATCTTGAGCCTCCTGGTGCCACGAAAATCCCGCTTGCGCGGCCGCGCCGCATCATCCCGGCTTCGGCGCCGCCGGACAAGTTCCGGCGAAAATGCAAAAGCCGTACCCGCCGGCGGCGGCTTTTGATAAAGCGGAGGGCCGCCAACCCGGCGAGCGCCCCTAGCGAATCGATCAATGCCCGTCCGTCCCGGCCGCCTCTATATCCTGCTCGTCTTCGGCATGCTCGCCGCGGCGGTGGCGATCCGCTTCGTCGATCCGTTCTTCGTCCAGGCGCTGCGCCTGATCGCCTTCGACGGCTACCAGCGGCTGTCGCCCGCGCTGTACGACGAGAACCTACCGGTGCGCATCGTCGACATCGACGAGGCGTCGCTGGCCAAGATCGGCCAATGGCCGTGGCCGCGCACGGTACTCGCCGAGCTTGTGCAGAAGCTCGCCGAGCGTGAGGCGGCGGCGGTGGCCTTCGACTTCCTCTTTGCCGAGGCCGACCGCACCTCGCCGGAGGAGCTCGCCAAGCGTCTGCCGCCGGAGCAGGCCGCGGTGCTCGCGCCCGCGCTCGCCGGCAAGCCCACGAACGATCAGCAGTTCGCGGCCGCGCTCAAGGAAATTCCGAGCGTGCTGGCGATGACCCTCATCAACGCGCCGCGGCCGCCGCCGCCGGCCAAGGCGGGCTTCGCCGTCGCCGGCGACGATCCCAAACCGTTTCTGCCGAACTTTTCCGGCGTGGCGCGCAATCTGCCGAACTTGGAAGAGGCCGTGGCGGGCCTCGGCTCCATCAACTGGACGCCGGACCGCGACCAGGTGCTGCGGCGGGTCGTCATGTTCTACCGCTCCGGCGAGCAGATCGTGCCGACGCTGTTCACCGAGGCGATCCGGGTGGCGCAGGGGGCCTCCACCTACGTGATCAAGGCGTCGAACGCGAGCGGCGAGACCGCGTTCGGCGCGCAGTCCGGCATCAACCACGTGCGGGTCGGCAACATGGAAATCCCCACCGACGCCGATTCCGGCCTGTGGCTGAAATTCCGGCCGACCCGGCCGCAGGCATTCATCTCGGCGGCGAAGCTGCTCGCCGGAGAGGTCGACAAGGAAGAGATCGCCGGGCGCATCATCCTGGTCGGCACCAGCGCTGCCGGGCTCCTCGATCTGCGCGCGACGCCGCTCGACGCGGCCGTCCCCGGGGTCGAGGTGATCGCCCAGGCGATCGAGCACGTGCTCGCCGGTCGCTTCCTGACGCGGCCGGACTACGCGCCGGCGCTGGAGCAACTGGTCATCGTCGTCTTCGGCATCCTGCTTGCCATCGTGCTCGTGCGGGTGTCGGCCCGGGCGGCGGCGTTGCTCGGGCTGCTCGCCATCGAGAGCATCTTCGTCGGCGGATGGATCGCCTTCGAGTACGCCGGACTCCTGTTCGATCCGATCATGCCGGGCCTCGCGCTGCTCTGCCTGCTCGCCGCCGCGACCTTCTACGTCTACCGCCGCGTCGAGGTGCAGCGCGGCGAGGTGCGCAAGGCGTTCAGCCGCTACGTGTCGCCGGAGGTGGTGAGCGAGCTGATCGCCAATCCGGGCAAGCTCACGCTCGGCGGCGAGGAGCGGGAGCTCACGCTCCTGTTCTGCGACGTGCGCAACTTCACCACCATCTCCGAGCGCATGAGCGCCACCGAGCTCACGCGCTTCATCAACGAGCTGTTGACGCCGCTCACCGACGTCATCCTCGAGCACCGCGGCACGATCGACAAGTACATGGGCGACGCCATCATGGCGTTCTGGAACGCGCCGCTCGACGAGCCGGCGCATGCGCAACAGGCCTGCCGTTCGGCGCTCGCCATGACCGTGAAGATGCACGAGCTCAACCGGATATGGCGGGCCCGCGCCGAGGCGGAGGGCCGCGAGCACGGCGAGGTGCGCATCGGCATCGGCATCAACACCGGGCAATGCTGCGTCGGCAACCTCGGGTCGCTGCAGCGCTTCGACTATTCGGCGATCGGCGACGAGGTGAACGTGGCCTCGCGGTTCGAGGGGCTGGCCAAGGTCTATGGCCTGACCGCCATCGTCGGCGAGCGCACGGTGCGGGAGTCGAACGGCTTCGCCGCGTTCGAGCTCGACCGGGTGCGGGTCAAGGGCCGCGGCCGGCCGGCGCCGATCTACACCTTCAGCGATCTGCTCGCCGGCAACGGCGCCGACATGACGGCGCTTGCCGCCGCGCACGGCCGCTTCCTCCACAGCTACCGCAGTCAGCTTTGGGACGCGGCCGAGCTCGCCATCGCCGAATGCCGCGGCCATAAGCTCACGGTGCTCGATCACTATTATTCGGTGTTTTCGTCGCGCATCGCCGCTTACCGCCAGACGCCGCCGCCCAAGGATTGGGACGGCGCCTTCACCGCGCTGGAAAAATAGTTGGCGGGCTTATGGAAAAGTGTCACCAATGGCGCAAGGACGAGGCGTCTTGAAGGTCGGGAAACGCGCGCCGTGAGCCGTTCGGTTCAACTCATCCTGGTCGTGATTCTGATCCTGCAGATCAAGCACTACCTGTGCGATTACGTGCTGCAGACCGCATATCAGTATTCCAACAAAGGCAAATACGGTCATCCCGGCGGCATCATCCACGCCGGGCTGCATGCGCTCTTCACTCTATCCGCATTCGTCGTGATCACGCCGTCGCTCGTGCTCGGGCTCGCGATCGTGGTCGGCGAGTTCATCGTCCACTACCACATCGACTGGACGAAGGAGCAGATTCTCAGGCGGCGGCAGTGGGCTTTTCCGCAGGCGCAATTCTGGTGGGTGTTCGGCGCCGACCAGGCGCTGCACGAGATGACGTATGTGGCGATCGCGGCGCTGCTCGCTACGGGTGCGGGTCTCTAGCTCAGAAGCGCACGACCGACGCCGCCGCAGTCGCGGTAGGCCAAGCTCGCCGCTATACTACGCCGACCGGCCATGCGTTGCGGGGCGGGTGAATGGCCCATGGGTCTGATCGCGACTCCGGCGTGCGGCGGGCCGAGATCGTCGCCTGCCTGTCGCTCGCGACCGACCTCGCCATGGGGCAGGGCGTCGGCCACGGGCTGAAGTCGTGCCTGCTCGGCGTGCGGCTCGGCCGCGCCCTCGGCCTTCCCGGCGAGGAGCTCCGCGAAATCTACTATCACTCGCTACTCCGCTTCGTCGGCTGCAACGCCGAGAGTTATGCGTTGGCGGCGTTGTTCGGCGACGAGATCGATTTCCGCCGCGAGTTTGCACTGATCGACGCGGGCGATGGTCGGATGATCCTGCGGCTGGTCACGCGCTACGTGCGCGGGGCGCGCGCCGGGATGCCGCTCAAGGAGCGCACGTGGGGGGTGCTGCGCGCCGTGCTCGCGTCGAAGGGCGAAAGCGCCGCCACCATCGAGGGGCACTGCGAGGTGGCGCAGCGCCTCGCCGACCGCCTCGGCTTCGGCGCGGGCGTCATCCGCAACCTCGGGCAGATTTACGAGCGGTGGGACGGGCGCGGCCTGCCGCATGGGCTGAAAGGCGAGGCGGTGGCGATCGCCGTGCGCGCGGTCAATCTCTGCCAGGACATGATCGTTCTCGCGCAGGCGCATGGCGGCGAAGGCGCGCTCGCCATCGCGCGCGAGCGGAGCGGCAAGGCTTACGATCCGCGCATGGCGGATGTCCTGTGCCGGCGCGGCGGCGAATTGCTCGCGGGCATGGACGGCGACCCGTCGTGGGACGACGTGCTCGGCCTCGAGCCCGCGCCGCAGACCGCGCTCAGCGAATCGGAGCTCGACGCGGCCTGCCTCGCCATCGCCGACTTCACCGACCTGAAGTCGCCCTACGCGCTCGGCCACTCCCGCGCGGTCGCGGCGCTGGCGGCGTCAGCCGCCCGCCATATCCGCTTGCCGGACGCCGATGCGGCCGATCTCCGCCGCGCCGGACTCGTCCATGACCTCGGCCAGGTTGCCGTGCCGGCGGCGATCTTCGTCAAAGCCGGGCCGCTGGCGGAGCAGGAACGGGAGCGCATGCGGCTGCACACCTATTATACGGAGCGGGTGCTGGCGCGGCCGGCGAAGCTGGCGCGGCTCGCGGCCATCGCCGGCCGCCACCACGAGCGGCTCGACGGTTCGGGCTATCACCGCGGCGCCCGCGGGCAGGACCTCACGCTGCCGGCGCGAATTCTGGCAGCGGCGGAAGCCTATCGCGCCATGACCGAGGAGCGGCCCTACCGGCCGGCGCTGTCGGATGAGCAGGCAGCGGCGGCGCTACGCACCGACGTGCGCGCTGGCCGGCTCGACGGCGAAGCCGTGGACGCCGTGCTCGCGGCGGCCGGCCACCGGGTGCCGGAGAAGCGCAAGTCGTTTGCGGCAGGGCTCACGAGCCGGGAGATCGAGGTGCTGCGCCTGGTCGCCCGAGGTCATTCCGGGAAGGAGATGGCGCGGGCGCTAGGCATCTCGGCGAAGACCGTCGATAACCACGTGCAGAATCTCTACGGCAAGATCGGCGTCTCGACCCGGGCCGGCGCCACGCTCTTCGCCATCGAGCATGGGCTAACGCAGGCGGGGCCGCAGACGCGTTTCTAGGGAATCCACCTCACGCGGGTGCCGCGCGGTTCGGCGATGTTCCTTTCGAACCAACGGAGGAAGCCATGGCCAGGAACAACGCACTTCGAGTGGCGTCGAATCCCGCGGGCGACCGCGATCTGTGGAAGCTCTCGGCAACCGAGCTCGCCCAACGCATCGCGGCGGGCGAGGTAAGCGCTATCGACGCGGTGGAAGCGCACATCGAGCGGATCGAGCGCGTCAACGGCAAGCTCAACGCCGTGGTGGTCAAGCGCTACGACGCGGCCCGCGCCGAGGCGCGCGCCGTGGACGAGCGCCGCGCCCGCGGCGAGGCGCTGCCGCCGCTCGCCGGAGTGCCGGTCACCGTCAAGGAGTGTCTCGATCTTGCTGGAACGCCGTCGACATTCGGGCTGAAAGCGCGCGCGGGCGTGATCGCGACCGAGGACGATCCCTACGTGGCGCGGCTTCGCGCCGTCGGCGCGATCGTGCTCGGCAAGACCAATGTATCGCAGCTCCTCATGTACACCGAGAGCGACAACCCGGTGTACGGCCGCTCCAACAATCCGTGGAACATGGGGCGCACGCCGGGCGGCTCGAGCGGCGGCCAGGCAGCGATCATCGCGGCGGGCGGATCGCCCCTCGGTCTCGGCACTGACATCGGCGGCAGCCTGCGCATCCCGGCGCATTATTGCGGCATCGCTTCGCTCCGCCCCACCGCCGGGCGCACGCCCGACGTGGGCCGCTACAGCACGCCGATCGGCGAGCAGGCGGTGGCGAGCCAGACAGGTCCGCTCGCGCGCGACGTGGAAGACCTCGCGCTCGGCCTTTCGCTCATCAACGGCAAGGAACACGCGCTCGGGGATTTCCGCACGGTGAACGTGTCGAAGCTCCGCGTCGGGGTATTCGCCGATGACGGCTTCTTCACGCCGTCGCCGGCGCTGCGCCGCGCGGTGCGGGAAGCGGCCGACATCCTCGCCGCCGCGGGCGCGAAAGTGATCCCGTGGCAGCCCCCGGCGCCGGCACAAGCCATGGGGTTGTGGCTTGGCACCATCACCGCCGACAAAGGCAAGGGGATGAAGCAGCTCCTGCGCGGGGAGAAGGCCGATCCGCGCATCGGCTCGCTGCTCAAGCTCGCGTCGCTGCCGCGCTTCGTACAGGGGCTCGTGGCGAAGCTCGCCGGGGCGCTCGGGCAGAAGACGCTCGCGGCCACGGCCTTGAGCCTCGGCGACGGCACGGCACACGGCTACTGGCGGACGGTGGAGGCGCAAGTCGACTACCAGGACGAGTGGCGGCGCGCGCTCGACCGCGACGGGATCGATGTCGTGCTCTATCCGGCCTATGGCGTGCCGGCGGTGCTCCATGGCGCCAACAACGACCTGCCCACCACGGGCAGCTACGCGCTGCTGGCGCCGGTGCTGGGCTATCCCACGGGCGTCGTGCCGCTGACGCGGGTGCGGCCGGACGAGGAAAGCGACCGGCCGGCGAGCAAGGACAAGGCCGAGCGCACGACGCGGGCGAGCGAAGAGGGCAGTGCCGGGCTCCCGATCGGCGTGCAGGTCATGGCGCGGCCGTGGCGTGACGACGTGGCGCTCGCGGCGATGAGCGTGATCGAGACGGCAGCGAAGAAGCGCTCCGACTACCCGGCGGCACCACCGGAATAGGCCGGTCATTCCTTCCGCCGGCGCGCGGGAAAGACCGCCAAACTACGCCAATGACGTAGCAGGCGGCTTGACCCGCTTCCGCCACTGACTTACCGTGTCTGCGCCAATGGACGAGGAAACGGCATGCGGCGGGCGCGGCGGAAGCTGAAAAGGCGGGCTGGAAGACGGGGACGCGGCAGCGCCAAGGCCGCGCGCCGTCCGCCTCGCCGACGGCCGCGGAAAACGTCGGGCGGGAGCGGCTCGCCCGCCCTCGATGTAGCCGCGATCCGGGCGAAGACCGGACTTTCCCAGGAGCGGTTCGCGGTCGCCTTCCGCATCAGCCCGCATACGCTGCGCAACTGGGAGCAGGGCCGGCGGCGGCCCGAGGGGCCGGCGCGGGCACTGATCCTAGCGATCGACCGTGATCCGGCAGCGCTCATGCGGGCGCTGGAAGCCTGAATCCGCTGGGTTTGCGACTCGGGGCCGGGGCGACTCGGCGCCGGCGCCGGCTGCCGATTCCCACAGGGGGTGGCCGCTCGGCGCTCGCGGGCCGGTGCCTTGGTCTTGGGGCGGCCGCGCGAAGCCTTGAAATTACTGGGTTTTCCTAAGGGCGGGCGTGGTCTTTGTGCAACACCCCGCCAAAAAGCGGCGGGACGACCCCCCGAAACCTGAATCCAGCATTGATCGCAAGAGGCCTTCGGCTAAGTTGGGCTCACGCGACGAAAGGGCACCCCGGGGAGGGGGGCTTCAAGTCGCCCCGTCCGGTTTGACTTCGTGAGTCGATCGGGTGGTCAACGGGGACACAGGGGACCTTCCAGGGGTGCGGGGTTTGCACCCGACAAGTCGGAACCCGCTCCCTCGGAACGAGAGAGAGAACTTGGAGGTCACGATGAAACTGTTAAAAAGCCTAATCCTCGGCGCGGCGGCCATTTGCGCCGCGAGCTGGGGCGCCCAGGCCGCCGATCTTCCGCTCAAGGCCAAGCCGGTCGAGTACGTGAAGATTTGCTCCGCCTACGGCGCGGGCTTCTACTACATTCCGGGCACCGACATCTGCCTCAAGGTCGGCGGCTACGTTTGGTACGATCTCAACATCAACCAGCGCGGCGAGCTTATCGACTTAGGCAACTCACCGCAGATAAGCAACGACTACGGGCCGCTGACGACCCGCGTCCGCGCGGTGTTCATCATGGATGCCCGCACCGCCACTCAGTACGGCTCGCTGCGGTCTTACGTGGCGATCGGCATGCACTGGACGAGCTGCGGCACCTTGAGTGCGGCAGGTCTTCCGAACAACAGCGCCGTGAACGGCTGCCAGCAGCTGGCGGCTAGCGGCGGTGCCGGCACCATCGGCGAGCAGGTGACGTACACGGAGCGCGCGTTCATTCAGTTCGCGGGCTTCACGTTCGGCTATGTCGGCTCGTTCTTCGATTTCAACTCGTCCTACTCGATCACGACGCAGCACACCCATTCGTTCAAGTGGACGCCGGCGCTCGCCTATACGATCCAGTTCGGCAGCGGTCTTTCTTCCACGTTCTCGCTGGAAGACGCCACGACCCGGCGCAGCCAGATTGCCGGGTGCAACGTTGCCGCCCTCGCGTTTGGTGCAGCGGCCCAAAATACCTGCAACGCGGTTCCAGGGGGGCTCGCCTATGGCGCCGGCACCGGAGGCGAGGTCGTCCAGGGTGGCTTCACCGGCTACGGCGGCCAGCAGGCTCCGGTCATCGTCTGGAACCTGCGCGTCGATCAGGCGTGGGGCTCGGCGCAAGTCGCGGTCGGCGGGCACGAGCTCAAGGTTAACCAGTTTCTTGCCGGGAACGGCGTTCCCGACAAGTGGGGCTGGGCGGTTCTGGGCGGCGTCGAGTTCAAAGTCGGCCCGCTCGACAGCCTGATGTTGCAAGGCGTGTGGGGCAGTGGTGCCGCCGAATTCACCGGCATCACCTCCAACCCGGCGACCACGCTGGGTAGCCTCGGCCGGCGCCATCAAGGCGGCTCGGGTCCGGTGTTCGACATCATGGACTCGTTCGTTACTGGCACTCAAGCCCAGGAGCTGACCACCCAGTGGGCGATCAACGCGCAGTACCGGCACTTCTGGAACCCGATGCTGCGTTCGGCCATCTTCGGCGGCTTCAATGGGCAGAACATGGGTCCGCAGGCGCAATTGGCCGGCTATCCTGATCTGGAACTGTGGCAGGCGGGCATCAACACCATCTGGTCGCCGGTGAAGGATCTCGACCTCGGCGTCGAAATTCTCTACACCAACGTCCGGACGGTTTGCACGGCGCCGTGCGTGCCCGGTGCGAACGCTGGTGCTCTCGGCAACGGTGTTCCGCGTAACAACACCAGCATCGACGTGGTGTCGGGCGTGTTCCGCGCTCGCCGCAACTGGTAAGCTTCACTACGTGACCTCCTAATCTTGAGCCCCGGCGGGCAACCGCCGGGGCTCTTGCTTTATGGAATCGCGCGCCGATGACGTTCACGCGCTAACGATGTCATGGCCGGGCTTGTCCCGGCCATCCATGGCGGCAGACTCAAAGCCATGCGAGGGGCTACGCCGCCGCCGCCGCCTCGCAGCGCGTAACGAACGCCGCGATCGGGTCGAGGGTGGCGGCGTCGCGCAGGAGCGGCGCGTGGCCGTGGCCCGGAACCTCGACCACGGCGATGTCCGGCCGCCGCGCACGCATCATCCCCACGGTCTCGCGCGACAGAAGGTCGGAGCGCTCGCCGCGGATGACCATGAGCGGGACCCTGGGCAGCGCGTCGAACTGCGGCCACAGCGTCGGCGCCGGCTCCGCCGGGTCGATGCCTTTCAGCACCTCGGCGAGCGCCGGGTCGCAGGCGGGCTCGAGCCCGTCCTCGCCCTCGCGCCAGGTGGTGCGGGCGTAGGTGTCCCAGCCGGCGTCGTCGAGCGCGGGAAAATGCCCGCCCATGGCGGAGCGCAGGATATGAATTGCGTCGCTCCAGGAATCGGGTCGCGGCATGCGGCCGACGTACTGCTTGATGCGCAAGAGCCCCGCCATGTCGAGCACCGGGCCGATGTCGTTGAACACGGCGGCGCCGATCGCCCCCGGCCGGGCCACGGCGAGCGCCATCACCAGGATGCCGCCGCGCGAGGTGCCGACGAAGATCGCGCGCGCGATGGCGGCGGCGTCGAGGGTGGCGAGCACGTCGGCGAGCTCCACCGGCACCGAATAGTTGGCCGGCTTCGGGTCGCGCTCGGAGCGGCCGCGGCCGCGGGAATCCAGCGCCAGCACCCGGCGCCCGTCGGCGACGAGGCGCCGCATGAGCGGGCGGAAGTCCTCGACGGTGCGGGAGAGCCCGGGTAGGCACACCACCGGCAGGCCCGGCGCCGTGCGCCGGCCGCCGGCAAGCGCGTGCAGCTTCAGGCCGTCGGGAGCGGTGATCCAGAGGTCGTCGAGGGGAAGCGGCATTGGCTCAGTTTGTCATTGCCGGGCTTGTCCCGGCAATCCCGATGAGGGACGCAGAGCAGTGCCCCATGAATCGAGATGGCCGGGACAGGCCCCGGCCATGACGATTGAAGGGACGGCCCCTAATTGGTTCGGCCGCGCGCGAGATCGGCCTCGATGGTGAGCGCCGGGTGGGCGCCGAGGATCGAGCGGTAGACCTGCATGTTCTCCATCACCCGCTGCACGTAGAAGCGGGTCTCCGAGATCGGAATGCGCTCGACCCAGTCCACCGTATCGACCTTGGGGTCGCGCGGATCGCCGTACTTCTCGATCCACTCGCGGGCGCGGCCGCGGCCGGCGTTGTAGCCGATGAAGGCCAGCACGTAGGAGCCGCGGTAGGCCTGGAGCAAGTCGCCGAGCTCGGCGGCGCCGAGCTGCAGGCTGAAGGTGGGCTCGCGCATGCGGTTCTTGTTGAAGGTGAGCCCGAACTTCTTGGCGATCGCGCGGCCGGTGGCCGGCATCACCTGCATCAGCCCTTGGGCGTTCGCTACCGACACCGCCTTGGGATCGAACTGGCTCTCCTGGCGGGCGATGGCGTAGAGCACCGAACGGTCCACCGCCGGGCCGACATGGTTGAACGTCGGCAGCGCGAACGTGGGGAAGCCGATGCCTTCCAGCGGCAGGCCGCGGTTGAGCGCCGCCTTGGTGATGAGGACGAGGCTGCGGGCGTCGCGCATCGCGGTCGCGATGTTGGCCAGCATCACCACGGTGACGTGGTCACGGGCGCGCTCGACGAGGTCGGTATAGATCGAAGGAATCAGCTCCGTCTCGCCGGCGGCATAGAGCAGGCGGATGGCGCGCACCGGCTCCAGGCGCTCGAAGTCGGCGCGCTCGGCTTCGCTCGGCTGCGGCAGACGGCGGAGCGATAGATCGGAAAGCTTCAGCCGCGCGCGGGCGAGCTGGCCGTAGTAGGCGATGGGGTGGCTGCCGGCGAGCTCGTACTGGGCGCGCGCACCCAAGGGGTCGTTCGCGGCCTCGGCGGCGCGGCCGAGCCAGTAGTGGCCGCGGGCGAGCGTCAGGGGATGCACCGAGATCTTCGGGATCTCGGCGAAATGACGCTGCGCCGCCGCCGGGTCGCCGAGGAAGCGCAGCGCCACCCAGCCGGCGGTGAAAGCCTGGTCGGCCTTGTAGTTCTCCGAAATCGGCGTCGCCGCCTCGGCGGCCAGGCGATAGGCGAGCTTGACGTTGCCGTCGTCGAGCGCGCGGCGCACGAGCAGGCGCCGCTCCATCCACCACAGGTCCGCGTCGGGTCCGGCGACCGGGCGCGGGCTTTCGGTGGCGGCGCGGATCGCGGCGTCGTTCTCGTTCTTGCGCCGCAGCAGCTGGACGCGGGCGAGCCGGTAGCCGGAGTCGGCGCGCACGCCTGCCGGCACCGCCTCGAGAAGCTTCTGGGCGTTGCCCGCCTTCTGCATGACCGCGGCCCGCGCCCGACCGAGCGCCGCGAAGTCAGGCCCGGCGCGCTCGTATGCGCGTTGCGCGTCGTCATAAGCCGCGATCGCGAACATCTTGTCGGCGCGGGCCTTGTGGTCGGCGCGGGAGAGGGCGTTGGGGAAGGCCTCGAGGATATCGTCCTCGCTGTCCTTGGTAAGATCCTCTTCGCGCCAGGTGGACTTGATGAGCGCAAGCGCGCCGTTCTGGTCGCCGGATTCCTTCAGCGCCTTGGCGAGCGCGATCTTGCCCTCGCCCGACACCGGCCGCACGCCAGAGAAGAAGGCGCGCACGGTTTTCGCGTCCTTCTCCTCGTCATAGAGGAGCTTCTCGACGCGGCGGCGCAGCACCGTCTGGCCCGGCCAGTCGGCGCGCTCGCGCAGGAAGCGGGCGGCGCGCTCGTAGCCCACGTCCTTGGCGGTCATGCGGATGGCGAGCCAGGTGACGAGCGCCTTGCCTGCCGGATCGCTCACGCGCTCGGCCAAGGCCAGCGCCTCGACGCCGTTGCCGGCTTTGACGCGGGCGATCGCCTGCTTGAGTGCATCCTCCGCGCGAGCGGGGACCGCTGCAGCGAGGAGGGCGAAGAGGGCGAGAAGGAGGATTCGTGTCCGCATTTGACCCCAAGAATCACCGAAATCAGGCAATTGAAGGCCCGTTCCTCTGCCGATGTAAACGGCCGTTCCTTAAGAGGGGCTTTCGTCCCCGCGGGTTCCGCGCTATCCCTCTCGCGAACAGAGGAAAGTTCCCGTGCGCTTCCAAGGCTCGATGACCGCGCTGGTGACGCCGTTCAAGAACGGCGGGCTCGACGAGCGCGCCTTCCGCGATCTCGTCGAGTGGCAGATCGGCGAAGGCACCGACGGTCTCGTGCCGGTGGGCACGACGGGCGAGAGCCCGACGCTGTCGCACGCCGAGCACCATCAGGTGGTCGAATGGTGCGTGGACCAGGCCAAGGGGCGGGTGCCGGTGATCGCCGGCGCCGGCTCCAACGCCACGGCGGAGGCGGTGGATCTCGCTCGCCACGCCGAAAATGCAGGCGCCGACGCAGTTCTCGTCGTGACGCCCTATTACAACAAGCCGAGCCAGGAAGGACTCTATCGCCACTTCAAGGCGATCAACGATGCGATTGGCATTCCGATCTTTCTCTACAACATCCCCGCCCGCTCGGTGATCGACATGTCGGTCGAGACCATGGCGCGGCTGGCGCAGCTCGCCAACGTCGCCGGGGTGAAGGACGCGACCGCCAAGCTCGAACGTGTGAGCCTGCAGCGCGCCGCCTGCGGGCCCGATTTCGTCCAGCTCTCGGGCGAGGACGCGACCGCGCTCGGCTTCAACGCCCACGGCGGCCGCGGCTGCATCTCGGTGACGTCAAACGTGGCGCCGCGGCTCTGCGCCGAGTTCCAGGACGCGTGCCTCGCTGGCAACTATGCCGCCGCGCTCAAGATCCAGGACCGGCTGATGCCGCTGCATGCGGCGCTGTTCGTCGACAACAGCCCGGCGCCCACCAAGTACGCGCTGTCGCTCATCGGCAAGTGCTCGGACGCGATCCGGCTGCCGCTCGGGCCGCTGTCGGAGGCGGGCAAGAAGACCGTGCGCGGCGCCATGGTGCACGCCGGCCTCGTCAACGCCTGAGGTTCGGCTCGTGAGCCGACTGCGCCATGGCAAAAGAGCCCGACAACCGGCGCGTCGTCGCCCATAACCGCAAGGCGCGCTTCAACTACGAGATCGGCGAGACCTTCGAAGCAGGCATCGCGCTCACGGGCTCGGAGGTGAAGTCGCTGCGCTCGGGCAAGGCGACCATCGCCGAGTCCTACGCCGATGCCCGCGGCAACGAGGTGTGGCTGGTCAACGCCAACATCCCGGAATATCTGCAGGCGGCGCGTCAAAACCACACGCCGCGGCGGCCGCGCAAGCTGCTTCTCCACCGGCGCCAGATCGACAAGCTGATGGGCGCGATCGAGCGCGAGGGCATGACGGTGGTGCCGCTCAAGCTCTATTTCAACCCGCGCGGCCGGGCCAAGGTGGAGATCGCGCTCGCCCGCGGCAAGAACGTCGCCGACAAGCGCCAGAGCATCAAGAAGCGCGACTGGGAGCGCCAGCGGGCGCGGCTGATGCGGGAGAAGGGATGATGCCGCTGCCGGTGAAGCTCGACCACTGCGTGATCCACGTCTCCGAGTGGGAGCGCTCCAACGCCTTCTACCGCGACGTGTTGGGGGCGGAGCTAGTGCGGCGGCCCAACGGATGGGCGTATCGCCTCGGCGACGCACAGCTCAATGTCCATGGGCCGGGATTCAAGCCGGCCGCGGTGGCCCGGCTGCCGGTGATGCCCGGCAACAGCGACCTTTGCTTCGAATGGAACGGTCCGATCGAGGATGCCATCGTCCATCTGAAGGTCCATGACGTCGCGATCGAGCGCGGACCCATGGCGCAGACCGGGGTCAAGGGGGCGGGCACGAGCGTCTACTTCCGCGATCCCGACGGGTCGCTGCTCGAGTTCATCTCCTACGCGAATCCGTCGAAGTAACCTATTGGCGGAGGATTCGAATTCCCATGCGGAACTATCTCGAGCTTCCAGAAAATTTGCCGATCCCGCAGGACGACGGTGCGGCGCGGCATCTTTCCGGCATGAAGCTCCCCGATCTCGCGCTTGCCGCGACCGATGGCAGCGAAGTCAATCTCCGGCGGCTCAAGGGCCGCACCGTGGTCTACCTCTATCCGCGCACGGGCGTTCCCGGAAAGCCGCTGATCGAAGGCTGGGACGCAATTCCGGGCGCGCGAGGCTGCACGCCGCAGTCCTGCGGCTTCCGCGACCACTTCGCCGAGCTGCGCGCGGCCGGCGTTGCGGCGCTCTACGGGCTATCCACCCAGGACACGGCGTACCAGCGCGAGGTGGCCGAACGCCTGCACCTGCCGTTCGCGCTCCTCTCCGATGCGAAACTTGCGCTGACCAAGGTGCTGCGGCTGCCTACCTTCGACGTGGACGGGATGACGCTGTTGAAGCGCCTGACCCTAGTCATCGACGATGGGGTGATCACGCAGGTGTTCTATCCGGTGTTTCCGCCCGACAAGAGCGCCGCCGAGACGCTCGCCTGGCTCACCGGCAAGCCTTCCTGATGCCCACGCTGTACCTGGTGCGCCATGGCCTCGCCGCGTCGGCCTGGGATCGGGAAATCGACCCCGGCCTCGATGCGCTCGGGCGCGAGCAGGCGGCAAGCCTCGTGCGCGAGCTCAATTCGCTCGCGCCGGTGGACCTGATCGTCAGCCCGCTCGCGCGCACGCGCGAGACCGCCGCCCCGCTTGCGGCCGCATGGCAGGTGGAGCCGCGGATCGAGCCGCGGGTGGGCGAGATCCCGTCGCCGGTCAGCGGGCTTGCGGAGCGGGGGCTGTGGCTGCGCGAAGTCGCCACCCGCGCCTGGCCGCAAATGGGCAAGCCCCTGCGCCAATGGCGCGGCCAGGTGCTCATGGCCCTTGCGGAAATCGAGGGCGATGCCGTGGTGGTCAGCCACTACATCGCCATCAACGCCGCCGTGGGCGCGGCGGTGGGCGACGATCGTGTCGTCCATTTTCACCCCGACCACTGCTCAGTGACGGTCCTGCGGTCCGGCGCCGGCCGGTTCGAGCTCGTTCGCCGCGGGGCGGAGGCGGCGACGCGCGTGTTGTGAGATTGGCGCTAGCGCAAAGATTCAACGTCCGCTCGGAATCCCCTGCAAGCAAGCAACGATTTTCATTTGCGGCCGAGGTAGGCGCGCACCTTGGCGAACACGGCACGGAACATCTTCGGCGTCAGCACGCCGGTGTTCGTGTTGAGCCGCGAGCAGTGGTAGCTGTCGAATAGCCTCGCCGTTGTGAGCCTGTGCACGGCGCCGTGGCCGAAAACAAAGCGCGACGGCTTCTCGCCTTGCGCCAGCAGCACCGCGTCGTGGGCGATCTTGCCGAGCGCCACGATGGCCGCGACATTGCGCAGCCGGGCGAGCTCCGCCTCGAGGAAGCGGTTGCAGGTGCGGATCTCCTGCGGCAGCGGCTTGTTCTGCGGTGGCACGCAACGCACGGCGTTGACAATGCGGGCGTCGATCATCGTGAGGCCATCGTCGGGCCGCGCCCCGTAAGGGCCGGCGGCGAAGCCGTAGGCGATCAAGGTGGCGTAGAGCAGATCGCCGGCAAAGTCGCCGGTGAAGGGCCTGCCGGTGCGGTTGGCGCCGCGCAGACCCGGCGCTAGTCCCACGATCGCGAGCCGCGCCTTTCCCGGCCCGAAGGAGGGCACCGGCGCGTTCCACCAGGAGGGCTCGGCCTTGCGGTTCGCCTTGCGGAAGCCGACGAGGCGCGGGCAGAGCGGGCAATCGCGGCCGGGCTCGGCGCCCCGGTCGCCGATCACCGGTCGAGTTCGTCGTCGTCTTCGTCAGCGCCGCCGGCCATGGCCGGGGCCTGCGGCTGGGCCGGGCGATGCAGGAAGTTCGGCGCGTTCTGCATGCGGGCGGCGCGCTCGGCCGGGTCGCGGCCGACTTTGGGCATCAGTTCAACCAAATCGAGGAAGACGTCGGCCTGGCGGCGTAATTCGTCGGCGATCATGGGCGGCTGGGTGGAGATCGTGGAGACGACGGTGACGCGCACGCCGCGGCGTTGCACCGCCTCCACCAGCGGGCGGAAGTCGCCGTCGCCGGAGAACAGCACCATGTGATCGAGGTGGGGGGCGAGCTCCATGGCTTCGACCGCGAGCTCGAGGTCCATGTTGCCCTTGACCTTGCGGCGGCCGGTGGAGTCGGTGAACTCCTTCACGGGCTTCGTCACCACCGTGTAGCCGTTGTAGTCGAGCCAATCGAGCAGCGGGCGGATCGAGGAGTATTCCTGATCCTCGATCAGTGCCGTGTAGTAGAACGCGCGCATGAGGTAGCCGCGCGACTGGAACTCCTTGAGCAGGCGCTTGTAGTCGATGTCGAAGCCGAGGCCTTTGGTGGTGGCGTAGAGGTTGGCCCCATCGATGAAGAGCGCGATCTTCTCGGTACCCTGGATCATGACAAATCTCGCAAAATATCGGTTTGGCGGCGTCCACGAGGCAATTCCCCGGACGTCGCGTGTCTCTAGCAGAGCTTGAAGGCAAACAGAAGGCAGCTGGGGCATTTGTCCCCTTGCGCCACCGGGCGCGGCGGGGTAAACCCGCGCGTCCCGGCTACATACATATACAAGGGGTAGTAGATGGCGCGCGTCACCGTCGAGGATTGCATCGACAAGGTGGAGAACCGCTTCGAGCTGGTGCTGCTCGCGAGCCACCGGGCGCGCACCATTTCGGCGGGCTCGCCGCTCACCGTGGACCGCGACAACGACAAGAACCCGGTGGTGGCGCTGCGCGAGATCGCCGAAACCTCGGTCGCCCCCGACGACCTCAAGGAAGAGCTCATCCACTCGCTGCAGAAGTACACCGAGGTGGACGAGCCGGAGCCGGAGACCACCCCGCTCGTCGCCGGCACGGCGCTCAAGCCCGATTCCGACGACAAGGACGTGGCCATGGACCGCATGACCGAGGAGGAGCTCCTCGCCGGCTTGCAGGGCCTGGTGCCGCCCGAGCAGACCGAGGAGGAGGAGGCCTAAAGGGCTTCCGCCGACCCGTTTCCGCGGCCCGGCCTTGCGCCGGGCCGTTTTGCTTTGGGAGAGGCGGGCGCCGATTTCGCCCTTGCGCCGCGTGACGCGCGCGCCGATATTTTACGGACCTTGTTAGGTCTTTTCGAGTCGTTTTGATTCAAGGTTCGATGACAAGCGATTGATGGGCATGGGAAATCCGGTTCGCAGGCGATGATGCGCCAATACGAGCTCGTGGAGCGGGTGCGGCGCTACAACCCGAAGGCCAACGAAGCGCTGCTCGACAAGGCCTACGTCTACGCCATGAAGGCCCATGGCACGCAGACGCGCGCCTCCGGCGACCCCTATTTCTCCCACCCGCTGGAGGTGGCGGCGATCCTGACGGACCTGAAGCTCGACGACGCCACCATCATCGCCGCGCTCCTCCACGACACCATCGAGGACACCAAGACCACCCGGAGCAAGATCGACAAGACCTTCGGCAAGGACATCGGCGCCCTGGTCGAGGGGCTGACCAAGCTGAAGCGCCTCGATCTCGTGTCCAAGCGCGCCGAGCAGGCGGAAAACCTACGCAAGCTGTTGTTGGCTATTGCCGACGACGTGCGGGTGCTCTTGATCAAGCTCGCCGACCGCCTGCACAACATGCGCACCCTGCAATTCATGCCGGAGGCGACGCGCAACCGCACCGCCGAGGAGACCCTCGATATCTACGCCCCGCTCGCCGGCCGCATGGGCATGCAGGCCATGCGCGAGGAGTTGGAGGACCTGTGTTTCCGCCAACTCATGTCCGACGCCTATCGCCAGATCGAGGCCCGCCTCGCGGATCTGCGCGAGAAGAATAAGGGCCTCATCGGCGAGATCGAGGCGGAGCTCACGGCCGCACTTGCCGAGCGCAAGATCAAGGCGAACGTGAAGGGCCGGGAGAAGCGGCCCTATTCGATCTGGAAGAAGATGGAGCGCAAGGCCATCGGCTTCGAGCAGCTTTCCGACATCTACGGATTCCGCGTGGTGGTGCCGACGGTCGAGGACTGCTACCGCGCCGTCGGCGTAGTGCACACCAAATGGCCGGTCGTGCAGGGGCGCTTCAAGGATTACATCTCGACGCCGAAGCAGAACGACTACAGCTCGCTGCACACCACCGTGGTCGGGCCCGGGCGCCAGCGCGTCGAATTGCAGATCCGCACCCGCGCCATGGACGATCTGGCCGAGCGGGGGATCGCGGCGCACGCCTTATATAAGGACATCGAAGGCACGCCCACGGAGATGCTGGCGCGCGACTCCGGCGCCTACGCGTGGCTGCGCGGCACCATCGAGCTCCTCGCCGAGGGATCGAGCCCGGAGGAGTTTCTCGAGCACACCAAGCTCGAGCTGTTCCACGATCAGGTTTTCTGCTTCACGCCCAAGGGCCGGCTGATCGCGCTGCCGCGCAAGGCGACCCCCATCGATTTCGCCTATGCGGTGCACACCAACGTCGGCAACTCGGCGGTCGGCTGCAAGATCAACGGCAAGACGGCGCCGCTGGTCTCGGAACTGCAGACCGGCGACGAGGTGGAGATCCTGCGCGCCGAGGGGCAGACGCCGCCGGCCGCCTGGGAATCGATCGTGGTCACGGGCAAGGCGCGCGCCGCCATCCGCCGCGCGACGCGGACCGCGGTGCGGGCGCAATACAAGGGCCTCGGCCGCAAGATGGTGGAGAGCGCGTTTGCCAGGAGCGGCAAGCCGTTCTCCGACGAGCGCCTCGCCGCCGTCTTGCCGCGCCTCGCGCGCGCGTCGGCGGAAGACGTGTTCGCCGCCGTCGGCCGCGGCGAAATCAGGGTCGAGGACGTGCAGAAGGCGGTGGATCCCGACTGGCACGCCACGCGCAAGTCGAAGCCGAAGCGGGCCGCGCGCGGCGACGGCTGGTTCGGCATGAAATTCGCCGCGGGGCTGAAATTCCGCATTCCCGGCTTCGGCGGCGGCGACGGCGACGATGCGCCGCTCGCGAGCGCGATCCCGATTCGCGGCATCGCCGGCGAGCTGCCGGTGCGCTTCGCGCCGGACGGCGGAGCCGTGCCCGGCGATCGCATCGTCGGCATCCTGACGCCGGGTGAGGGGATCACGGTCTATCCCATCCAGTCACCGGCGCTGAAGGCCTTCGACGACGAGCCGGCGCGCTGGCTCGACGTGCAATGGGACGTGGAGGGCGAGGGCGAGCAGCGCTTCCCGGCGCGCATCACGGTGAGCTCGGCGAACGAGCCGGGCTCGCTCGCCCAGATCGCTCAGGTGATCGCCGAGCACGGCGGCAACATCGATAATATCCGCCTGGCGCGAAGCTCGCCCGACTTCACGGAAATGCTAATCGACGTGGAGGTCTATGACCTCAAGCACCTCAATGCCATTATCGCGCAGTTGCGCGGGCGGCCGGCGGTGTCGCACGCGGCACGGGTCAATGGCTGAGGAAGCAATGCCGGCAGAGACGGCTCACAGCGTGCGGCTCGGCGTTAACGTCGACCACGTGGCGACGGTGCGCAACGCCCGTGGCGGCAAGCATCCCGATCCGGTGCGGGCGGCGAAGGCGGCGATCGCCGCCGGCGCCGACGGCATCACCGCGCATCTGCGCGAGGACCGTCGCCACATCCGCGACGACGACATGGCGCGGCTCAAGGCGGAAATCGGAAAGCCGCTGAATTTCGAGATGGCGGCAACCCCTGACATGCTGCGAATCGCGCTTGCGACCAAGCCGCATGCGGTGTGCCTCGTGCCCGAGCGCCGCGAAGAACTCACCACCGAGGGCGGGCTCGACGTGGTCGGACAGCACAACGCGCTGCAGCCTTTCATCGCGCAATTGAACGATGCGGGCGTGCGGGTGTCGCTGTTCATCGCCGCCGACCCCCGGCAGATCGAAATGGCGGCAAAGCTGCGCGCCCCGGTGATCGAAATTCACACCGGGGCCTGGTGTGACGCCGTGGTGGATGGTCATGCGGCAAAGGCCGAGGCGGAATGGCAGCGGATCGCTGCGGGCGCGGTGCTTGCGCGCTCGGCCGGCTTGGAAGTTCATGCCGGCCACGGCCTCGATTATGCGACCGCGGAGCAGATCGCGGCATTGCCGCTAATCGTCGA
>DATNNN010000028.1:0-8453 GCA_035601815.1 Xanthobacteraceae bacterium | reverse complement strand
GTCTTGCCCGCGTGCGGCGCCGGATCGATGAGAATGCGCGCGCCGACCGCGCCGGTGTCGCGCACGTCGGTGAAGGCGATGGGCAGGTCCTTGGCATACGGCAGCACCATCTTGCTGTCGTTCTTGATGAGCGCCGCTTGCGCGAGCGTGTTCTGCATGAAGAGGCCGGGCCGCAGGTTGACCCATTTGACGCCGCTTTTGTCCATCGCCTGCTCGATCGCGTGGTGACCCCGCCCGACGACGGATTCCACGTCGGGGCCGACCACCGCCTTTCCTCCCGACACGCGCACGATGTACTCGACGCCGGATTTCTTGGCCGCTTCCAGGATATTGGTCTGTTGCTCGGTCATCTGCGGGTTGTGGCCTGTGACAACGAACACGCTTTTCACGCCGGCCAGCGCCTTTTCCAGCGCCGCCCGGTCGGTCACTTCCGCCACCACCGTTTTCGCGTCGGCGCCCAGAACGGTTTTGGCCTTTTCGGCGTCGCGGATGATGCACAACGGGCTCTGGCCGAGCGCCTTCAGCTCCTTGACCACCGCGCGGCCGGTGTTGCCCGTCGCGCCGATCACGGCAATCATCGTATTCTTCCTCCCGGAAATGCAGCCCCTGGCTCGGGTAGTATCACACAACCTGCGGGCCCGAAACGCCCGAAAGAGATCGCCATGAACATCGCGCAATCAGGAATTGGGAAGCCTCTGCCGTTCGATGCCGCCCGGCTGGACAGTCTTCTCGACGACGCCGGAATCGACCTCTTGATCGTCACGTCGAAACACAACGTTCAATATCTGCTCGGCGGCTATCGGTTCTTTTTCTTCGACTACATGGATGCGATTGGCGTCAGCCGTTACCTGCCGGTCCTGGTTTATCGGCGAGGCAAGCCGGAGGAGTCCGCCTACATCGCCTACCGGCTCGAGAAACACGAGAAGGAGCTCGACAAGTTTTGGCCGCCGGTCGTGCAGACGTCGACGGCCACCAGCGCCGATGCGATGCAGGCCGCGGTCGATCACGTCAAGCGGCTCGGCGGCAAAATCCGCAGGGTCGGCGTCGAGACCTCCTTCTTGCCGGCAGATGCGGAAGCCGTTCTTCGCCGCGGCCTGGGGGATTGCGAGATCGTCGACGCGCTGTTCCCGCTGGAACGGCTTCGCGCGCGAAAGACGCCCGAGGAGCTCGCGTCCTTGCGCGGGGCCTCCGAGCGCGTGGTCGGCGCGATGCTAGCGGTCTTCGCGAGCTGCGCGCCGGAGATGACCAAACGCGAGCTCGTGCGCTCGCTGCGGCGAGAGGAAGTCGGCCGGGATCTGACGTTCGAATATTGCTTGATCACGGCGGGCACCAGCCTCAACCGGGCCCCCTCCGATCAGCGTCTGCAGAAAGGCGATATTCTCTCGCTCGATTCCGGCGGGAATTATCAAGGCTATATCGGCGACCTCTGCCGGATGGGGATCCTCGGCGAGCCGGATGCGGAACTCCAGGAATTCCTCGGCTTCGTCGACGAAGTTCAGCAGGCGGCGCGCAAGCCCATCAAGCGTGGGGCGCGCGGCGGCGAGATATTCGTGGCGGCGGAGGCGCTGATCAACGCGTCGCCGCATCGCCCCTACATGGAGTTCCTCGCCCACGGCATGGGATTGATCAGCCACGAGGCGCCGCGGCTCACCAGCATCGGGCCGGTGCCCTATGCCGCCTACGACGCGGACCGCGCGCTCGAAAGCGGCATGGTGGTCTCGATCGAGACGACCATGCTTCACCCGCGGCGGGGGTTCATCAAGCTCGAGGACACGGTGGCGGTGACCGACGCCGGCTATGAACCGTTCGGCGACGTCGGCCGGGGATGGAATCGGGCCGGGGGGAAGTGACGTGTCGGCCATCGCTCCTGCCTCCTGCGATCCGGACTCGCGCTCGCGCGCTGTCGCCCGCTCGCTTGGCCGGGATGACGTGTTTATTTGTTCTCGCGAGCGGCATTTCGCCCCGAGCTATGTTCAGATCGGCCCCTCCGCGAACGCAGGGGGACGGAGCGCCGCTCGGCGCACCATTCCTTATGTTTGGCGTCTCCGATTCCGGGAGACGCCGCGCCTCACGGCGCTCCGTCGCGGATTTCTGTCCCCGGGACCGCATCTTCCGTTGGCCGGCGGAACCCTCGTGTAGGCAAGAAAAACACAGTGGTTGACCACTCTATCAACGTACTGCAAGCCCAACTATCACCACCCCTCCCCCTTCTCCCTCCCCTGCAAAATTTCCTCCAGCCTCCGCCGCACCCCGGCGCTCGCGTCCTCCGGCAGCGCGTCGAGCGGAAAGAACCGCGCCTCGCGGATTTCCCAGTTGGGCTTCGGCGCCGCCCAGCGCTCGAAGCCGCGCACCACGTACACCGCCACGTGGTCGCGCTTCGACGCCGCCTCGAACTGGAAGATGCCGTGCAGCTCCGGCGGCACGGTGAGGCGCACGCCCGTCTCCTCGGCGAGCTCGCGCGCGAGCGCTTGCCCGAACGTCTCGCCCGGCTCGACGCCGCCGCCGGGGAGATGCCAGCCCGCGGCGTAGCCGTGGCGCACCAAGAGCACGCCCTCCGGCCCCAGCACCACCGCGCGCACGCCAAGCGTCATGCCGCGGCGCAGGCGCCAGTAGTAGTGCAGAAGACGGTTCAACATCGTCGCCCGGGCCTGCGATTGGGTCCAATCTCAGGCTATGACAGAATTTGCCGCAGCCAGCCATCCTCGGGACAGCCAGCCATGAAACGCTTCGCCGACCTCACCGAACAGGAAGTGCTCGCGCTCGCCATCACCAACGAGGAGGAGGACAGCCGCATCTACCACGGCTTCGCCGACGGCCTGCGCCAGCAATTTCCCGCCTCCGCCGCCGTGTTCGAGGAGATGGCCGCGGAAGAAACCCGCCACCGCGGCATGCTGTTCAACCTCTACCGCAAGAAATTCGGCGACTACCTGCCGCTCATCCGCCGCCAGGACGTCAAGGGCTTCATCCGCCACAAGCCGCTGTGGCTTGCGCGCCCGCTCGGCCTCGACGAGGTGCGCAAGTACGCCGCCGACATGGAGTTCGAGGCGGCCCGCTTCTACCGCAAAGCGGCGGCGACCGCGCGCGACGCCTCGATGCGCGAGCTTCTCGGCAATCTCGCCGAGATCGAGGCCCAGCACGAGCACCTCGCCGAGAGGCTCGGCGAGAGGATTCCGCAGAGTGTGCGCGCCGAGGAAGACGAGACGTCGCGGCGCATGTTCGTGCTGCAATACGTGCAGCCGAGCCTCGTCGGGTTGATGGACGGATCGGTGTCGACGCTGGCGCCGCTGTTCGCCGCCGCCTTCGCCACCCACAACACCTGGCAGACGTTCCTCGTCGGCCTCGCCGCCTCGATCGGCGCCGGCATCTCCATGGGATTCGCCGAAGCCTTATCCGACGACGGCTCGCTCACCGGCCGCGGCACGCCGTGGATCCGCGGCACCGTATGCGGCATGATGACCGCGATCGGCGGCCTCGGTCACACCCTGCCCTATCTCATTCCGAACTTCACCGTCGCCACCACGGTCGCGGTCGTCGTGGTGGCCGTGGAGCTAATGGTGATTTCCTGGATTCGCTATCGCTTCATGGACACGCCGTTCCTCGCTGCGGCGTTTCAGATCGTCGTCGGCGGCACGCTGGTGTTCCTCGCCGGCATCATCATCGGAAGCGCCTGAAGTAATGTTCACCCTCGCCCATATTTCCGACCCGCATCTGGCGCCCGATCCCGGCCCGCGCCTCGCGGAGCTCATGGGCAAGCGCGCGCTCGGCCATCTCAACTGGCGGCTCCGCCGCGCTCGGCGCCATCGCCCCGAGGCGCTCGACGCCCTTGTCGCCGATCTCAAAGCGCAGCCGAAGGACCACACGGCGGTCACCGGCGATCTCGTGGTGCTGAGCCTCGCCCACGAGTTCGCCCCGGCGGAGAAATTCCTCCGCCGCCTCGGCCCGCCCAAGGACGTGACGCTGGTCCCCGGCAACCACGACGCCTACGTGCGCGCCACCGAGGCGCTGCACCGCGAGGCGTGGGCCGAATATCTCGCCGGCGATACGCCGGGCGCCGAGATGTTTCCGTTCGTGCGCCGGCGCGGGCCGATCGCGCTCGTCGGCGTCTCCACCGCGCTGCCGACGCTGCCGTTTCTCGCCACCGGCCGCGTCGGCAAGGCGCAGCTCGCGCGCTTGGCGGAAATCCTGCCGGCGCTCGACCGCGAGGGTCTCTTTCGCGTGATCCTCATCCATCATCCGCCGGCGGGCCGGCGCTCGCCCCACGAGATGCTCACCGACGCGCCGCGCTTTCGCGCGCTCATCCGTCAGCACGGCGCCGAGCTGATCCTGCACGGTCATGACCACGCCGCCTCGCGCCTCACCATCGCCGGGCCCGAAGGCGCGATCCCGGTGATCGGCGTGCCGTCGGCCTCGCACCCACCGGGCCACGAGCGCGCCGGCGCCTACAACCTCTATCGCATCGAGGGCAAGCCGGGGGACGTGACAGTGGAGATGGAGAGCCGCGGCTTCACCCGCGACGGCGGCGTCGGCGTGGTCGGCCGCGTCAAGCTGAAATGATTCAGCGCGGCGCGATTGCCGCGAGCAAGAGCGCGAGCGCCGCGGCGCCGAACAGCACGCCGAGAATGAATCCGCCGATCACCGGCCCGCGCCGGCGCCGCGGCCTCTCGTGCACGCTGGCGAGCATCTGCTCGCGCGCCACCAGGCGGCGCGCCACGTAGCTCGTGATCGCGTCGGCGATGACCGTGACCTCGGCGGATTCCGCCAGCACCCGGCGGCCGTGCAGCGTGTCGTTGAGCAGCCGATAGGTGCGCCGGTCGCGCGCCATGGCCACGTGCGTCACCATGTCGACCCATAGGCGCGGGTTGGGGCCGGCGCTGACGCCGCGGTCGAACACGTCGGCATGCTCAGGCGGTATGTCGCGGAAGACCGGCTCGATCGCCTCGTTGACGATCTCCAGGCGCGCCGCTTCCGCGTCGCGCAGATCCACCACCATGGCCGAGCGTTCCGCGGCCTCGATCCGCGCCACCCGCACCGCCTGGCGCAGCACGCTGTCCTCACCCTTGCGCTCGGCTTCGTCCATCGCCCCACCCCTACGCTACGCTACATCACATCCCGACGTTCGCGGCGAAACATAGCGGCATTTAGGCAGCCCGCCACGGGGTTCGCGGTCGCGGCCCGTGGCACGCGCCTATTCCCGGCGGTAACCCTAATCCGGCGCGAGACAATTTCGCTCTAGCCCCGTATAGAAAGAAAAAGGCCCCGCCGGGAGTTTTCCTTGTCGAGCTTCATCGTCGCCGCCGTGCTCTTCGGCGCGCTCCTGCACGCGGTCTGGAACGCGCTGATCAAGGCTCAAGGCGACCGCTTCGGCGCCGCCATGCTGGTGGCGATCGGCGCCGGCATCATCGGCCTCCCGGCGATCGTCTATTTTCCCGCGCCGCCGCCGGAGGCCTGGCCCTACATCGTCGCTTCGTCGGTGATCCACGTCGGCTACTTTGCCCTCGTCGGCTACGCCTACCGCCATGCCGATCTCGGCGTCGCCTATCCGCTGACGCGCGGCTCGGCGCCCTTCTTCACCGCCATCCTCGCTTTTCTCCTGGTGGGCGAGGCGCTGCCGTGGAACGGCTGGCTCGCGGTGGTGTGCATCGCCTTCGGCATCGTCGCGCTCTCCGCCGACGCGCTGATGCGCGGCGGCCTCACCTGGAGCACGGGCGCCGCGGCGATCGCCAACGCCGCGGTCATCGTCCTCTACACGCTGATCGACGGCTTAGGGGCCCGCGTCATGGGGAACGGCATCGCCTACGGCGCCTGGATGGTGGCGGGCACGGGATTGCTGCTGCTGATCTTTGTCGCGGCGTTCAACCGGCGCACGCTGACGGACAACGCGGCGAGGCGCTGGCCGCTGGCGCTGATCTGCGGCGTGCTCGTGCTCGGCTCCTACGGCATCGCGCTGTGGGCGATGACGCGCTCACCCATCGGCCTCGTCGCGAGCTTGCGCGAGACCTCGGTGCTGATCGCGGCGATCCTCGGTGCCGTGTTCTTCCACGAGCCGTTCGGCCCCAAGCGCTGGCTCGCTCTGGGCTTCATCGTCGGCGGGATCGTGTTGCTTAGATTGGTTTGATCAGACGCGGTACTGCTGGATGCGCGTAGTGCGCAGGCCGGCGAGGCCGTGGCGGTCGATCGACTGCTGCCAGGCGAGGAATTCCTCGACGGTGAGCGTATAGCGGTTGCAGGCGTCCTCGAGCGAGAGCAGGCCGCCGCGCACCGCCGCCACCACCTCGGCCTTGCGCCGGATGACCCAGCGCCGGGTAGAGGGCGGAGGCAGATCGGCGATGGTCAAGGGGCTGCCGTCGGGGCCGATGACGTATTTCGCCCGCGGGCGGTGCAGATCGGTCATTGCGACGCTCACTCGATACTCACAAAACACGCTTAGACGCATGGACCCTATGGGGCAGCCATGAACATTCCCCTAAGAGCTTGTTTCTAAGAGATTAACTGGACCGGTGCAGTTGCAAGCATTGGCCCACGCGAAAAGCCGCGCCGTTGCAGGGGTTTGAAAGCCGGGCCCGCGTGCCTATAAGGGCGAGAACCGCCATGCAGCTCGATCTCGACATCCGGGGAAACCCCGACGCCGCGCGCGTCTTGGTCGCCATGTCCGGCGGCGTGGATTCCTCCGTGGTGGCGGCGCTCGCCAAGCGCGCCGGCCATGAGGTGGTGGGGGTGACGCTCCAGCTCTACGACCATGGCGCCGCCACGCGGCGCAAGGGCGCCTGCTGCGCGGGGCAAGACATCCACGACGCCCGCGCGGTGGCGGCGAAGCTCGGGATCGCCCACTACGTGCTCGACTACGAGGAGCGCTTCCGCGAGGCGGTGATCGAGCCCTTCGCCGCGAGCTATGCCGCGGGCGAGACGCCGGTGCCCTGCGTCACCTGCAACCAGAAGATCAAGTTCGCCGACCTGCTGCACACCGCCCGCGACCTCGGCGCCCAGGCGCTGGCCACCGGCCATTACGTGGCGAGTCGGCCCCTCGCCTCGGGCCAGCGCGCGCTCTACCGCGCCACTGACGCCGAGCGCGACCAGAGCTATTTTCTCTATGCCACCACCTTCGACGAGCTCGACTTCCTCCGCTTCCCGCTCGGCGAGATGACCAAGGCCGAGGTGCGCGCGCTCGCGCATGAACTGGATCTCCCCGTCGCCGACAAGCACGACAGCCAGGATATCTGCTTCGTGCCCACCGGCCGCTACACCGACATCGTCGAGCGCTTGATGCCCGGCGCCGCCGCGCCCGGCGACATCGTCGATCTCTCCGGCCGCGTGCTCGGCAAGCATCACGGCATCGTGCACTTCACCGTGGGCCAGCGCCGCGGCCTCGGCATTCCCGCGCGCGAGGCGCTGTACGTGGTGCGCCTCGACGCGGGCAAGCGCCACGTGGTGGTGGGGCCGAAGAGCGCGCTGGCGACGCAGCGCATTGCCCTCTCCGACGTGAACTGGCTCGGCGACGCGCCGATCGCCGCCGGAATGAGCGCGCACGTGCGCGTGCGCTCCACCCGCGCGCCGCAGCCGGCGCGGCTCTATCCGACGGCGACCGGCGCCGAAATCGAGCTCGTCGACAGCGAGGAGGGCGTCGCCCCCGGCCAGGCCTGCGTCATCTATGACAGCGCCGACCCACGCGCCCGTGTGCTCGGCGGCGGCACCATCCGCGCGGCGGTGGCGCCTGCGCGCGCGGCGCCGCTCCTGCACGCCGCCGTCTGAAATGGCCGACATCGACGCCGGCATGGTCGGCAAGGCCTACGCCCGCTGGGCGCCGGTCTATGATCTCGTCTTCGGCAAGGTGTTCGATGCCGGCCGCAAGGCCACGATCGAGGCCGCCGAGAAGATCGGCGGCCGCATCCTCGACGTCGGCGTCGGCACCGGCATCTCGCTCCCCGATTACAAGCGCAGCAACCGCGTGGTCGGCGTCGACTACTCCGAGCCCATGCTGCGGAAAGCGTGCACGCGCGTCGCCGAGCAGAGGCTCCACCACGTCGACTGCCTCGCGGTGATGGACGCGCGCCACCTGGGGTTTCCCGACGGCTATTTCGACGTGGTGGTGGCGCAATACGTGATCACCGCCGTGCCCGATCCGGAAACCACGCTCGACGAGTTCGTGCGCGTGGTGAAGCCGGGCGGCGAGGTGATTTTGGTCAACCACATCGGCGCCGAGACCGGCTTCCGCCGCGGCTTCGAGCTTGCGTTTGCGCCGGTGGCGCGCCGCCTCGGCTGGCGGCCGGAGTTTCCCTGGGCGCGGCTCGAGATCTGGGCCGCAGGTCATGGCGGTGTCCGCCTCGTGGAGCGCCGGCCCATGCCGCCGCTCGGGCATTTCTCGCTCATCCGCTACGCGCGCCTGGCAAGCGCCGTGCGCCCACGCGTGAGCAAGACCGCGAAGCAGAAAGTGAACGGCCGCAAATCGCCGCGCGCCG
>DATNNN010000027.1:0-2750 GCA_035601815.1 Xanthobacteraceae bacterium | reverse complement strand
CGGCGCTGCGCGAGCTCGTGGCCTCGTTCGATCGCTGGAGCGCTCAGCTCGGGCAACTGCCGCACACGGCGCTCGCCGAGATCATCCTCGACGAATCCGGCTACACCGACATGTGGCAGAAGGAGCGCACCGCCGACGCGGCCGGCCGCCTCGAAAACCTGAAGGAGCTCGTGCGCTCCATGGAAGGCTTCGAGAACATGCAGGGCTTCCTCGAGCACATCTCTCTCGTCATGGATGTGGAAGCGGGCGCGCCGCAAGACGCGGTCAACGTGATGACGCTGCATTCCGCCAAGGGGCTGGAGTTCGACACCGTGTACCTGCCCGGCTGGGAAGAGGGGCTGCTGCCGCACCAGCGTTCGATGGACGAGCAGGGCCGCGCCGGGCTCGAGGAAGAGCGCCGGCTCGCCCACGTCGGCATGACGCGGGCGCGGTTGCGCGCGCGCATCTTCTTCGCCTCGCACCGGCGCATCCACGGCCTGTGGAACACGACGCTGCCGAGCCGCTTCCTCGACGAATTGCCGGAGGGCAACGTCGAGGTGGTGGAGATCGCCGGCGGCTGGGGCGGCCGGCCGGTTAGCCGCTTCGACCGGGTCGAGCCGTTCGCGGGGCAGCGCGACACCCCGGGCTGGCGCCGCGGCCGCGCGCGGCGGCAAGAAGAGGGCGGCAACGGCCCCGGCTTCCAGGAAAAGCGCCGCGGCTTCCGCGCGCCGCCGATGATCGAAGGAGAGCTCGTGGCGAAATCGACCGGCGTCGTGGGCGCGTTCGCCGCGGGCGAGCGCGTATTCCACCAGAAGTTCGGCTACGGCGAGGTGACCGCGGTCGACGGCAACAAGCTCACCGTCCAGTTCGACAAGGCGGGCGAGAAGCGGGTGGTCGACTCCTTCCTCGCACGAGTTTGATCCGCGGGCTTGGCGATGGGGGCCACCTGGCGCATGTGGATCGCGCTTCCGGAAGAAGCGGCGCGGCGCGCGATGAATATCCTGGCCGATCGCTTCGCGGAATTGCCGGTCGCCGCTTTCGAATCCGACGGCGGACAGTGGACGGTCGAGGTCAGCTTCGCGAGTGGCGCCGAGCGCAAAGCGGTCCTCGCGGCGCTGCGCGACACGGTGGGCGAGCCGGTTCCTGCCGCTGTCTTCGAGAAGACGCGGCCCCAGGATTGGGTGTCGGCGAGCCTCGCGGGCCTTCCGCCGGTGCAAGTCGGGCGCTTCGTCGTGCATGGCGCCCACGACCGCGGCAAGGTGGGCGCGAACCAGATCGGCATCGAGATCGAGGCGGCGCTTGCCTTCGGCACCGGCCATCACGGCACCACGCGCGGCTGTCTCGCGGCGATCGAGCGCCATGGAAAAACGCGGCGCCCCCGCCGCGTGCTCGACGTGGGCACCGGCACCGGCGTGCTTGCGATCGCGGCGGCGCGCGCATTTCGCCGGCCGGTGGCGGCGGGCGATTTCGATCCGGTGGCGGTGGCGACGGCGCGGGCGAACGTACGCATGAACCGCGCCGGCTCCTTCGTGCGCGTGGTGCAAGCCCTCAGTGTGAACGCGCCCGCGATCCGCGCCGGCGCGCCCTATGACTTCGTGCTCGCCAATATCCTGCTGCCGGTGTTGCAGCGCCTTGCCCGGCTGCTGCGGACGTTGCTCGCCAGGCGCGCCACGGTGGTGCTCTCCGGCCTGTTGCCGGAACACGCCGGGGCGGCAGTCGCCGCGTTCCGCGCCCAGGGATTGACACTCATCCGCCGCGAGACGCTGGAAGGCTGGACGACGCTCACGCTCGCGCGCTGAGCCTACGCCTTCTTGCGCATGACGATGGCGCGGCCGGCGTCGTCGGGCCTGGGCAGGATGGCATGCGCGGCTTTCATCTCGCCGAGGCGCATCAGCACTTCGTCGGGAAAGGGCGCTACGCGGCGCGTCTTCATGTCCACATGCAACGCCAGCTGCTCGGAGGTTGCCGCCAGCCAATCCTCGCTTGCGTGATGCATCTCCTCGAAAAAATGCAGCCGCTTGTCGTCGTAGTCGAGGAGCTGCAGCGTGATGCGCACCCGGTCGTGCGCTTTCAGCTCGCGCAGGTAGCGAACGTGCGCCTCGGCGGTGAAATACGACGCCTGCTCGTGGCTCGCGTAATCGGGGCCGAGGCCAGCGAGCAGAAACGCCTCGTCGACGGCGCGGTCGAACATGAGATTGTAATAGGCCATGTTGAGATGGCCGTTGTAGTCGATCCATCCCGGCTCGACGGTCATGGTCGAAGAAACGAACGGCGCGAAGAACACCGGCTGCGGCGGTCGCACGGCAATGATCCCCTCGCGCATCATGCACCGGCGCGAATGCTCCGGGCAACGGCGGCTTTTCCGCCGCTTGCCGCTCTGCTAGCGTCTCCCGCTCCCACGAGGACGAGATGACTTCGGCGGCCCAAGCATCCACGCCCACAACGCGGCGCGATCCCAAGGCGGTCGCGGCGGCCGTGAGCGCGCTCGCGGCGCGCTTCGGCAACAAGCTCGCGACTTCCGACGCGGTGCGCGCCCAGCATGGGCACACGACCACGTGGATCCCGAATCAGCCGCCGGACGCGGTCGTCTACGCCGACTCCACCGCCGACGTGCAGGCGGTGATCGGCATCTGCGCGCAGCATCGCGTGCCGGTGATCCCGTTCGGCACCGGCACGTCGCTCGAAGGTCACCTCAACGCGCCGTTCGGCGGCGTTTCCATCGATGTTTCCGGCATGAACCGCATCGTCGCGGTCTACGGCGAGGATCTCGC
>DATNNN010000026.1:0-5700 GCA_035601815.1 Xanthobacteraceae bacterium | reverse complement strand
AGGCGTTGCGCGCCAACGTGCTCGCCGCGGCAGGCTCGATGCTGCAAGCCGATCCGAAGACGCTCGATATCCGTGCCGGCATCGTGGTCGACGCCGACTCTGGCCGCGAGCGCCTGCCGCTCGATGAAGTCGCGCGCGTCGTCTATTTCCGCCCCGACACGCTGCCGCCCGGCTTCCAAGCCGAGTTCATCGTAACCCGCCACTACGTGCCGCGCGCCTGGCCGTTCGCCTTCACCAACGGCATCCAGGGCGCCTATGTCGAGGTCGACACCGACACCGGCTTCGTCAAGCTCCTCAAGCACTGGTGCGTGGAGGACTGCGGCACCGTCATCAATCCGCAGCTCGTCGACGAGCAGGTTCGCGGCGGCATCGTGCAGGGCATCGGGGCTGCGCTCTACGAGCACTGCGTCTACGACGGCCGCGGCCAGCTGGTGAACGGCACCATGGCCGACTATCTCGTGCCCATGGCGGCGGAGATGCCCGACATGGAGGTCGGCCACTGCGTGTCGCCGACGAAGGATTCCGAGCTCGGCGCCAAGGGCGCGGGCGAGGCGGGCACCGCCGGCGCGCCGGGCGCGATCATGAACGCCATCAACGACGCATTGCGGCCGCTCGGCGCGGCACCGCTGACCGCGATGCCGTTCACACCGGAGCGCGTTCTGAAGGCACTCGGGAAAATCTAGCTCTTGAACTTTGCCGCCAGCGTGTCGGCGCCGCGGGCGAGGATGCTCGCGTCGGACCCGACGGCGACGAACGTGGCGCCGAGCTTGAGCCAGCGGCGCGCCAGCGCCTCATCGCCGGTGAGGATGCCCGGCGCCTTTCCGGCCTTGGCGATGCGCGAAATCGCGTCGTCGATCTTGGGCAGCACGGCGGCGTGCGCCAGCTCGCCGGTATAGCCGAGCGAGGCGTGCAGGTCGGCGGGGCCGATGAAGATGCCGTCGATGCCGTCGACCTTGGCGATGGCCTCGATCTCGTCGAGCGCGGCGCCGGATTCCACCTGTACCAGCACGCACAGCTCCTCCTGGGCGCGGGTGAAATAGCCCTTGATGCGGCCGAAGCCGGTGGCGCGCGTCGCGCCGGCGACGCCGCGCAATCCCTGCGGCGGAAAGCGGGTGTAGGCGACGGCGTTCTTCGCTTCAGTGGCGTTCGCCACCTGCGGGATCAGGATCGACTGCACGCCGATGTCGAGGTAGCGCTTGATCGTGACCATGTCGTTCCACGGCACGCGCACCGCGACCGCCGTGGGATAGGCGGACGCCGCCTGAAGCTGGGTCAGCACGGTCTCGATGTCGGCGGGCGAGTGCTCGGTGTCGATGAGCATCCAGTCGAAGCCGGCGCCGGCGACGATCTCGGCGGTATAATTTGACGAAAGGCTCGCCCACAGGCCGATCTGCGGCTTGCCGGCGCGCAGCGCCGCCTTGAATGCGTTCTTGGGCAATTCCACGGGCTTACCTCCGCCTCGCCGCCGATCTTACGGGACGAAGTGACGGCTAGCCAAATCGCGCCCGCGCGCTAGGATTGATCTACGAAATAAAGTCGCCTCGCGCGACGTTCTCTCGGACAAGTCGCGAAAGAAGCGGCGGCGCTATCCAGGGAGGGGACGATGCTCGCATTCACAACCCGAAGGAACCTGCTTGCCGCCGGCGGTGTCGCCGGCTTCATTCTCGTGGCTTCGATCGCGGTCGCCCAGCAGGCGGCGCCGCTGCCGCCCGGCTCGCCGCTCATCGGCCGGCCGGAGAACAATCCGGCGGCGGCGAAGCTCGCGCCGATCGCGCCCCTGCCCATTCCCGCTGCGGCGGACAAGCTGCCGGTCGCAAAGCTCAAGCTGCCGAAGGGCTTCAAGATCGAGGTGTGGGCGAGCGGAGTTCCCAACGCGCGCACCATGCGGCTCGGCGATAAGGGAACGATCTTCGTTGGCGGTCGCTTTGCCGGAAAAGTGTTCGCCGTAGTCGACAACAACGGCAAGCGCGAGGTGAAGACCATCGCCGAGGGCCTGCATCGGCCGAATGGCCTGGCACTTCACAACGGCACGCTCTACATCGCCGAGCTCGCCAAGATCTCCAAGATCGACAACATCGAGGCGAACCTGAACAATCCGCCGAAGCCTGTCGTCATCTACGACGACCTGCCCAAAGACGAGGCGCACGGCTGGAAATATCTCGGCGTCGGGCCGGACAACAAGCTCTATTTCCAGGTCGGCGCGCCGTGCAATATCTGCATGCCGTCGGAGGCGCACGCGCAAATCCGCCGCATCAATCTCGACGGCAGCGGTATGGAAGTCGTCGCCCGCGGCATCCGCCAGATCGTGGGCTTCGACTGGCACCCGGTCTCCAAGCAGCTCTACTTCAGCGAGAACAGCCGCGACTGGCTGTCGGAGGACGTGCCGGAGGACAAGCTCAACCGGGTGACGCAGCCGGGCAAGGACAACTTCGGCTTCCCGTTCTGTCACCAGGGCAACCTCGCCGACAGCGAGTTCGGCTGGGGCCGGTCGTGCGACGAGTTCGTCAAGCCGCTGGCGCTCATGGGCCCGCATAGCGCGGTGCTCGGCATGCGCTTCTACACCGGCAGCATGTTTCCGGCGGAGTATCGCGGCGCCATCTTCCTCGCCCGCCACGGCTCGTGGAACCGCAGCCAGAAGATCGGCGGCGACGTGGTGGTGGTGAAGCTGAACGCCGACGGCACGGTCAAGTCGGTGGCACCGTTCATCACGGGGTTCCTCGAGAACAACAGCTATCTCGGGCGGCCAGTGGACGTGCAGGTGCTGAAGGACGGATCGATGTTGCTGTCCGACGACTACAATGGCGCGATCTACCGCATCACGTATGGCCGCTGAGCCGAAACAGGAGGCAATCGAGATCGGGGGCGGCAGGGACCGCCCTCGATTGTTTTTGCCGCTCGGCGTGATCGCCGCCTTCGCGCTTTTGGCCGGCGCCGCCGCCGCGATCGAGGAAAAGGTCGCGCCGTGCTTCTCCTGTCACGGCGAGCGCGGCGTGTCGCAGGTGCCCGAGACGCCGACACTCGCCGGACAGCCGGCCTATTTTCTGCTGATCGAGATTTTCCAGTTCCGCGAACGGTTGCGGCAGATCCCGATCATGAACGAGGCGGTGAAGGGCTTGTCCAACGACGAGATGAAGGCGATGGCGGACTATCTCGCGGGGCTCGCGCCGCCGAGGCCGCTGGCCGACGGCGGCGATCGCACGCGCCTCGAACGCGGCCGCGCGCTTGTGGCGGCGCATCATTGCGGCTTCTGCCACAACCCCGATTTTTCCGGCCGCGAGCAGATGCCGCGGCTCGCCGGCCAGCGCGAGGATTATCTGCGCAAGGCATTGCGCGACTACAAGTCTGGCGCGCGCCCGGGCTACGACCCGATGATGGCCATGGTGCTCTACCCGGTGAGTGAAACCGACATCGATGATCTCGCCCACCTTCTGGCCCACCTGCCGGCCTCGGATCGCCCCTGAAGGATGCACTGCAGCGCAATGCGCATGCCTGCGCCGACGCGGCTGTACGTTGTAAGGCCGCTCCTCCCCGTGCCAGCATGTGTGGCGTCAAAAGAAGGGCTGCCGGCGCAATGGCGGCCATCAGGGAGTGCAAGCCAACAAGGGGGTGTGCAATGAAAAGCTATCTCGGCAAGGCGTTATTGGCCACGGCATTGCTGGCCTCGACCGCCATCGTCCGCGCCGACAACCTCGATACGCTCGGCGAGATGCGAGTGACCGGAGCGTCGGCGGATATTCCGCTCATTCCGCAGACCGGCGCCAAAGCCGACTCAGTCAAGAAAAACCTTGCCAAGATCAAGCTACCGCCCGGCTTCCACATCGATCTCTACGCGCTGGTGCCGGACGCGCGCCACATCGCCGTCGGGCCGCAAGGTGTCGCGACCTTCGTCGGCACGCGCAAAAGCAAGATGTATGTCGTCACCGACCGCGGCAAGTCCGGCGTTGGCGACGAGGTGAAGGAATTCGCGTCGTCGATCGACAAGACCCTTCCCAACGGCGTCTGCTTCTCCAAGGACGGATTCCTCTTCCTCGCCGAGCAGAACCGGGTGCTGGTCTTCCCCGCCGCCGAATTCTTCTACGAGGGCCCGGACGTGGCCGTCGGAGTCGTAGTCGCGAAGGGCGAGCTCATTCCGAGAGGCGAGGAGAGCTTCAATCATACGGCGCGCGTCTGCCGCATCGGCCCCGACAACAAGCTCTACATCACGCTCGGCCAGCCCTTTAACGTGCCGCCGGTCGAAAAAACGGACTTGTACGCCAAGTGGGGCATCGGCGGCATCGTTCGCATGGATCGCGACGGCAAGAACCGCGAGGTCTACGCGCGCGGCGTGCGCAATTCCGTGGGCATGGACTTTAATCCGAAGGACAAGACGCTGTGGTTCACCGACAACCAGGTCGACGGCATGGGCGACGACATTCCCGCCGGCGAGCTGAATCGGGCGACCAAGGCGGGACAGAACTTCGGCTTCCCGTGGTACGGCGGCGGGCGCACGCGCACCGACGAATACAAAAATCAGACGCCGCCGGCCGACGTCGTGTTCCCGCAGGTCGAGCAGGTCGCCCACGCGGCCGATCTCGGCATGACGTTCTACTCGGGCAAGATGTTCCCGCGGCAATACCAGGGCGGCATCTTCTCGGCGCAGCACGGCTCGTGGAATCGCACCGTGCCGGTCGGCGCGCGGATCTTGTTCACCAGCCTCAAGGAGGACGGCACGGCCAACAAGTCTGAGCCGTTCGCGCACGGCTGGCTGAACGAGAACGGCGAGTATCTCGGCCGCCCGGTGGACGTGGCGCAGATGCCCGACGGTTCGATCCTGGTGTCGGACGATCTCGTCGGCGCGCTTTACCGCATCTGGTACGACGGCAAGTAACGGCGAGCCTGTCTTGCCGAAGCGGAAAGGCCCCGGCGAACCGGGGCCTTTTCGATTGATCCGTGCCGCCCGGCCGGGACATCATCAATCTTTGTTGAGGTGGGGGAGTTTCAACGCATGATGGCTACGCGGAACCGCGCCGCACGGGTTCGCCTGACGGGTATCTTTCTTTGCTTGGTCCTTGCGGCGAATACGACGGGGGCCGCGGCGGCCGGCGACCGCGTCGCGGGCCGCAAGAAAGCGATCCAGTGCCAGGCCTGTCACGGGCTCGATGGTCTGTCGAAGATTCCCGAAGGGCCGAACCTCGCCGGGCAAGACGAAAACTATCTGATCAAGGCGCTCAACGACTACAAAACGGGAGCCCGCAAGAACGATATGATGTCCCTCGTCGTGCCCAACCTGACCGATCAGGATATTGCCGACCTCGCGGCCTATTACGCGGGGATCGAGGTGACCGTCACGCCCCCCAAGTGAGCGCGCCGGCGGGCCGACGGGGCCGGTCGGCTCGCGCCGGGTCGGGGTGACGCGTTCCGCCAGGCGAGCCCATCCCTTGCGTTTCTCGCTTTTTTCACGGACTTGCGGGGTAGGGCTAGCGGGCCGGGATCGATCTCGCTAGTCTTGCGGTTGCCGGCCGCTCGGGCGGCTCAAACGGGATCGGGTGAACGCCATGACGTGGACTACACCGAAGCTGGTCGAGATCTGCATCGGGATGGAAGTCACCGGCTACGAATCCGCCGAGTGAAGTCCCAAAATTTGACGTAGGCGCCGTCGATGCCGCGCCTGACCGCCATTGTGCTTGGGTCGGCGGCGGGCGGCGGAGTTCCCCAGTGGAA
>DATNNN010000025.1:0-3511 GCA_035601815.1 Xanthobacteraceae bacterium | reverse complement strand
ATAGACGAGCGTCACCATCAGATAGAACGGGAAGTAGCGCACCACGCGCGTGACGTATTCCGAGGCCCCCATCTGGTCGGCGAAGCCGCCGCCGATGTAGTAGCCGATGTTGGAGAACAGGAAGAAGCCGGCGGTGCCCGCCACCGTCGCGCCCACGAGCTTGGCCGCGGTGAGCAAATCGAGCGCCGGCGCCTGGCGCTGGGAGCGGCCGGCGAGCCACAGCATGGCGTAGGCCGGGAACATCAGGCCGTAGCCGGTGGTGACGCATACCGCCTCGACGCCGATCATCTTGATGGCGAAGAGGTCCAGCAGCGTCGCCTCGGCCATGAAGACGAGCAGCCAGTACGGGCTGCCGAGCAGGAGGCCGGCGAGCAGAAATACCGCCGTCGACGCGTCGGGCGCGATCGTCCCCACCCCGAAGTGATGCACCCGCGTCGCCGCCATGAGCACGGCGAGCGCAAGTGCTACAAGGCGGTCGGTCTTGGCGTCGAGGACGAACATCGGGGCACTCCGGCAAGGCTCCCGCGAACCTAGTCAGCCCGTGGGGCGGAGGCAAGGTGGGATATCTCGCGCCGCCGCCCGTGGATTTCGCGGCCGAACCTTGACCCCGTCCCGGGCGCCGCTATCGTTCGCGGGGAGGCTCCCATGAAACTTCCCATTGCCGCCCTTGCCCTTCCCCTCACCTTCGCCCTCGCCGCCCCGCCGGCCCAGGCGGCGAGCTGGCTCGAGATGAATTTCTGGCTGTCGGGCCCGCGCTACGACGCCCAGTTGCCGCCGTGCGAGGAGCCCGCTGCGCTCGGCACCATCGCCAGCCGCTTCGCCGAGAAGGAGGGCACCTTCTGGGCCTCGCCGCTCTCGATTGAGCGCTTCGGCGAGGTGCGCGAGCTCGCGTTCCGCCCGTGGGCGCGCGACACCGTTCCGCGCCGCTTCTGCTCGGCGCGCGCGCTGATCTCCGACGGCCGCCACACCGTGGTCTACTACTCGATCGGCGAGGACACGGGCTTTGCCGGCGCCACCTGGGGCGTCGATTGGTGCGTGGTCGGCTACGACCGCAACCTCGCCTACGCCCCCCGCTGCAAGATGGCGCGGCCATGAGACCGCGGGCGGGCTTCGGCCTCGCCGTCGCGTTTCTCCTCCTTCTCGCCGGACCGGCCCCGGCCCAGGACGCGCCCGGCCAGTTCGACTTCTATGTGTTGGCGCTGTCGTGGTCGCCAGCCTATTGCGAGACCGCGCGCGGCCGCGGCCGCGAGCAGTGCGAAGGCGCCCGGCCTTACGCCTTCGTGGTGCACGGCCTGTGGCCGCAGCACGAGCGCGGCTACCCGCGCGACTGCCTCCTCCCCGCCCCGCGCATCGACGACGCGCTCATCCGCGGGATGCTCGACTTGATGCCCGAGCGCGGCCTGGTCATCCACGAGTGGCGCCGCCACGGCACCTGCTCCGGGCTCGCCGCCGCCGACTATTTCGCCCTTGTGCGCCGCGCCCGCGAGCGCGTCGGCATTCCGAAGATTTTTCAGAAGATCGACGACTACGTCGTCGTGTCGCCGGACGAGGTGGAGAATGCCTTCGTCACGGCGAACGACGGCTTGAAGCGCGACATGATCGCCGTTACCTGCGACGAGCGGCGCCTGCGCGAGGTGCGCATCTGCTTCGCCAAGGACCTCGCCTTCCGCTCCTGCCCGGAGATCGACCGGCGCGCCTGCACGAGGCCACGCCTGGTCATGCCGCCGAACCGCGGATGAATTACCGCCACGCCTTTCATGCCGGCAGCTTCGCCGACGTGCTCAAGCATGCCGTGCTGGTGCGCGCGCTCCTGCACCTGCGCGAGAAGGCGACGCCCTTCCGCGTGCTCGACACCCACGCCGGCGCCGGCCGCTACGACCTGCACGGAGCGGAGGCGAAGCGCACCGGCGAATGGCGGAGCGGCATCGGCAAGCTGTTCGACGACCCACCGGGGGGCGACGCCGGCGCCTTGCTCGAGCCTTACCTCGCCCTCGTCCGCGCCGAGAACGGCGAAGGCGGGCTCCGCTACTATCCCGGCTCGCCGCGGATCGCCCGGGCGCTGTGCCGGCCGCAGGACCGCATGATCTTCTGCGAGCGTGAGCCCGGCGCCCGCAAGGCCCTCATCGCGGCGCTCGGCCGCGACCGGCGCGCCAAGGTGTCGGAGCTCGACGGCTGGACCGCGCTCAAGGCGCAGCTGCCGCCGCCGGAGCGGCGCGGTCTCGTGCTCGTCGATCCGCCGTTCGAGGAACCTGATGAGTTCGAGCGCATGCTCGACGGCCTCGCGGACGCACACCGGCGTTTCGCCGGCGGCAGCTACCTTCTGTGGTACGCGATCAAGGAGCCGCGCGCAGCCGAAAGCTTCTGCCGCCGCGTGTCCCGCCTCGGCATCTCGAAAATCCTGCGCCTCGAGCTCGCCGTCGGCGCGCCACGCCCCGACGCGCCGCTTGCCAGTTGCGGCCTGATCGCCGTCAACGCGCCGTGGCGGCTCGAAGGCGAGATGCGGATCTTGCTGCCGGCGCTCGTTGCCCGTCTCGGCCGCGCCGGCGCCGGCTTCCGCATCGATCGCCTCGCCGGTCAGGATTAAATGTGACGGGCGGCGCAGGCGCTTTTCATTGGCTTGCCAATGTCCTAGATAGATGGGTCTCGACGACGACAGGAGCAGACGAATGCCGACCGGCACCGTGAAATTTTTCAACAACGAAAAGGGCTTTGGCTTCATCCATCCCGACGACGGCAGCCGCGACGTGTTCGTGCACGTATCGGCGGTGACCCAGTCGGGACTCGGTATCTTGAGCGAAGGCCAGCGCGTCTCCTTCGATGTCGAACCCGACCAGCGCGGCAAAGGGCCGAAGGCCGTCAATCTCCGGTCCGCCTAGTGGGGCTACGCGGCTCCGGCGAAATAGCGCGGCCATGCTGACGCTGCGCTTTTCGGCGGCCTCGCCGTTCGTCCGCAAGGTGCGGATCGGCGCGGCGCTCGCCGGGCTCGCGCGCGAGATCGAGATCGTCGCGGCCGAGACCACAGATCCGGCCGACGTTCTGCGCAAGCAGAACCCGTTGGGGAAAGTCCCGGCGCTCATGCTCGAGGACGGTACCGCGCTCTACGATTCGCCGGTGATCCTGGAATACCTCGATCATCGCGCCGGCGGCGGCCGCATCGTGCCGCGCGATCCGGCGGCGCGCATCGAGGCGCTGCGCCTGCAGGCGCTCGGCGACGGCATCATGGACGCCGCCATTCTGCAGATCTACGAGCAGCGCTGGCGTGCCGAAGAGCGGCGCGAGCCGCGCTGGGTCGAGCACCAGGCCGGTAAGGTCGAACGCGCGCTCGCGGCGCTGGAGCAGGCGCCGCCGCCACTGACGCCGATGATTCACGTGGGCACGATCGCGGTCGCCTGCGCGCTCGGCTATCTCGATTTCCGCTTCGCGGGAAGGTGGCGCGCAACGCATCCGCGCCTGGTGCGATGGCTCGACGATTTCGCCGCCGAGGTGCCGGCTTTCGCCGAAACGACGCCGA
>DATNNN010000024.1:0-3709 GCA_035601815.1 Xanthobacteraceae bacterium | reverse complement strand
CGATCGCCTTCCACTGCTGCACCGGCGAGGCCAAGAGCTTCTCGATTTGCTTCTTCTCCTCGCCGAGCGCCTTGTGCTCGCGCTTGATCTCCAGCTCCTCGAGCTTGCGCAAATTGCGCAGCCGCATGTCGAGGATGGCCGTCGCCTGCACCTCGGAGAGCCTGAAGCGCTTCATCAACACCGGCTTCGGCTCGTCCTCGCGGCGAATGATCTTGATCACCGCGTCGAGGTTGAGATAGGCGATGAGGAAGCCGCCAAGCACCTCCAGGCGATGCTTGATCTCGGCCAGGCGATGGCGCGAGCGCCGCTGCAGCACGTCGCGGCGGTGGTCGAGCCATTCGCGCAAGCACTCGGCGAGGCCGATCACCTGCGGCACCTTGCCGCCGGTGAGCACGTTGAGGTTCAGCGGAAAGCGGTTCTCGAGCTCGGTGAGCTTGAACAGCGACTCCATGAGGAGCGCCGGGTCCACGTTACGCGAGCGCGGCTCGAGCACGACCCGCACTTCCTCCGTCGATTCGTCGCGCACGTCGGCAAGCAACGGCAGCTTCTTCGCGCTTAGCAGCTCCGCGATCTTCTCGATCAGCCGCGACTTCTGCACCAGATACGGAATCTGCGACACCACCGCAACCCAGGTGCCCCGCCCCGTGTCCTCCTTGTGCCAGCGCGCGCGCACGCGGAACGAACCGCGGCCGCTGACGTAGGCCTCGGCGATCGTCGACTTGTCGTCGACGATGAGGCCGCCGGTGGGAAAGTCGGGTCCGCGCACGAATTTCAGGAGCTCGCGGCTCTTCGCCTTGGGCTTGTCGATGAGATGGAGTGCCGCGTCGAGGAGCTCGGCCACGTTGTGCGGCGGGATCGAGGTCGCCATGCCCACCGCGATGCCGGTGGCGCCGTTGGCCAAGAGGTTGGGGAACGCTGCCGGCAGCACCACCGGCTCTTGCGATTGCCCGTCGTAGTTGGCGCGGAACTCGACCGCGTCCTCGTCGATGCCGTCGAGCAACAGGCGCGCGACGTCGCTCATGCGCGCCTCGGTGTAGCGGTAGGCGGCGGCGCTGTCGCCGTCGATGTTGCCGAAGTTGCCCTGCCCGTCGACCAGCGGATAGCGCGAGGCGAAGTCCTGGGCGAGGCGCACCAGCGCGTCGTAGATCGCCTGGTCGCCGTGCGGATGGAAGTTGCCCATCACGTCGCCGACGATCTTCGCCGACTTCTTGAAGGTGGCGCCGGGATCGAGGCGCAAGAGCCGCATGCCGTAGAGGATGCGCCGGTGCACGGGCTTCAGCCCGTCGCGCGCGTCCGGTAGCGCCCGGTGCATGATGGTGGAGAGCGCGTAGGCGAGATAGCGCTCTTCCAGCGCGTCCTTGAGCTCGACCACCTCGATCCCGCGGTCGGCCGGGGGAATCACCCGCTTGCCCATAAATCCAGCGCTACCAAGGGTTTCCGGCGGGAACAAGGGAAGAAGCCGGTTTCCCGGCCATTACTATCTATTAGTGTAATTACTTGCTTAGCCTGCTATAGTTGTAATGCGGCAACCAAGAGGGGAGAAAACCAATGAAAACCTTAGTGTGGTCCGCGCTGCTCGCGGGCGGCCTGTTGCTGGGCGCAACGGCCGGCGTGAGCGCCGCGCCGGCCGCAACCGGCAGCGTCATTCAAAGCGCCCTGGCCGACGTCGCACTGCTGCAGGATGTGCGCTACCGGTGCGGACGTCACTGCGTAAAGCGGGACCGTTGCGGCCGCTGCGTGCGCGTGAAGCACGTGCAGTGTTGCCCGCCGATCCGCAAGCACAAGCCGTACGGCTACAAGCCGAAGAAGCCCAAGTACTGATTGCCGTCCCCGCGTTCGAACCGGGAATTGCTGGCCGGCCCCCCACCGGCCGGCTATTTTTTGCCGGACTTACGCCGCCCGCGCCAGCGCCGCGATCAACGCCGCCCGCACGTCGGGAAGCTCCAACCCGCGCGGCTCGTAGACGCGCCGCGTCAGGAAAAAGCCAGTGAGCGCGAAGCCGGCGGCGATCTCCTCGCCGCTCGCCTCCGCCTCGCCGGAGAGAAAGCGGGGCAGCGCCAGCAACTGGTCCTTCCACGGCTCGCCCGCATCGCGCGACACCGCGCGTCCGGACTTCGGCGATACATAAATCAGCTCACCCGCGATCCCGGTGGCGGCGCAAGCGGCGAGATCGAGGCCGAAGCCGAGCTCAGCGAGAAGGTCGAGCTCGAAGCGCACGAGCGCCGGCGCGACACCGGCGCGATCCAGTTGCCCGACGAGATCGGCGAGCGCGTGGAACAGCCGCTCGTGCGGGTCGCGCTCGGGCAGAAGCCGCAACAGCGCGGCAATGGTCTGGATGCCGTAGCTAGCCGCGGCACTCGCCATCAGCCGGTCGGCGCGGAGCTCAATCGGCTCGAGCATGTAGTAGCCGAGATGCTCGTGCAGCCGCGCCCGCCAGGTGGCGCGCACACCGTTCCCCGCCTGCAGCATGGCGGCGTGGCGCCGCGACGCGCCGCCGCGCATGAGACCAAGGTGGCGGCCGTGACCCAAGGTCATCAACTCGACGATCGCGCTCGTCTCGCCGTGACGGCGCGAGCCCAATACGATCGCTTGGTCGGTCCATTCCATCGTTCGCGTCTCTCGCCCAGGAGAATTCCGGGCGCGGCAAATTATCCCTTCGGAAACTCCAGTCCCGCCGCGCGGTAGCGCTCCGGGTCGTCCTGCCAATCTTCGCGCACCTTCACATGCAGGAACAGGTGCACGGGCTTCTCGACGGCGGCCGCGATCTCTTTCCGCGCCTCCATCGAGATCGACTTGATCATGCGGCCGCCCTCGCCGAGCACAATCTTCTTCTGCCCGTCGCGGGCGACGAACACCGTCTGCTCGATGCGCACCGAGCCGTCCTTGCGCTCCTCCCACGAATCGGTTTCCACCGTCGATTGATACGGCAATTCCTGATGCAGGCGCAGATACAGTTTCTCGCGCGTGATCTCTGCGGCCATGAGGCGGAACGGCACGTCGCTGATCTCGTCGGCCGGATAGTGCCAGGGCCCCTGCGGCACGGCGCCGGCGAAATAATCGCGCACGTCGGCGACGCCGTCGTCCTTCAGCGCCGAGATCATGAAAGTGCGCTCGAACGGCACCCGCGCGTTCGCCTCCTGGGTGAGCCCCAACAGCCGGTCGCGCGGCACGAGGTCGATCTTGTTCAGGATCAGCACGTTCTTTCCCCTGCCCTGCGCGAGCTTGCCCAAGATCGCGCCGGTCTCCTCGTCGAGACCCTTCGCCGCGTCGACCACCAGCGCCGCCATGTCCGCCGCGCCGGCGCCGGTCCACGCCGCGTCCACCATGGCGCGGTCGAGACGCCGCTTCGGCGCGAAGATGCCGGGCGTGTCGACGAAGATGATCTGGCTTTCGCCGGAGATCACGATGCCGCGCACCGGCATCCGCGTGGTCTGCACCTTCGGCGACACGATCGACACCTTGGCGCCGACCAGCGCGTTGACGAGCGTCGACTTGCCGACGTTGGGCGCGCCGATGAGCGCGACGAAGCCGCAGCGCGTGCGCGCGGCGGGTTCACGCATCGGAGCTTGCGAGCGCGCTCGCCCGCGCCAGCATCATGGCGGCGGCGGCCTGCTCGGCGTCGCGCTTGGTGCGGCCGACGCCTTCGCCGACGTCGAGACCGGGAAGCTCGACGGCGATCTTGAACTCGGGCTTGTGGTCGGGCCCGCGC
>DATNNN010000023.1:0-4641 GCA_035601815.1 Xanthobacteraceae bacterium | reverse complement strand
AAATCGCGCACCTGAAGCAGGCGCAACGCATCGTCGCCGTCGATGAGCTTCGCGCCCGATAGATTCCAGGCACCGGCCACCGCCTGCACGAGGCCGAACAGCCAGACGGCAACCAGGAGCAAGGCGAAGTTCGGCTGGCGGATGGTTTGGGGGGTCATGGCTGGCGGTGCCCGGAAACAGGCGCCGTCGTGGCATGAAGCGGTTGAGGTTCGCTTAACGGACTCGCCGCACGAGCCCGCCGGCAGTTGCCCGCCGGCGGGTCAGTCGTTCGATTTTGCTAAGTTGAGAACAGCCCCCGCGCTACTCCGGGCACAGGTGCGCCCAGAGGGTGTTAAGGCCGTTCGGGAGCCGATCCATTTCCGATTGGAGCCGCACATATTTTCTTCGTCCCAAGGCGGTGTGGACAGATTTCACGTTGCTTCCTTTAGGACGCGCAATCGACCCGGCCGCTGCGATAGCGATGCACGTCCGATGCTTACCGGCAGAAATCGTCGTGGAGGCAGATCATGCGGCCAGAAAAGATTCGCGGGTGACGCCCGCGAAGACTCCAGCCATTTTGAAATTGGATTCATGCCGCCGTGGATTCTGTATCGTATTGAACAACTGAGCACAGAGTATGCGCGCGACGTTAACGCATCGTGACGAGAGACATGCGCGTGCGCAGATTCTCCATGAGCATGTCGTGACGTCGGTTGTGTACGCGGACTATTACTTATGCTCCACGCCGGCCGACCTCAGGTCACTGGCTAATCGCGTAAGCACTAGATGCCAGCTACTTTATATTGTCGGCTCGCAAGACGCCTCGACCCCCGTATACATACGGAGTATGACGGCAGCCGCGACGCGGCCGGGCGCCGTCACCCCGTCCATCACTCGAAGGAGCAAGACGCATGCACGTCATGGATGTTCTGTCGCGGGCTGCATTCGGGTTCGCCAGCGCGGTGTTGATGGTGATGGCGGCGGCGCTCGTCATCTACGGCGTCTACGACCTCATCGCCGCATTGCGCGGGCCGTGGTCTCAGGTCGGCGATGCCATGCTCACCGCGATCGGCTATCAGGTGATCGCCATGGCTGTGTTCGACGTGGCGAAGTATTTCATCGAGGAGGAAGTGATCCGCGGCCGCGAGCTGCGCATCGCCTCCGAAGCACGCCGCTCGCTCACGAAATTCATCTCTACGATCGCCATCGCGGTTTTCATCGAGGGCCTGGTCATCGTGTTCCAGGTGAGCAAGCAGGACGTGTCGAACATGATCTATCCGACCGCCCTCCTCGTCGCCGCAATTCTCATCGTCCTTGGTCTCGGCGCCTACCAGCGGCTCAGCGTCGAGGTCGAGCAGAAGGTCGAGGGCGTCCACAAGGACGCCCCGAGCAATCGCAAGCGCGGCTGAACGGGAGCAAGGCGTGGAAGATCGGGAGCCGATGCACGAGCTCGCCCATCTCCGGGCACATCGAGATGTTGCCAAGGGACAGGCCTGGGGCCTGAAAACGGTGGAGTCGTTCCACACCTACGGTACGCCGCCGGTCAAGTCAGGCCATTCATGAGCGCAGCCACTCCCAAAATCAGCTTCGTCTCCCTCGGCTGCCCCAAGGCGCTGGTGGATTCCGAACGCATCATCACCAGGCTGCGCGCCGAGGGCTACGAGCTCGCGCGCGAGCATGCCGGCGCCGACCTCGTGGTGGTGAACACCTGCGGCTTTCTCGATTCCGCTCGCGACGAGAGCCTCGCCGCCATCGGCAGCGCCATTGCCGAAAACGGACGGGTCATCGTCACCGGCTGCCTGGGCGCCGAGCCCGAGGTGATCCGCGCCGCACATCCCAAGGTGCTCGCCGTCACCGGCCCGCAGCAATATGAAAGCGTAATGACGGCCGTGCACGCAGCGGTGCCGCCGAGGCACGACCCCTTCCTCGACCTCGTGCCGGAGCAAGGCATCAAGCTGACACCACGGCATTACGCTTACTTGAAGATTTCCGAGGGCTGCAACAACCGCTGCTCGTTCTGCATCATCCCGCGATTGCGCGGAGACTTGGTAAGTCGTCCTGTGGTTGATGTCTTGCGCGAAGCGGAGCGGCTGGTGGCGGCGGGTGTGAAGGAGCTGCTGGTCATCTCGCAAGACACTTCGGCTTACGGAATCGACGTGAAATATGCGCCAAGCCGCTGGCGCGACCGCGACGTGCGGGCGAAGTTCATCGATCTTGCGACGGCGCTCGGCGAGCTCGGGGCGTGGGTGCGGCTGCACTACGTCTACCCCTACCCGCACGTGGACGAGGCGATCCCGCTCATGGCCGAGGGCCGGTTGCTCCCCTATCTCGACGTGCCGTTCCAGCACGGCTCGCCCACGGTGCTGAAGCGCATGCGCCGGCCGGCGGCGCAGGAAAAAACACTCGCGCGCATCGCGGCGTGGCGCGCGATCTGCCCGGACATCACCATCCGCTCCACCTTCATCGTCGGCTTCCCGGGCGAGAGCGACGCGGAGTTCGGCGAGCTCCTCGCCTTTCTTGCGGAAGCGCAGCTTGATCGCGTCGGCTGCTTCAAATACGAGCCCGTGCGTGGTGCGGCGGCGAACGACATCGCGCTGCCGGTAGCGAACGAGGTGAAGGAGGAGCGCTACCGACGCTTCATGGAAACGCAGCAGGCGATCAGCGCGAAGAAACTCAAGCGTAAGGTCGGCCGGCGCGAGCCCGTGATCATCGACAAGGTGGAGAACGGCATTGCCGTCGGCCGCACCCGCGGCGACGCGCCGGACATCGACGGGGTGGTGCACGTGCGCGCTCGGCGGCCGCTTAAGGTCGGCGAGATCGCCACGGTGAAGATCGAGCGCGCCGACGCCTACGACCTGCACGGCACGGTGGTCGGCTTCTAGGCCTTCAGGAGATCGCGCAGCGCCGCCGCGATAACCGCGGTCGCTGCGCGTAAGTCCGAGAGCTGCACGTGCTCGTCGGCGGCATGCGCATTCGCCTCCAGGATCGAGCGGGGGCCCGCGCCATAGAGCACCGTGGGAACGCCGTGCGCCGCATAGTGGCGTGCGTCGGTGTAGAGCGGCACGCCGGTCGCCTTCACATCGACGCCGAGGACTTCGCGGGCGTGCCGCTTGAGCGGCGCCACCAGCTTCGCCACGCCCCTTCCCGGCTTCAGCGGCTCCGCCAGCAGGATGCGGCGGCATTCCACCGTTATGCCTTTGCGCGTTCCCGCCCGCTTGATAAGCGCGATCAGCGCCTTTTCCGCGCGAGCGCCGTTCTCCTCCGGGATCAGCCGCCGGTCGAGGCGCATCGTCACCTTGTCCGGCACCACGTTGGTGTTGATGCCGCCCGCGATGAGCCCGACGTTGAGTTGCGGCGAGCCGATACCCTTGGTGCGGCTCTTGCGGCCGGCGAGACGTTTTCGCTCTGTATAAAGCGCGGTGAGGATTGCGTTCGCCGCCTCGAGCGCGTCGGCGCCGCTCGCCGGCATGGCGGCATGGGCCTGCTTGCCGCGCACGATCACCTCCAGGTGCAGGCAGCCGTTGTGAGCCGTCACGATCGCGTACGAAAAGCCGGCGCAGATGGCGAAGTCCGGGGTGCTGATTTTATTCTCCAGCAGCCATCGCGGACCGAGATCGCCGCCGGTCTCTTCGTCGTAGGTGAAATGCAATTCCACCGTGCCGTCGAGACCGGCTGGGTCTGCCTTCAGCGCGCGCAGAGCAAAAGCATACGTGGCGAAGTCGGACTTCGACACCGCGGCACCGCGGCCGTAGAGCGCACCGCGCTTCTCCACCCCGCCGTAGGGATCGAAGCTCCAGCCTTCGCCCGGCGGCACCACGTCGCCATGGGCATTCAGCGCGATAACCGCTCCCTTGCCGCTGCCGAAGCGCTCGCGCACCACGAGGTTGGTCAGCGAGCGCATACTGCGGCTCGCGACGTCGGCGCCGGGTACCGGATGGAACTCCACCTTGAAGCCAAGCAGCTCCAGGAGCGTCGCCGTCGCCGCCGCGTGGGGCGCGCAGTGGCCGGGCGGGTTGTCGCTCGGCACGCGCACGAGCTTCTGCAAAAAGTCCACGGCGCGGGCGAATTCGCGGTCGGAGACGAGGCGGAGCAGGTTTCGCGCCGACATCACGGCCGGAAGCCCTCGATGAAGCGCACGAGTGCCGCGACGGCGAGGCCCATGTCGCGGGGGCTCGCGTACTCGGCCGGATTGTGGCTGACGCCGCCCTTGCAGCGCACGAACATCATCACGATCGGACAGATTTTCGCGAACATCATGCCGTCGTGGCCGGCGCCGGAGGCAAGGCGGATCGCTTTGCCGCCTACCGCCTCGATGGCGGCGGCGAGATTGTCCTGCAGGCGCGGATCGCAGGGCACGGTGGCGATGCCGTGGGTGGTTGCGATTTCGATCGCAAGACCGCGGCGGGCGGTAATGGCGCGCGCCTGGCGGTCGAACTCGCGCACGGTCGCCTGGCGCTGCTCGTCCGAAGACGTGCGCAGATCAAGAGTGAAGCGCACCTTTCCCGGAATGATGTTCACCGCGCCGGGATAGACCGTGAGGCTGCCCACGGTCGCCACCATGCCATCGGTCGTGAAAGCCATGCGCTCGACCATGAGGACGATCTCGGCGGCCCCGGCAAGCGCGTCGTGGCGGAGCTTCATGGGCACCGTGCCGGCGTGGCC
>DATNNN010000022.1:0-2480 GCA_035601815.1 Xanthobacteraceae bacterium | reverse complement strand
CAGCCATGCCAGGACGGCGGGACGCGCGAGGCCTCGACGAGGCCGTTGTAGATCACCCAGCGGCGCTCGCGGCCGAGCGCCGGGTCGATGGCGCCGCCCTTGGAGCGGAAGTAGCGGTTGCCGAACTCGTCCTCGCCGACGGGCTCGCCGTAGCGCCACGTCCACCACAGCGTGCCGAAGGTGGCGCCGTTCCACCAGGTGAAGAGGCGCAAAATAAAGTTTTTCATCGATCACCGGAGCGCCGCGTTCTGCCAGCAAACCCGGGGCAAGTCTAGCACGAGGGCCGCGACTTGGCGGCGCTTCTGTAGCAAGATGAAGCGCTAGGGAAGACCGGCGGAATGGAATTCGACGCAGGCGGAATATCCGCACGCGCTGCCGCCCCGGCGGCAGATCACCGTCGCGGCGTCAGGAAAGAAGTCCGGCAAGGACGCGTCGCGCGAGCGCCCGGCGTGAGGGGCGCGACTCAGTTTTTTCTCGTTGCCGGCCGTCCGGCCTCGGCGGCAAGCGAAATATTTTTCGCCTCATGCCGGGTCGCGGCCTTGAAGGGCCGCCCGAATCCGCCCACCAATCGCGGGAGGGAAAGGGGACCGGCGTTTCCGAGTTGTCCCCATAAGTACCAGTACTCACCACCAGATTTAGGGGTTCGTTCACGTTCTTACACTAGAGCTTGACGGGAAAGAACGAGTCGACCTAAGTTGTCAGTCTGTGCGGCGCGGAGTGGCTTATGTCGCGCCCACACTCCCGAACGAGAGAGAGCAACTCCGCGCGGCGAACCCATGCGTTCGCGGCGGGCAGGTAAGCTTTCCGTCTCGCCGGGAAAGAAACGAGAACCCGCTTAGCGGGTTAAATTGACGGGGAGGCTCGGGCAGCGGCCTTGAGCCATAATTCAGGTGCCGGCGGGACGGGCCGGCGCCGATCAGGGGTTGAAATACCATGCGCATTGAGCGCCGTTACACCAAGCACGGCCGGTCCCCCTACGACGGGATCGCCTTCCGTCTCACCACGAGCGAGATCCGCAACCCGGACGGCTCGATCGTCTTCCGCCTCGAGAACATGGAAGTGCCCGAGCACTGGTCGCAGGTGGCGACCGACGTCTTGGCGCAGAAATATTTCCGCAAGGCGGGCGTGCCGAAGAAGCTCAAGCGCGTGGAGGAGGAGAGCGTCCCCTCCTGGCTGTGGCGCGCGGTGGCCGACGAGCGGGCGCTGGAAGCGCTGCCCAAGGGCGAGCGCGCCGTGGGCGAGACGTCGGCGAAACAGGTGTTCGATCGCCTGGCCGGCACCTGGACCTACTGGGGCTGGAAGGGCGGCTATTTCGACCGCGAGGAGGACGCGCGCGCCTTCTTCGACGAGCATTGCTACATGCTGGCGATGCAGATGGCCGCACCCAACTCGCCGCAATGGTTCAACACGGGCCTCTTCTGGGCCTACGGCATCGACGGCCCGAGCCAGGGCCACTTCTACGTCGACCCGTTCAACAAGGAGCTCGTGCGCGCGACCTCGTCCTACGAGCACCCGCAGCCGCACGCCTGCTTCATCCAGTCGGTGGAGGACGATCTCGTCAACGAGAACGGGATCATGGACCTGTGGGTGCGCGAAGCGCGGCTGTTCAAATACGGCTCGGGCACGGGCTCGAATTTCTCCAAGCTGCGCGGTGAGAACGAGCGGCTCTCCGGCGGCGGGCGCTCGTCGGGCTTAATGTCCTTCCTCAAGATCGGCGACCGCGCCGCGGGTGCCATCAAGTCGGGCGGCACCACGCGGCGCGCCGCCAAGATGGTGGTGGTCGACGTCGACCACCCGGACATCGAGAACTACATCGACTGGAAGGTGCTGGAAGAGCAGAAGGTGGCGGCGCTGGTCACCGGCTCGAAGACGGTCGCCAAGCACCTCAAGGCCGTGATGAAGGCCTGCATCAACTGTGAGGGCGAAGGCGACGACTGCTTCGACCCGGAGAAGAACCCGGCGCTCAAGCGCGAGATCAAGGCAGCGCGCCGCGCGGCGGTGACCGACAATTTGATCAAGCGCGTCATCCAGTTCGCCAAGCAAGGCTACAAGGACATCCACTTCCCGACCTACGACACCGATTGGGATTCCGAGGCGTATCTGACCGTCTCCGGCCAGAACTCCAACAACTCGGTGCGCGTCAACGATGAGTTCCTCCGCGCGGTCGAAGCCGACGGCAACTGGAACCTCACCTGGCGCAAATCCGGCGAGGTGGCGCACACGCTGAAGGCACGCGAGCTGTGGGAAAAGATCGGGCATGCCGCCTGGGCCTGCGCCGATCCCGGCATCCAGTTCCACACCACGGTGAACGACTGGCACACCTGTCCGGTGTCGGGGCCGATCCGCGCCTCCAACCCGTGCTCGGAGTACATGTTCCTCGACGATACGGCGTGCAACCTCGCCTCGCTGAACCTCCTCACCTTCCTCAAGCCCGCCGGCACAGAAGCCGACGGCGGCCGGGCGGTGCGCGAGTTCGACGT
>DATNNN010000021.1:0-4932 GCA_035601815.1 Xanthobacteraceae bacterium | reverse complement strand
CTCTCGCTATCGCCGCGGCCGGCACGCTCGGTCTCGCGGCGTTCGCCACGGCGCCCGCCCAGGCCGCCGCGACCCACCTCGGCATCACGCAGGCTGTGCCCGCGATGGAAACGATGGACTCGTCCGTCGTGCAGGCTCAGTGGCATCGCCGCTGGGAAAGCCGCGGCAGCTGGCATCGCCGTTGGCGCAGCCGCCGTTGGCGCTAAGCGCTAGGCGCTAGATTGAGGAGGACATTGAGATGAGGAAACTCGTGCTCTGTGTTGCCGCCGCAGCCAGCCTCGGCCTTGCGGCATTTGCGTCGGCGCCGGCTCAAGCCGCCGCCACTCACCTTGGCATCACGCAAACCTCGCCCGCCGCCGATTCGGCGGTGCTCGACGTGCGTTGCCGCTGGGGCCGTTGCTGGCATAGCCGTTGGGAAAGCCGCGGCCGCTGGCATCGCCGTTGGCGCAGCCGCTACTGGTGGTAAGTCCGCAAGACTAACCCACCGGCTCAAAAAAGACGGGCGCATCCGCAGATGCGCCCGTTTTCGTTTTGCAGTCCGGATTCGGATCAGTGCGTCGGCCAGGTGCGCACGTCGACGAAGCGGCCGGCGATCGCCGCCGCCGCCGCCATCGCCGGCGACACGAGGTGCGTGCGGCCCTTGTAGCCCTGGCGGCCCTCGAAGTTGCGGTTCGAGGTCGAGGCGCAGCGCTCCTCCGGCTTGAGCTTGTCCGGGTTCATGCCGAGGCACATGGAGCAGCCGGGCTCGCGCCATTCGAAGCCGGCAGCCTTGAAAATCTTGTCGAGCCCTTCGGCTTCCGCCTGCGCCTTCACCAGGCCCGAGCCGGGCACGATCATGGCGCGCAGGTTCGGGTTGACCTTGCGCTCGCCCACGATCTTGGCGACGAGGCGCAGGTCCTCGATGCGGCCGTTGGTGCAAGAGCCAATGAAGATGCGATCGAGCTTGATGTCGGTGATCTTGGTGCCGGGCGTGAGCCCCATGTACGCGAGCGCGTGCTGCTTGGTCTCGCGCCGGCGCGCGTCATCGATAAGGCTCGGATCGGGCACCACGCCGGTGACCGAAACCACGTCCTCCGGGCTCGTGCCCCAGGTCACGAGCGGCGGCAGACGCGCGGCATCGAGCTTGATTTCCAAGTCGAACCCGGCGCCGTCATCGGACATGAGCGTCTGCCAGTGGCGCATGGCGGCGTCCCAATCGCCGCCCTTGGGCGAACGCGGCCGATCCTTAAGGTAGGTGTATGCCTTGTCGTCGGGCGCGATCATGCCGGCCCGCGCCCCGCCCTCGATCGACATGTTGCAGATGGTCATCCGCCCTTCCATGGAGAGGGCGCGGACCGCTTCGCCGGCGTACTCGATCACGTGGCCGGTGCCGCCGCCGGCGCCGATCTCGCCGATGATGGCGAGGATGATGTCCTTGGCGCTGACGCCGTCCGGCAGCTTGCCGTCGACGGTGACGCGCATGTTCTTCGCCTTCTTCTGGATCAGCGTTTGCGTCGCGAGCACGTGCTCCACCTCCGAGGTGCCGATGCCGTACGCCAGCGCGCCGAAGGCGCCGTGGGTCGAGGTATGGCTGTCGCCGCAGACGATGGTGGTGCCGGGCAGCGTGAAGCCCTGCTCCGGCCCGATGATGTGACAGATGCCTTGCCGGCGGTCGTGCTCGTTGAAATATTCGATGCCGAAGTCGCGTGCGTTCGCCGCCATGGTGTCGATCTGGATCGCCGACTCCCGATCGGCGATGCCCTTCGAGCGGTCGGTGGTCGGGATGTTGTGATCGACGACGGCGAGCGTCTTCTCCGGCGCGCGCACCTTGCGGCCAGCCATGCGCAGGCCCTCGAAGGCCTGCGGGCTCGTCACCTCATGCACGAGATGGCGGTCGACATAGAGGAGGCAAGTGCCGTCCGGCTGCGTGTGGACGACGTGATCGTCCCAGATCTTGTCGTAGAGGGTGCGCGGCGTCATGCGGCTCGCTACTCCGTCTTAGCCCCCGCGGCCTTGGTGTCCGCGACGGGGAAAGCGGCGGCTTGCGCCCCTTCCTCAGCGATATAGTCCTGCTTCTCGGAGATGCGAGCCTTGCGGCCGCGGCGTTGGCGCAGATAGTAGAGCTTGGCCCGGCGCACTTCGCCGCGGCGCACCACCTCGATGGAATCGATCATCGGTGAGTAGAGCGGAAAAACGCGCTCGACCCCCTCGCCGTACGAAATCTTGCGCACCGTGAAGCTCTCATGCAGCCCGGCGCCCGAGCGGGCGATGCAGACGCCCTCATAGGCTTGGATGCGGGTGCGCTCGCCTTCCACCACCTTGACGTTGACGAGCACCGTGTCGCCCGGGGCGAACGCCGGGATTTCCTTGCCTTTGGAGAGCCTTGCGATCTCCTCGCGCTCGATCGTTTCCAGGATATTCATGGCTCACCTCGGCCCCCCGCTGCGCGGGCGTTCTGAACGGACTGAAGATCGGGGTCGGCCGCGCCTATACGACATCGCGCGCACTTTGTCATTCCTTTTCAGGCCGTTGGCGACGCTGCCACAGATCGGGCCGCCGCTCGCGGGTCGTCCGCTGCGCCTCGCTGCGGCGCCACGCCGCCACCTTGCCGTGATCACCGGAAACGAGCACCTCGGGGATCGGGCGGCCCTCGAACTCCTGCGGCCGGGTGTACTGCGGGTATTCCAAGAGGCCCGCCTCGAAACTCTCGTCGGCGCCCGACGTCTCCTTGCCCATCACCCCCGGCAAAAGCCGTACGCAGGCATCGAGCAGCGCGTAGGCGGCGATCTCGCCTCCCGACAGCACGAAGTCGCCCACGGAAATCTCTTCGAGGCCGCGCGCGGCGACGATCCGTTCGTCGATGCCCTCATAGCGGCCGCAGACGAGCACGACACCCGGCCCGCCGGCGAGCTCACGCACGCGGCTTTGCGTGAGCGGCCGGCCGCGCGGCGTCAGCAGGACGCGCGGACGCGCATCGCCCGCCGGCGCCGCCGCGTCGAGCGCGCGCGCGAGCACGTCGGCGCGCATCACCATGCCGGGACCGCCGCCCGCCGGCGTGTCGTCAACCGAGCGATGCTTGTCGAGCGCGTGCGCCCGGATGTCGACGGTGTCGCACGACCACAGGCTTCCCAGCGCGCGGCCGGCGAGGCTTGCACCAAGCGGCCCGGGAAAAAGCTCCGGAAACAAGGTGACTACGCTCGCCCGCCAGGTCATCGGCCTTCGTCCGCTTGCTCGCCGGCAAAGATCCCAGCCGGCGGATCGACGACGATGACGCCGGCTTGAAGATCGACCTCGGGCACGAACGCCTCCACGAACGGCAGCATCACCGCCTCACCGCCCGACGCGGGCGCGATCTCAAGGATGCCGCCGGCGCCATAGTCCTGCACCGCCGCGACCGTGCCGAGCGCGCGGCCGTCCTTCGCCTGCACCCTGAGCCCGATGAGGTCCGCATGATAGAAGCTCTCCGCTTCCGGCTCCGGCAGACGCGCGCGCGGCACATAGAGCGAGACGTTGGTGAGCGCACGCGCCGCGTCGCGATCGTTCACCCCCTCGAAGCGCGCCACGAGATGATCGCCCGCGTTCCGCAGCGCCTCGAGGACAAGCGACCGCTCGCCGCTTTCATCCTCGAACGGCCCGTAGCCGCGCACCGCCATGGGCTCGCGGGTGAACGAGAAAAGCCGAACCTCGCCGCGCAGGCCATGGGCGGCGCCGATCTTGGCGACGCAGACGCGCCGCAACGTCAGCTCGCCGCCGCCTCGCCCGCGGGCGTGGCGGGTTCAGCAGGAGCGGGAGCCGCGGCGGGTGCCGCCGGTTTGGGCGCCGCAGCAGCCGCAGCCGCCGCCTCGGCCTCGCTCTTCTTCACGCGGGGCTTGGCTTTCTGCGGGTTGTTGCGCGGCTCGCGCTTGCGCACGCCGGCGGCGTCGAGGAAGCGCAGCACCCGGTCGCTCGGCTGCGCGCCCTTGGACATCCAATACTGGATGCGCTCGAGCTCGAGCTTCACCCGCTCCTTGGAGTCCTTGGCGAGCTGCGGATTGTAGGTGCCGAGCTTCTCGATGAAGCGGCCGTCGCGCGGAAAGCGCGAGTCGGCCACCACCACACGATACTGCGGGCGCTTCTTGGCGCCGGCACGGGCGAGACGAATGACGAGCATGGAAGTTCCTTTCGTTGGTTCCGTTCGCGTTCAGTTCATTTCTTTTTCAGCGGCGATCCAAGGCCGGGCAGGCCGCCGAGACTGGGGAGCTTGCCGGGCAGACCCGGCAGTCCGCCGGGAAAATTGGCGGGCATGCCGCCGAGCTGCGGCATCTTCTCGGCGAGCTTCTGCATCTCTTCCGGGCTCGGCGCCCCGCCGCCCATGCCGAGCATGCTGCCGAGCCGGCCGAGGCCGCCGCGCTTGCCCATGGCCTTCATCATGTCCGCCATCTGGCGATGCATCTTGAGCAGACGATTGATGTCCTCGACCTTGGTGCCGGAGCCGGCGGCGATGCGCCTCTTGCGGCTCGCCTTGAGGACGTCGGGGTTGCGGCGCTCTTTCGGCGTCATGGAGTCAATGATCGCCTTCTGGCGCTTGACCACCCGGTCGTCGAGATTGGCCGACGCAATCTGCTCCTTCATCTTGGCGATGCCCGGGATCAGGCCCAGCATGCCGCTCATGCCGCCGATCTTCTCCATCTGAATGAGCTGCTCGCGCAGGTCGTTGAGGTCGAAGGCGCCCCGGCGCATGCGCTCGGCGGTGGCCTTGGCCTTGTCGAGGTCGACGCTCTCCGCCGCCTTCTCGACGAGCGCCACCACGTCGCCCATGCCGAGGATGCGGCTGGCGATGCGGGCGGGATCGAAGTCCTCAAGCGCGTCCATGCGCTCGCCGGTGCCGATGAGCTTGATCGGCTTGCCGGTGACCGCGCGCATCGAGAGCGCGGCACCGCCGCGGCCGTCGCCGTCGACGCGGGTGAGAATGAT
>DATNNN010000020.1:0-3866 GCA_035601815.1 Xanthobacteraceae bacterium | reverse complement strand
GCCAGCTTCACCAGCATGGGCAGGTTGATGCCGGCCACCACCTCGACCTTGGGCGCGTCCATGCAGGAAATCGCGAGGTTGGAAGGCGTGCCGCCGAACATGTCGGTGAGGATGGCGACGCCCGAGCCGGAGTCGGCCTTGTGCACTGCGTCGAGGATGTCCTCGCGCCGGCCCTCGATGTTGTCATCAGGGCCGATGGTGACGGTCTCGATCTGCCGTTGCGGACCGACCACGTGTTCGAGGGCGGCGCGGAACTCAACGGCGAGACGGCCGTGGGTGACGATGACGATGCCGATCATGGAAGCTCTGCCGGCCCAGGGACTAACCGCCGGCGGGCGGACATAATCCTTGTGTGCATGTGCGAAGGCAAGGGGTGAAAATCAAGCCCCAGCAAGGGTTGAAACCCTGCCGAGCACCATTGGTAGGGGTTCCTGGCCGGCCGCGACCGCGAGCCGCGGCAGCTTCACCCCTAGGAGGACGATTTCGCGCCCGGCCTCCGCCGCCATGCGGCGGCCGTCGGCGGCGGCGAGATCGACCACGAGTCCCACCACCGCGCGCGCTTCGTGAGGAAGCGTGCGGATGCCGAGGCCGCGGACCTCGACGAGGCCGCGGATCGCGTCCGGCGCCGTGGCGATGAGGCGGCCGTGCGCCACAGAAAGCCGAACCCGGTCGTCGGCGACGAGGCGGGCGAAGGGAAGCACCCCCGTGTGCGCCGCGTCGATCAGGGCGAGGGCGAGCCGCGTCTTGCCGCTGCCCGCCGGCCCGCGGATCAACGCCGCGCGATTGCCCACCAGCACGGCGGTGGCGTGGACGGTCTCTTCGCCCATGCTCAGGCGGCGGGCAGGCGCACGATGAAGCGGGCGCCGGCCACGGCCTCGCGCGTCATGCGGTTCTCCGCCCAGATGCGGCCGCCGTGACCTTCGACGATCTGTTTCGAGATGGAGAGCCCGAGACCGGAGTTCTGTCCGAAGCCGTGCTCCGGCCGGTCGGTGTAGAAGCGGTCGAAGATGCGCGCCAGCGCCTCGGGGCGGACGCCCGGACCGTCGTCGTCGACCAGGATCTCGACCTCGTTCTTCAGGCGGCGGCAGGCGATGCGTACGGTGCCGGCCTTGGGCGAGAACGAGCGGGCGTTGGTCACGAGGTTGTCCATGACCTGGCCGAGGCGCGACTCGTTGCCCGGCACCGCGTAGCCGGCCGGCGCCCCCGGCGCCCGCTCCAGCGACAGCATGAGGCGCACCTCGTCCTCGCGCGGCACCTCGTTGGCTAGCGTGACCAGGGCCTCGAGCAGCTTCTCGATGTCGACGGACACCGCCTCGTCGCGTTGCAGGTCGGCGTCGAGGCGGCTCGCGTCGGCGATGTCGGTGATGAGGCGGTCGAGCCGGCGCACGTCGTGCTCGATCACGGCGAGCAGACGCTTGCGCGACTCCTCGCTCTTGGCGAGCGGCAGCGTCTCCACCGCCGAGCGCAGTGAGGTGAGCGGGTTCTTCAGCTCGTGCGCCACGTCAGCGGCGAAGCTCTCGATCGCGTCGATGCGGGCGTAGAGCGCGTCGGTCATGTCGCGGATCGCGCCGGAAAGGTGGCCGATCTCGTCGGCGCGGTAGGTGAAGTCGGGAATCTGGATGCGCGAGCGAAGGCGCCGGCGCACGCCTTCGGCGGCCTCGGCAAGCCGCCGCACCGGGCCGCCGATGGTGCCGGCGAGCAGGAACGACAGCACCACCATGACGGCGGCCGCCACCAGGAACACCCGCACGATGACGAAGCGCTCGGCCTCCACCGCGGCGTCGATCTCGCCGCCCTGGGTGGAGAGCAGGAGGGAGCCGAGTACGCCGCGGAAGCGCTGCACCGGCACCGCCACCGACACGATGACCTCGCCGCGCTCGTTCGCCCGCACCACGCTCGCGTTCTGGCCGGCGGTGGCCTGCACCACCTCGGGATAGCCCTTGCCGTTGGCATAGCCGAGCTCCTCGTAGAGCGGCAGGTCGAAGCGCGACAGGCGGCGCGCGACGGAGTTCCACTGCCGCCGTAGGAAGCTCGGCTTCTCCGCCGGCGACGGCAGGTCGAAACGCAGGATGTCGCCGCGCGAGTAGAGGGTGCGGGTGTCGAGCAAGAGCGTGCCGTCGCGGTCGTAGATGCGGGCGCGGGTGTTGGTGGGGGTGACGAGGCGGCGCAGGATCGGAGCGATGCGCTCGGGATTGATGGGGAACTCGAGCGCCGTCGGGTCGTCGGGACCGTAGCTCTCGCCCGCCTGCAATTCCAACAGGCGGTCGCGGTCGAGCGTGGTGATCTGCGGATCGCCCGAGGGCGAGCCGGCAATGGCGCCGGCGATGATCTCGCCCTGGATCACCATGCTCTGGATGCGCGCGTCGATCAGGCCGGCGCGGAACTGCGAGAGATAGAGAATGCCCGACACCAGCGCGAGCAGCCCCGCGAGGTTGAGGAGCACGATCCGGCGCGAGATCGAGGAGAAGCCCTGGTGGACGAGGAAACGCCGCGCCGCGCGCAGCCACGTGAGCACGGGCGCCAGGCGCGCGCGCCACGGCGAAGCAGGGCGGGGCTTCTTGACGTCCGCCTTCATCATCGGCCGGCCTGCCGGCGACGCCGGCTCAGCCCTCCTTGAAGCGGTAGCCGACACCATAGAGCGTTTCGATCATCTCGAAGTCGTCGTCCACCGACTTGAACTTCTTGCGCAGGCGCTTGATGTGGCTGTCGATGGTGCGGTCGTCGACGTAGACCTGGTCGTCGTAGGCCGCGTCCATGAGCGCGTTCCTGCTCTTCACCACGCCTGGCCGCGTCGCCAGCGCCTGCAGGATGAGGAACTCGGTCACCGTCAGCGTCACCGGGTCGCCCTTCCAGGTGCAGGTGTGGCGTTCTGGGTCCATGCGCAGATCGCCGCGCTCAAGCGCCTTCGCCGCATCGATCTCCTTCGTCGCAGCACTGCCGTCCTTGGGCGCGGCGCGCCGCAGCACCGCCTTGACGCGCTCGACCAGGAGGCGTTGCGAGAACGGCTTGCGGATGAAATCGTCGGCGCCCATTTTCAGGCCGAACAACTCGTCGATCTCCTCGTCCTTGGAGGTGAGGAAGATCACCGGCAGATCGGTCTTCTGGCGCAGGCGGCGGAGCAGCTCCATGCCGTCCATGCGCGGCATCTTGATGTCGAGGATGGCGAGGTCGGGCGGGTTGGTCTTGAAGCCGTCGAGCGCCGAGGCGCCGTCGGTGTAGGTGAGGATGCGGTAGCCTTCCGCCTCGAGCGCGATCGATACCGAGGTGAGGATGTTGCGGTCGTCATCCACGAGAGCGATGGTGGGCATGAAATCTCCTGGTCCCTTCGCGCACCCCGCGCGGATTCGATCGTCGCCGCGGCGACCAAGCCCGCGGGCGGGGCCGAAATGTGACGGCAGGGCGCATCCCGGGATAGCGCAAAATAGCCCCTTGCGTCGCTGCACGCCAACCCTGTGAATTGCTAAGTTCCATGCGCCTTTGCGAAGAGGAGAAGCCCCGGTGACCGGCGAATTCGACGCCAAACGAGTGGCGAAACGCCTGATCCGCGAGGCGCGCACCGGGGCGCTGGCGACGCTTTTGCCGGGCGGCGCGCCCTACGCGTCGCTGGTGAGTGTCGCCACCCTGATGGACGGCACACCGGTGACGCTGCTGTCGCGCCTCGCCCGCCACACCATGAACATCGCCGCCGATCCGCGGGTGTCGCTCATGGTGGACGAGCGCCGGCCGGGCGACCCCTTGGCGGTCAGCCGGGTGAGCCTCGTCGGCCGCATCGCACCCACCGATGACGAGGCGGCACGGCGGCGCTTCCTCGCCCGCCATCCGGAGGCCGCCGGCTACGCCGGCTTCCAGGATTTCGGCTTCTGGCG
>DATNNN010000019.1:0-51288 GCA_035601815.1 Xanthobacteraceae bacterium | reverse complement strand
GCGGTCGGTGATGGTCGGCACGAGCACGTCGGCTGTCTTCATGGCCGCGATCAGCTCGTCTTGCGTCATTGGGTGGTCGTCGGCGTTGAGGCGCGTGTCGAACAGCTCGCGCATGCGCGTTTCGACGACGTCGGGCAGGCGCCGGGTTACGACGACGAGCGGCTTTTTCTTCGGCATCCCCGGGACTGTTCCTCGCTCGCCGAGGCCGCGCTCGGCCGCGAAGTGCTCTCTAGCAGAGGCGTTTTGAAACGCAAAGTACCGCGCCACCGTGCCTTGACACACCCTGGTGCGGGCGGCGAACTGCGATTCGCAGGCAAGGACCGGAGAATTTTGCGAATGATCGAGCGGGTACGGCGGACCGTATATCTAGGCGCAATAGTGCTCGCCGTCTTGGCCAGTGTCGTGCCCGGCGCGACGCAAGGTGCGGGTCCGGCCAGCGGCCTCCCCGTGCCGCGGTTCGTCAGCCTCAAGGCCGACAAGGTCAACGTGCGCGCCGGACCGTCACGCGAGCAACGCGTGACGTGGGTCTTCACGCGCGTCGGCCTGCCGGTGGAGATCACGGCAGAGTCGGAAAACTGGCGGCGCATCCGCGACGCGGAAGGGTCGGAAGGCTGGGTCTATCACGCGCTCCTGTCGGGCCGGCGCACGGTGCTGGTGGCGCCGTGGTCGAAGGAGGGCTCCTTTGCGTTGCGCGAGCGCGCCGACGCGCAGGCGCCGCTCGCCGCGCGGTTGCAGCGCGGCGTGCTCGGCACCGTGAGGAATTGCAACGGCAAATGGTGCCGCATATTCGGCGAAGGGTTCGATGGCTACATCGAGCAGGAGCGTCTGTGGGGCGTCTACCCCAACGAGTCGGTCGAGTAAGGACGGGAGCTGCAATAACGAAAACGGCCGGGCGAGGCCCGGCCGAACGGCGCCGATCGCGGGTTTCGTCTAGTCCTTGCGGCGCAGGCGCACCACCACGTCGATGCGCGCGATCTCGTAGCCGGGCGGCGGCGTCGGCTGCCTGTCAACCAGTACCTCCGCGCCGGGGATATCGAAAAGGCGGCTGTCGCCTTCCACGTAGAAATGATGGTGGTCGGAGGAGTTGGTGTCGAAATAGGTCTTGGAGCCGTCCACCGCCACCTGCCGCAGGAGTCCCACGTCGGTGAACTGGTGCAGCGTGTTGTAGACCGTGGCGAGCGAGACCGGGAAACGGGCGCGCAACACCTCCTCGTGGAGCGTTTCCGCCGTCATATGCCGATCGCCCTTGGCGAACATCAGCCAGCCGAGAGCAAGCCGTTGCCGCGTCGGCCGCAAGCCAACCTCGCGCAACATTTGCCGCACGTCATGGAACGGGCAGCCAGTCCGACGTCCCGCCGGCTCGACGTTGAGCCGGTCGACAGGAAGCTCGATGTCGTCGTCCTCGAACGCCGGCCTACGAATGGTCTCGATCATGACAGTTCCAGTTAGCCCGGGGGTTTATAGCGCGCCCGGGGAAAAAACCAATGTCCGTCGAGGCTCCCCCGGGATCAGGCTATGATGATAGGGAGCCGGGTTGAACGGTGCAACCGCGCCAAGCCCTTACTGGTCTTGGGTTTGCGTGCGGCCGCGGCGACGCCGCGCGGCTTTCGTGGGGGAGGGGCGCTATGTTAGGGATGTCGCCGCAGGAGGCCAGATTGAGCGACGTAAATAGCCGGCGTGCGAGTTTCGCTTTCGAGGACTTGCTGGCGTGCGGGCGCGGCGAGCTATTCGGCCCCGGCAACGCCCAGCTGCCGCTGCCGCCCATGCTCATGTTCGACCGCATCTCCGATATCGCCGAGGCCGGCGGTGAGCACGGCAAGGGCCTCGTGCGCGCCGAGCTCGAGGTGAAGCCGGATCTGTGGTTCTTTCCCTGCCACTTCAAGGGTGATCCGGTGATGCCCGGCTGCCTCGGCGTCGACGCGCTGTGGCAGCTCCTCGGCTTTTTCCTCGGCTGGCTCGGCGCTCCCGGCCGCGGCCGGGCGCTCGGCCTGGGCGAGCTCAAGTTCTCCGGCCAGGTGCTGCCCACGGTCAAGCAGGTGGTCTACGGCATCGACATCAAGCGCATCATGCGTTCCAAGCTCGTGCTCGGGGTCGCCGACGGCTGGCTCAAGGCCGACGACCAGGTGATCTACCGGGCGCTTGACCTCAAGGTCGGCTTGTTCCGCGCCGACCAGACAACCGCTCCGGCGGGGGCCTAAAATCCGACCGCGGCGCCGTCTCGGCGCGCCGCTCGTATAGGATGCTGTCAAACCGCGAGGCTGCAATGCGACGAGTCGTCGTCACCGGGATGGGCATCGTCTCCGCCATCGGCAACAACACCCAGGAGGTGCTGGCCAGCCTGCGCGAGGCGAAGAGCGGCATCTCGTTCTCCCCCGATCAGGCCAAGCTCGGCTTCCGCTGCCAGGTATACGGCGCGCCGACGCTCGACCCCGCCGGCTCGGTGGACCGCCGCGCCATGCGCTTTCTCGGCGGCGGTGCGGCCTGGAATCACGTCGCTTTGGAGCAGGCGATCCGCGACTCCGGGCTCGAGGCGGGCGAGACCAGCAACGAGAAGACCGGGATCATCATGGGCTCGGGCGGTCCCTCGACGCGGACGATCGTGGAAGCCGCCGACGTCACCCGCGAGAAGGGGCCGAAGCGCGTCGGGCCCTTCGCCGTGCCCAAGGCCATGTCGTCGACCGCGTCGGCGACGCTCGCCACCTGGTTCAAGATCAAGGGCGTGAATTACTCGATCTCCTCGGCGTGCGCCACCTCGTCCCATTGCATCGGCAACGCCGGCGAGCTGATCCAGATGGGCAAGCAGGACGTGATGTTCGCCGGCGGCTGCGAGGAGCTCGACTGGACCATGGCAGTGCTGTTCGACGCCATGGGCGCCATGTCCTCGGGCTACAACGACCGGCCGGAGAAGGCTTCGCGCGCTTATGACAAGGATCGCGATGGCTTCGTCATCGCCGGCGGCGCCGGCGTGGTGGTCCTGGAGGAGCTCGAGCACGCCAAGGCGCGTGGCGCGCGCATCTACGCCGAGCTTGCCGGCTACGGCGCCACCTCTGACGGCAGCGACATGGTGCAGCCCTCGGGAGAGGGCGCGGTGCGCTGCATGCGCCAGGCGCTCGCCACCGTGAAGGCGCCGGTCGGCTATATCAATCCGCATGCCACCTCGACGCCGATCGGCGATCTCAAGGAAATCGAGGCGGTGCGCGAGGTATTCGGCGACAAGTGCCCGCCGATCTCCGCCACCAAGTCGCTCACCGGCCATTCGCTCGGTGCCGCCGGGGTGCAGGAGGCGATCTATTCGCTCTTGATGATGAACAACGGCTTCGTGTGCGAGAGCGCCAACATCGAGGAAGTGGACCCGGCGTTCGCCGACATGCCGATCGTGCGCGCGCGCCAGGACAACGTGCCGCTCGCCTGCGTCTTGTCGAACAGCTTCGGCTTCGGAGGCACCAACGCCACGCTCGTGTTCAAACGGCTGGAGGCGTAGCCAACCAATGGCCGGACTGTTGCAGGGCAAGCGCGGCCTCATCATGGGGGTCGCGAACGATCATTCGATCGCCTGGGGCATCGGCAAGATGGCCGCCGCCGAGGGGGCGAAACTCGCGTTCACCTACCAGAACGATACGACCGCCAAGCGCGTACGCCCGCTTGCGGAATCGGTGAACGCCGACTTGATCCTGCCGTGCGATGTGGAGGACATCGCCTCGCTCGACAAGGTGTTCGACGGCGTCAAGAAGAAGTGGGGCAAGCTCGATTTCCTCGTGCACGCCATCGCCTTCTCCGACAAGAACCAGCTCAAGGGCCGCTACGCCGACACCACGCGGGAGAATTTCATCCGCTCGATGGTGATCTCGTGCTTCGCCTTCACCGAGGCCGCCAAGCGCGCCGGCGCTCTCATGGGTGAGGGCGGCTCGATGCTGACGCTCACCTACGGCGGTACGCGCGTCATGCCGAACTACAATGTCATGGGGCTGGCGAAGGCCGCGCTGGAATCGAGCGTGCGCTATCTTGCCACCGATTTCGGGCCTTCGGGCATCCGCGTCAACGCCATCGCCGCCGGTCCGGTGCGCACGCTGGCGGGCGCCGGCATCTACGACGCCCGCTACATGTTCAACTTCCAGAAGCGTCACTCGCCGCTGCGGCGCTCGCTGACGCTCGACGACGTGGGCGGGCCGGCGCTGTATCTGTTGTCGGACCTTGCGGCCGCCGTCACCGGCGAGATTCATTTCGTCGACGCCGGCTATCACATCGTCGCGGTGCCGCATCCCGACGTGCTGAAGATCCAGGAAGAGCTTGAGGCCCGCGCCGCCGCCGAAAGCAAAGCCGCGGAGTGATCGTTTGCCCGATCCGCAGGCGTGGGAAGCCGCCGAGCGACGCCGCGCTTACTTGAAGATGGCGACGGGCTTTCTCGCGCTCGCGCTCATCGGCGCCATCTGGCTCGTCTGGCGGCTCGGCTAGGCGCGCGGCCTTATAGCTCCGCTTCCTCCTCGAGCTTCTCCCGGTCGTCGATGCAGTAGTGGCCGGACATCCGGCTGATCAGCTTGTCGCGCATCCATTCGTTGAGGATGCGGCTTACGTTCTCGCGCGCGACGCCGGCCACGGCGGCGACGTCGCTCTGGCTGAGCTTGTGGCGAATTTGTATATGCCCGCCGGTTTCCTGGCCGAACGCCTCGGCCAGATCGAGTAGCGCCCGGGCGATGCGGCCCTTGAGCGTGAGAAAGCTTCCGGCCGCCACCACCGCGTTGGTGTCGCGCAGGCGCGAAGTGAGCAGCGTCACGAAATGCCGGTAGACCTCGGGGTGCGCGGCGGCGAACGCGTTGAACGCCGCCTGGCTGATGAAGCTCAACGCGGAATCGCGCACCGCCGTGACGGAGGCCGAGCGCGGCTTGCCGTCGATGACCGAGAATTCGCCGACCACGGCGCCGGGCCCGAGGATGGCGAGAATCCGCTCGCCGCCAGACGGCGAGATCATGCTGACCTTGAGCAAGCCCTGCTCGACCCGGTAACAGCCGTCGCCGGGATCGCCGGCCAGGAACAACACCTGGTCGGCCGTGAGGCGCACCGGCTTGGCATTGCCGAACAGGTTCTTCGCCAGATCGGCGGGAATCTGGGAGAACAGGCTGACGGGGGCGTGGACGGGTTTCGCCATGAGCACCCTTGATCGCCGCTCCCGGCTGGCCGTCCGCTAAGATAGCGCACCGCCTCGCGGAGGGAACCAAAAAAAGCGCCCGTGCGGAGGGCACGGGCGCGAGAATCGCCCAGAGAGAGATGGGCGAGGGATCAGTGGCGCTGCGGCGAGCGCGGCGTGACGCTGGGGATCGCCTGGGCGGGGAGGGAGGCGACTTTCAGCACGAGCGTTCTCCTGGGTGTGCGGCCGTTCGTAACCATGCAGCGAACCTAGGAGCGCCGCGGCGACGGCGATGTGACCCGGGTCACAAGCGTCGAAGAATTTTCCCCCGCCGGCCATCCCATTGGAGAAATTTGATAATTCAGCAAGGGCGGTATGCCCGGAGAATGCAAAAGGCGGCCTCGCGGCCGCCTTTTATCGTCTGGGAGCAGGGTCGCCGGATTATTCGGCGGCGCCCGCCGGCTGCACTTGCGGCTTCTGCTCGGACTTCGCCTTGGCTTCCAGGTCCTCACCGGTCTGCTGGTCGACTACCTTCATCGACAGCCGCACCTTGCCGCGATCGTCGAAGCCCAAGAGCTTCACCTTCACCTTGTCGCCTTCCTTGACCACGTCGGTGGTCTTGTTGACGCGCTGGGAGGCGAGCTGGCTGATGTGCACGAGGCCGTCCTTGGCGCCGAAGAAGTTGACGAAGGCGCCGAAGTCCATCGTCTTCACCACGGTGCCGTCGTAAATCTGCCCGACCTCGGGCTCCATCACGATCGACTTGATCCACTTCATCGCAGCGTTGATCGACTCGGCGTTGGCCGAGGCCACCTTGATCGTGCCGTCGTCCTCGACGTTGATCTTGGCGCCGGTCTTCTCCACGATCTCGCGGATCACCTTGCCGCCCGTGCCGATCACCTCGCGGATTTTGTCGGTCGGAATCTTTATCGTCTCGATGCGCGGGGCGTATTCGCCGAGCTCGGCGCGCGCCGCGTTCAGCGCCTTGGCCATTTCACCCAGGATGTGCAGGCGTCCACCCTTCGCCTGGCTGAGCGCCACCTGCATGATCTCTTCGGTGATGCCGGCGATCTTGATGTCCATCTGCAGCGCGGTGACGCCGCTTTCGGTGCCGGCCACCTTGAAGTCCATGTCGCCGAGATGGTCCTCGTCGCCGAGGATGTCGGAGAGCACCGCGAAGCGCTTGTCTTCCAGGATCAGGCCCATGGCGATACCGGCCGTCGCCCGCTTGAGCGGCACGCCGGCATCCATGAGCGCGAGCGAGGTGCCGCAGACGGTCGCCATCGACGACGAGCCGTTCGACTCGGTGATCTCCGACACCACGCGGATGGTGTAGGGGAACTCCTCCTTCGATGGCAGGATCGGCCGGATCGCGCGCCAGGCGAGCTTGCCGTGGCCGATCTCACGCCGGCCGGGAGCGCCCATGCGGCCGGTCTCGCCGACCGAGAACGGCGGGAAGTTGTAATGCAGCATGAAGGTCTCTTTGTAGGTCCCCTGCAGCGCGTCGATCCACTGCTCGTCCTCGCCGGTGCCGAGCGTGGCGACCACGATCGCCTGCGTTTCGCCGCGCGTGAACAGCGCCGAGCCGTGGGTGCGCGGCAGGAAGCCGGCCTCCACGACGATCGGACGCACGGTAGTCAGATCGCGGCCGTCGATGCGCTTGCTGGTGTCGAGGATGTTCCAGCGCACGATCTTGCCTTCCAGCTCCTTGAACACGCCGGCGACAAGCTGCATCGGACGTTCCGCATTGTCCTTGCCGTCCGGGAAGAAGTGCTCCATGGCCTTCTTCTTAACGGCGGCGACGGCATCCTGGCGTTCCGCCTTGCGCGGGATGGCGTAGGCCTTGCGCAGTTCCTGCTCGACGATGCCGAGCATCTCCTTTTCGATTGCGGCCGTTTCCGGAATCGCGAACTCCCGCGGCTCCTTCGCCGCCTTCTCGGCGAGACGGATGATCATGTCGATGACCGGCTGGAAATGCCGGTGGCCGAACATCACCGCGCCGAGCATGATCTCTTCGGACAGCTCCTTGGCTTCCGATTCGACCATCAGCACCGCGTCCTGCGTGCCGGCGACGACGAGATCGAGGCTCGATTCCTTCATCTCGTCGAGTGTCGGATTGAGCACGTATTCGTTGTTGGTGAAGCCGACGCGGGCGCCGCCGATCGGGCCCATGAACGGCGCGCCGGAGAGCGTCAGCGCCGCCGAGGCCGCCACCATGGCGACGATGTCGGGATCGTTCTCCTGATCGTGCGACAGCACGGTGATGATTACCTGCGTGTCGCAGCGCCAGCCCTCGGCGAACAGCGGCCGGATCGGCCGGTCGATCAGGCGCGAGGTCAGCGTGTCCTTTTCGGTCGGACCGCGTTCGCGCTTGAAATAGCCGCCGGGGATGCGGCCGGCCGCGTAGTACTTCTCGGTGTAGTTGACGGTGAGCGGCAGGAAGTCGATGCCGGCCTTCGGCGCCTTCGCCGCCACTGCGGTTGCGATCACGGTGGTCTCGCCGTAGGTGGCGAGCACGGCGCCGTCGGCCTGGCGCGCCAGGCGCCCGGTTTCGAGGACTAGGCGGCGACCGCCCCAGTCGATCTCCTCACGATGAATGTCAAACATGTTTGCGTTCCATGGCTTGGAGAGAATGAAAGCCATGGGCAAGACGGCGAGAGGCTCGCCGCCGCGCGCGGGCGCGACGTGCGGGGAGCATCCGGCGATCCTGCCATGGCGTTCGTCTCTTCCGTTGGTTTAAGCGGCGGCTTCTGGCCGCCGCGATCGGCCGCGCGCGCTCATTCGCGCGCGGAATTGCCTCAGCGGCGGATGCCGAGCTTGTCGATCAGCGTCTGATAACGGGCCTGGTTCTGCGACTTCAGATAGTCGAGCAGGCTGCGACGCTGCGAGACCATCTTGAGCAAGCCCCGCCGAGAATGGTTGTCCTTGACGTGCGTCTTGAAGTGCTCGGTGAGGTTGGTGATGCGTTCGGTAAGGATCGCGACCTGCACCTCGGGCGAACCGGTGTCGCCCACCTTGACGGCATATTCGGTGATGAGCGCCTGCTTGCGCTCGGCAGTAACCGACATCGGACCTTCCTTTTGTTTGCGGGCGTCGAGGCAGCCGGGCCGGGATGTCGTCCAGCCGGGTTGCGATCGATCGCGTTTGAAGCGATATGCGCGGGCAACATGCCTTTGCGCGGCGCAATATAGCCAAAAATCCGCTGCACGCCAGTGGAATATGGCCGCTGCGTCAACGCGGTAAATTGAAGATTCGCTTGGGCTTAAGGGCACCTTCGTGCATCTCGGCGAGCGCCACGAGGCCCTCGCCGGTCGAAACCGAAACGATCCCCGCGAGGAGCGGCGCGTCGCGCCCGCGCACCAGCACCGACTGGCCGAGCGCGAGCCGATCGGCTTCCGCCCGGCTAACCTTGAGTGCCGGCAGGGCGGCGAGCGCCGTGGCCACCGGCATGAAGGCGGCCTCCAGCGTTCCCGCCTCGGCGCTCTCGGCGAGGCGCTGCAAGGACGTCACCTGCGTTTCGTCGAACGGCCCGACGCGGGTGCGCCGGAGCGCCGCCACGTGGCCGAAGCAACCGAGCGTGCGGCCGAGGTCGCGGGCGAGCGCCCGCACGTAGGTGCCCTTGCCGCACTCCGCCTCGAGCACCGAGTGATCGGCGTCGGGAACTTCCATGAGCGTCAGGCGATGCACCTCGACCGGGCGCGCGGCGAGGTCGACAACGGCGCCTTCGCGGGCGAGGTCGTAGGCGCGCTCGCCCTCGATCTTCAGCGCCGAATAGCGCGGCGGCACCTGCTCGATTAAGCCGGTGAAGGCGGGGAGCGCGGCCTTGATTTCCTCGGCGGAGGGACGCGTGTCGGAAGTGCGCTGCACCGTTCCGTCGGCGTCGTCGGTGTCGGTCTCCGCCCCCCAGCGCACGCTGAAGCGGTAGATCTTGCGACCGTCCATGACGAAGGAAACCGTCTTCGTCGCTTCGCCGAGCGCGATTGGCAGGATTCCGGAAGCGAGCGGGTCGAGCGTGCCGGCGTGGCCCGCTTTCTTGGCGCGGGTGATGCGCTTGACCGCCGCCACCGCGTCGGTCGAGGTCTGCCCCACCGGCTTGTCGAGGACGAGCCAGCCGTGCAGGTCGCGCTTCTCGGCCTTCATTGCTTGTCCTTGCCGAGATCGCGGGCGACCGCGGGCGAGCGTAAGAGCTTCTCGATGCGTTCGGCCTCGTCGAAGCGCTCGTCGGCGCGGAAGTGCAGCTCCGGCACGAACTTCATGTCGATGCGCCGCGCCAGCTCCAGGCGCAGGCGCTTGCGATTGTGCTCGAGCGCCTTGACTACCGCCTGCACGTCCTGGCCGCCGAGCGGCATCACGTAGGCGGTGGCGTGCTTGAGGTCGGCGCTCATGCGCACCTCGGGCACGGTGATGACGTGGCCGGCGAGCACGGGGTCGGCGACCTCGCCGCGCGCCAGCATATCGGCGAGCGCGTGGCGCACGACTTCGCCCACGCGCAGCATGCGCTGGCTGGGGCCGGCCTTCGCGCGTGGATGGCTTCGCGGCATGGCGCGTCTCCTCGGAGTCGGACCGAAAACGAGACGTCAGAAGAAACTAGATCACAGCGAGCGCTTGACGGACTCCGAGCGGAAGCATTCGATCACGTCGCCGACGCGCATGTCCTCATATTTCTCGAACGACATGCCGCATTCCTGGCCGGCGACCACCTCGCGCACGTCCTCCTTGAAGCGCTTCAAGGTGGAAAGCTTGCCCTCGTGGATCACCACGTTGTCGCGGATGAGGCGCACGTTGGCGCCGCGCTCGACCTTGCCGTCGGTGACGCGGCAGCCGGCGATCTTGCCGACCTTGGAGATGTCGAAGATTTCCAGGATCTCCGCGTTGCCCAGCATGGTTTCGCGCACGCCTGGCGCGAGCAGGCCGGACATCGCCTGCTTCACGTCGTCGACCAGGTCGTAGATGATGTTGTAGTAGCGGATCTCGACGCCGAGGCGCTCCGCCGACTCGCGCGCTTCCTTGTGGGCGCGCACGTTGAAGCCGATGATGGCGGCACTCGATGCCTCCGCGAGCGTGACGTCCGACTCGGTGATGCCGCCGACGCCCGCGTGCAGGATGCGCGCGGTGACCTCGTCGGTGCCGAGATTGTCGAGCGCGCCGAGGATGGCTTCGACCGAGCCCTGCACGTCGCCCTTGATGACGAGCGAAAATTCCTTGCGGCCCGCCGCGGTCTTGAGCTGGCTCATCATCTGCTCGAGCGAGCCGCGCACCACTCCCGCGCGCACTGCCGCGGTCTCGCGCCGCTGGCGCTGGCGATAATCGGTGACCTCGCGGGCGCGCGCCTCGCTGTCGACGACGGCGAGCCGGTCGCCCGCCTCGGGCGTGCCGTTGAAGCCGAGCACCTCCACCGGCACCGACGGGCCGGCGGCGTCCACGTTCGCTCCGGCGTCGTTGATCAGCGCCCGCACCCGGCCCCATTCGGCGCCCGCGACCACGATGTCGCCGGGGTGAAGGGTGCCGCGCTGCACCAGCACGGTGGCCACCGGACCGCGGCCGCGGTCGAGCTTGGCCTCGATCACGGTGCCCTCGGCGGCGCGGCTGGGATCGGCCTTGAGATCGAGAATTTCCGACTGCAGGTGGATCGCCTCGAGCAGCTTGTCGAGATTGGTCTTCTTCGTGGCCGAGACCTCGATCTCGAGGGTCTCGCCGCCGAGCGACTCGACCTGGATCTCGTGTTGCAGCAATTCGGTGCGCACGCGCTCGGGCTTGGCGTCGGCCTTGTCGATCTTGTTGATGGCGATGATCATCGGCACCTTGCCGGCGCGGGCGTGATGGATCGCCTCCACCGTCTGCGGCTTGACGCCGTCGTCGGCCGCCACCACCAGCACCACGAGATCGGTGACCTTGGCGCCGCGCGCGCGCATGGCGGTGAAGGCCGCGTGGCCGGGGGTGTCGATGAACGTGATCCTGGTGCCGGAAGGCGCCGTCACCTGATAGGCGCCGATGTGCTGGGTGATGCCGCCCGCTTCGCCGGCCACCACGTTCGTCTGGCGGATGGCGTCGAGCAGCGACGTCTTGCCGTGGTCGACGTGGCCCATGATGGTGACCACCGGCGGCCGCGACACCAGGAGCTCCGGTGCGTCCGGCGTGTCGAACAAGCCCTCGACCACGTCGGCTTCGGCGACGCGCTTGACCGGGTGTCCCATTTCCTCGGCGACGAGCTGTGCGGTGTCGGCGTCGATCGCGTCGGTGATCTTCACCATCTGACCCTGCTTCATCAGAAGCCGGATCACGTCGACGGCGCGCTCGGCCATGCGGTTGGCGAGCTCCTGAATGGTGATGCGCTCCGGAATCACCACCTCGCGCGCGATCTTCTCCTTCGGCTCGTCGGACGGGCGATGGCCGCTGATGCGCTGGACGCGGCGGCGGAACGACGCGACCGAGCGCTGGCGCTCCTCGTCGGTGGTGAGCGCGGTGACGAGCGTGAGCCGGCCGCGGCGCTTCTCCTCGCCGGCGGGGCGCAGCACCGGTTTCGGCGCCGCCACCGTCTTGCCGCCGCGGCGCGAGGGCCGCGCCTCGTCTTCGTCTTCGGCCTGGACGCCGCGGCCGGCGCCGGCAGCGCCCTTGGCCGCCGCGTCGTCGGTGCCGAAGCGCTTGCGCGCTTCCTGTTCGGCCTTGCGCTTGACCTCCTCCTCGGAGGCGCGGCGCGCTTCCTCGTTGCGCTTGCGCGCCTCGGCGGCCTCGCGCTCGGATTTTTCGGTATCCTCGCGGCTGGCGCGCCGGCGCGCGTCCTCCTCGGCTATGCGGCGCTCCTCCGCCTCGCGCACGCGCGCGTCGGAAAGCGCGTGCGCCCGGGCGCTGCGCTCCTCCTCGGACAGCGTGCGCAGCACGACCCCGGACGGCCCCGGCTGACTCCTGGGCGCGGCGGCGGGTGCGGCCGGCTGCGGCGCCGCAGCGGTCTTGGCCGGCGCGGCGGCACGCTTGGGCGCCGGCGCTGCCTCGCTCTTCGGCTCGGGACCGAGAACGCGGCGCTTGACCTTCTCCACCACCACGGCCTTGGAGCGGCCATGGCTGAAGCTCTGGCGCACCACGCCCTGCTCGACCGAGCGCTTCAGGGTGAGCGTCTTGGCCACGCGCAAGGTCTTCTCGCCGGGGTCCTTGATGTCAGTCATTTCGTTCGATCGAGCCTTCCTGGTTCGTGCTCAAATGCGTCGCGGCGCCGGCGTTCTCTCCAGTGCGCCAGCGTTCAAGCTTCTGGCAGTGTTCGAGAAAGCTCCGGCTCGCCGCGTGCGCGAGCAGGGCAGCATGTACCACATTTGACCGCCCGAGCGCCAAGTCCAATTGCAGCCCGGAGAAAGCCGCGACCCGCGCGGGCTCCGGCGTGCCGGTTCGCCGCGCTGCGGCGGCGAGCTTGGCGACGCCGTCGGCGGCGGCCTCGCGCGCATGGACCACGACCGCGGCGCGGCCGTGGTCGACGGCGATTTCGACCTTGGCGAAGCCGGTGATGACCTGCCCTGCCTTGTTGGCGAAGGAAAGAGCCGAAAGCGCGGCCCTTTCGAGGAGCCGGTCGACGAGATCGGCGAGCTCGGGTCCCGCCGCGCCCTTGCCGCGGAAGCTCCGGGCAAACCGCTTGTGTGCAATGGCGCTTTCGAGCGCCACGCGGGTGGCGGTGACCCAGGCGCCGCGGCCGGGCAACTTGCGGGCGAGGTCCGGGACGATCGCGCCATCGGGCGCGATCACGTAGCGGATCAGCGCATCGACGGGCTTGACCTCGCCGGTGGCGAGACAAAGCCGCACGGGACCTGAGCGCGCAGCACTCGGTCCATCGTCGCTTGCTTCGGTCTCCCTATGGGCGAGCAACGGCGCATCTCCGTCAGGCCTGGGACGCGGGTTCGGCGACGGCTTCGCCTTCGGCGGCGGGCGGCTCGGGCGGCGTCAGCGCCGCCTCGTCGACCCAGCCGGCCTTGACGCGCGCCTGCATGATCATCGACTCCGCCTCTTCGCGCTCGATGGCGAAGCCCTCGAGGATGCCGGGATTGCGCGTGGTCTCGTTCTCCTTGCGCTCGACCCAGCCGACGAGGTCGTCGGTGGCGCAGCCGGCCAGATCTTCGACGCTCTTCACGCCGTTCTCGCCGAAGGCGACCAGCATCGTGCTGGTGACGCCGGGCACCTCCTTGAGCGCGTCCTCGACGCCGAGTTCCTTGCGCTTGGCGTCGAGCTCCGCCTCGATGCGGGCGAGATAGTCCTTGGCGCGGTTCTGCAACTCGGCAGCGGTGTCGGAATCGAAGCCCTCGATCGCGGCGAGCTCGTCGAGCGCGACATAAGCGAGGTCGTCGACTGACGAGAAGCCCTCCGAGACGAGGAGTTGGGCGACCATCTCGTCCACGTCGAGCGCCTCGATGTACATCTTGGTGCGGTCGGCGAACTCCTTCTGCCGGCGCTCGCTCTCTTCCTGCTCGGTGAGGATGTCGATGTCCCAGCCGGTGAGCTGCGAGGCGAGGCGCACGTTCTGGCCGCGGCGGCCGATGGCAAGCGAAAGCTGCTGGTCGGGCACCACCACCTCGATGCGCTCGCGCGTCTCGTCGAGCACGACCTTCACCACCTCGGCCGGCGCCAGCGCGTTGACGACGAAGGTGGCGACGTCCGGCGACCACGGGATGATGTCGATCTTCTCGCCCTGCAGCTCGTTGACCACCGCCTGCACGCGCGAGCCGCGCATGCCGACGCAGGCGCCGACCGGATCGACCGAGGAATCGCGGGAGATCACCGCGATCTTGGCGCGCGAGCCCGGGTCGCGGGCCACCGCCTTGATCTCGACGATGCCGTCGTAGATCTCCGGCACTTCCTGGGCGAACAGCTTGACCATGAACTGCGGGTGGGTGCGCGAGAGAAAAATCTGCGGTCCCTTGGTCTCGCGGCGCACGTCGTAGACGTAGGCGCGCACGCGGTCGCCGTTGCGGAATACCTCGCGCGGCAGGAGCTCGTCGCGGCGCACGATGGCTTCACCGCGGCCGAGGTCGACAATGACGTTGCCGTACTCGACGCGCTTGACCACGCCGTTGACGATTTCGCCGATGCGGTCCTTGTACTCCTGGTACTGGCGGTCGCGCTCGGCCTCGCGCACCTTCTGCACGATCACTTGCTTGGCCGACTGCGCCGCGATGCGGCCGTACTCGAGCGGCGGCAGCGAGTCGGCGATGGTGTCGCCGAGTTGCGCCGCCGGATTGTGCTTGCGCGCCTCGTCGAGCGTGATCTGCGTTGCCGTATTCTCCACCTGGTCCACGACCAGGAGATGGCGCGACAGGCGCAACTCGCCGGTGCGCGCGTTGAGCTCGGCGTGCACGTTGGTCTCGGCGCCGTAGCGGGAGCGCGCCGCTTTGGCGATGGCCTCTTCCATGGCGGCGATGACGATCGAACGGTCGATGGATTTCTCGCGGGCGACCGCTTCGGCGATCTGCAAGAGCTCCAGCCGGTTTGCACTGACAGCCATTTACGTCTCCTTCAGGCTTATGCGTTGGCGCGGCCGCCTGCGGCGGGCGCATGATGGGGTTGATCAGGTCGGTGCTCGCGCGCGGCGGCCTTGCCGCGGCGCAGTGCTTCGGTGACCAGCGCGTCGGTGAGTACGAGCTTGGCTTCCACCATGTCGGCGATGGGGAGCAAGACCTCCTCGGCCTCGCCGGGGCCTATGTCCTTGCGCCGGATGCGCGCGTCGCCGCCCTCAGCGCCGAGCAGGAGGCCGCGAAAGCGCTTGCGGCCCCCGACGGGGACGGCCATCTCCAGCTTCACCTCGTGGCCGGCGTAGCGCTCGAAATCTGAGCAGCGCACAAGCGGCCGGTCGATGCCGGGGGAGGAGAGCTCCAGGCGATAGGCGCGCTCGATCGGATCTTCCGCGTCCAGCGTCGGCGACAACACGCGGCTCGCGGCCTCGCAATCCCCGACCTGGAAGCTGCCGTCCGGCCGCTCGGCCATGACCTGGACGGTGCAGCCGTCGCGGCCGGTGACGGCCACGCGCACGAGCCGATAGCCGAGGCCGGCGAGCACGGGCTCTACGATCGCCGCGATGCGCGCGGCAATCCCCGTCTCCGTGAGGAGGCGCGGTTCCACGTCGGTCAGCGGCGCTTCGATCAGGTGATTCATGGTGCTCGGGCGCGGGAAATAAAAAAGAGCGGGTCCCGGCCGGGGCCCACTCTCATCGTTCGATCGTCGATCGCTATGAGATGTCGTTTGTTGACCTTCAATATAGCGCGCGAGCGCAAGCGCGCAAGGGCCGTCAGACCCTTCGGAATTCGAGGTAAACGGGCCTGGCGCCCTGGGCGTGCGCCTTTTTTTCGTAGCGCGTGCCGGGGAAACCCGCCCACGGCTCGCGCCAGTCGTCCGCTCGCTCGGCGGTCCAGGCAAACGCGGGCGCGCGCAGGAAGTGTTGCAGCGTCCACTCCGCGTAGTCCGGCCAGTCGGTGGCGAAGCGGAGCGTGGCGTCCGGGCGCACCACGCGGGCGATGCGGCCGACCATCTCGTCGGACACGAAGCGCCGCTTCCAGTGGCGCTTCTTCGGCCACGGGTCGGGATAAAGGAGATCGATGCGCCCGAGCGAGCGGGGCGGCAGCCAATCGAGGAGTTCCAGCGCGTCACCGTGGTGCAGCCGGATATTCTTCAGGCCCGCGGCTTCGATGGCGGCGAGCGTCTTGGCCATGCCGTTGACGTAGGGCTCGCAGCCGAGAAGTCCGGTGCCCGGGTGGCTCGCCGCCTCGTGGATCAGGTGCTCGCCGCCGCCGAAGCCGATCTCGAGCCGCACCTCGTCGACCGGAACCTTGAACAGCGTGTGCAGGTCCGCCGGCGCCGGCCGCGTGAGATCGAGCGCGAACTTCGGCAGCACCGTCGCGATCAGGCTCGCCTGACCACGCCGCAGCTTGTGCCCCTTGCGGCGGCCGTAGAAGGCGCGCTTTTGCGGAGCCTGCGCTCGGTCGCCCATGCGAGCGACTTCCGGCCGCCTCAGGAGACGGCCGAGCGGATGTTCTCTGCGAGGTCTGTCTTCTCCCAGGAGAATCCGCCGTCCTTGTCGGGCTGCCGGCCGAAATGGCCGTAGGCCGACGTGCGCGCGTAGATCGGCTTGTTGAGGCCGAGATGCTCGCGGATGCCGCGCGGCGAAAGGTCCATGATCTCGCCGAGCACCTTCTCGAGCTTGGCTTCGTCGACCCGGCCGGTGCGGTGCAGGTCCACGTAGATCGACAGCGGCTGCGACACGCCGATGGCGTACGCGAGCTGGATGGTGCAGCGGTCGGCGAGATCGGCGGCGATCACGTTCTTGGCGAGATAGCGGGCGGCGTAGGCCGCCGAGCGATCGACCTTGCTGGGATCCTTGCCGGAGAACGCGCCGCCGCCATGCGGCGCCGCGCCGCCGTAGGTGTCGACGATGATCTTGCGGCCGGTGAGCCCGCAGTCGCCGTCGGGGCCGCCGATCACGAACTTGCCCGTGGGGTTCACGTGCCAGGCGGTGGATTTCGTGATCCAGCCTGCCGGCAGCGCCTTCGTCACGTAAGGCTCGACGATCGTCTTCACGTCGCTCGAAGAAAGGTTGTCGTCGATGTGCTGGGTGGAGACCACGATCTGGGTCGCTTCTACTGGCTTGCCGTTGTCATAGCGCACGGTGACCTGGCTCTTGGCGTCGGGGCCGAGCGCCTTGGTCTGGCCGGCGTGGCGCGCGTCCGCCATCAGCTTGAGGATCTTGTGGGCGTAGTAGAGCGGCGCCGGCATCAGCTCCGGCGTCTCCTTGCAGGCGTAGCCGAACATGATGCCCTGGTCGCCGGCGCCCTCGTCCTTGTTGCCGGCGGCGTCGACGCCCTGCGCGATGTCGGCGGACTGGGCGTGCAGCAGCACCTCGACCGCGGCGGTCTTCCAGTGAAAGCCTTCTTGCTCGTAGCCGATGTCCTTGATCGCCGCGCGCGCGCGCTCGGTGACGATCTCCGGCGTGATCGCGGCGGGCCCGCGGGTTTCGCCGGCGATCACCACGCGGTTTGTGGTGCACAAGGTCTCGCAGGCGACGCGGAGCTGGCGCGGATCCCAGCCGTGCTTGGGGCCGAGCGCGAAGAAGGCATCGACGATTTCGTCCGAGATCCGGTCGCAAACCTTGTCGGGATGGCCTTCCGAGACGGACTCGCTCGTAAACAGATAGTTCGACCGGGACACCGCAAACTCCTTTGCCGGGCACGTGGCGTGCCGCGCGTGTTTTCAGACGGCAGCGTTTCTTGCAGTGTCCCGGTGCAGGGTCAAGATGTGGGCGACGATGGGCAAACTCCCCGGTCGGCCCATTGCGCGCTCTCGCGCTAACGGCGCTCCTCGCTCGCGATCGCCTCGACCAGGTCGACGATGCGCCGGCGCACTTTCGGGTCCTTGATCTTCATGAACGCCTTGGTGAGCGCGAGGCCTTCGGAGGTGGCGAGGAATTCGGAGACGTAGACGGGCGACGCCGGCTCCGACATGCCGGTGCCGGTGGCGTGCGGAATCGGCGCCCCTTCGAAGAAGAATCCGACCGGCACCGACAGCACGGTCGCGATCTGCTGCAGGCGGCTGGCGCCGATCCGGTTCGTCCCCTTCTCGTATTTCTGCACCTGCTGGAAGGTGATGCCGAGCCGTTCGCCGAGCTTCTCCTGGCTCATCGAGACCATCATGCGGCGCATACGCACCCGGCTGCCGACGTGCTTGTCGATCGGGTTGGGAGACTTCTTCGCCATTGTCATCTCCGGGTGACGCGCGGGGGTAGTACCAAATGAAACTAGCCTGCTCGCGGCGGCAGCGAAAGGGCCGGCGCTAGCCGGAGCGGCGGGCGAGGCACGCGGCTGCTGCAAATAGACAGACGAGAAGCAGCGCCGGAACGTCACCATAGCGTGCATATGCAGTCGGCGCGATAGCCCGGGGTAGTGTTCCGTCTATGACGCCATCTTCGCCGAGCGGCAACCGGCGCTGCACGCGGCCGAGCGGATCGACGATCGCTGAGATGCCGTTGTTGGCGGCGCGCACCAGCGGCAGCCCCTCCTCGATGGTGCGCAGGCGCGCCTGGGCGAAGTGCTGGTAGGGCCCCGGCGTGATGCCGAACCAGGCGTCGTTCGTGACGTTGAGCAGGAAGCCGGGCCGGGTGCCACCGGGCACCACCGCGCCCGGGAAGATCGCCTCGTAGCAGATGAGCGGGGAGGCCGGCGGCAAGCCGGGAACGGCGAGCGCGTGCAGTCGTGCTCCGGCGGTGAAGCCGCCATGCACCCGGGTCAAGGGCTCGAGGCCGACCGCGTCCATCAGGTCCTGCAGCGGCAGGAACTCGCCGAACGGCACGAGATGCACCTTGTCGTAGGTGGCGAGAATGGCGCCGTCGTCGCCGACCACGCGGATCGCGTTGTAGACCCGCGGCAACGGTGCCGCGGGCGGCGCCGGCGGGTCGACGCGAGCGGCGCCGGTGATCAGCACCACGCCCGGCGGCAACAGATCGGCAATGCGCGCGAGCGCGTCCGGCTCGCGCTCGAGGAAGAAGGGGAACGCCGACTCGGGCCAGATCAGGTGCGTCACGTCGCGCACGCCGGCGCGGTCCGGCGCGGTCGCCCGGTCGCTCAGCGCGATATAGCGATCCATGATCGCCTGCTTGGCGGTGGGGCGGAATTTCTCGTCCTGCGGCACGTTCGGCTGCATGATGCGGAGCTTCACGCCCGCAACGGTCGCGACGTCGGTGGCGGCCAAGCGCCAGCCGCCGTAGCCCGCAAGTGCCGCGAGCACCGCGGCGGCGAGCGCCATCGGCAGCCACGGTTTCGCCGTGGTGTCGCGGTCGTCGGCGAGCACGGCCGGGCTCGCGAACGCCGCGAGCGTGATCAGCGTCAGCCCCCATAGGCCCAGGAGCGAGGCGGTTTGGGCCAGCGCCGGCACCGCAGCGATGGCGTAGCCGAAGCTGTTCCACGGGAAGCCGGTGAGCACGTGGCCGCGCAGCCATTCGGCTGCGGTGAAGGCCGCGGCGAAGGCGAGAATGCGCGACGCCCCGGGACGCCACAAGAGGCGCGCGGCCACGGCGCCGACGCCGGTGAAGAGCGCGAGCCCCGCCGGGATCGCGAGCACGGCGAGCGGCAAGGCCCAGGCGAAGCGGTCGGCTTCCACCAGCACCGCCATCCCGATCCAGTAGAGCCCGGCGACAAAGTAGCCGAAGCCGAACCACCAGCCCGATTCGAATGCCGAGCGCAGCCCGGTCGTCCCGGCGCCGGCGCCGTCCAGGAGCCACACCAGCACCGGCAGGGTCACCGCGAGCACCGGCCAGGCGTCGAACGGCGCCATGGCGAGCGCCGACAGCGCGCCGGCGGCGAAGGCGAGCATCCGTCGCCGCCAGCCGGCGGCCAGCATCACGCGATGGGCGACGCCCGCGAGCATCATGCAGCTTCGTTCAGGATGCGGATTCGTCGCCGGGCCGGGCGGACGGACGCGCGGATTCGGCGTGCGCTTCGGGGAGCGCCGGCGCCACGCTCGGTTCTTCCTCGCCGCGCGCGCGGCGCGCGCCGGGCTCGGCCGCCAGCGGCCGGCGATAGATGCGCAGCCGTTTCACCCGCCGCGGATCGGCGTCGAGCACCTCGATCTCGAAATTGTCGGGCCCCTCGAGGATTTCGCCACGCACCGGCACGCGCCCGGCGAGCGTTACCAAAAGGCCGCCCAGCGTGTCGACCTCGCCGTTGCCTTTGCTCGCGGCAAACGCCGGCGAGATCGTACTCGCCACCTCGTCGAGGCTCGCGCGCGCGTCGGCGATGTAGCTGCTGTCGCCGAGCGTGATGATGTGCACCGCTTCGTCGTCGTGCTCGTCCTCGATATCGCCGACGATCTCCTCGACGATGTCCTCGATCGACACCAGGCCGTCGCTGCCGCCGTACTCGTCGATGATGAGTGCGAGATGGATGCGCGTCGTCTGCATCTTCACCAGGAGATCGACCGCCGGCATCGACGGCGGCGCGAACAGGATGCGGCGCACGATGTTGGTCGAGTACAGCGGCTGGGAAAGGTCGACGGCGCGCAGATCGAGATCGGCGGGAAGGGGCTTCCGCCGCCGCGCGTTCTTCGCCGCATCCACCGCCCAGTGCTCGATCAGATAGCCCACTAGATCGCGGATGTGCACGAGACCGACCGGATCGTCGAGGGTGTCGTCGTACACCACGAGCCGCGAATGCTCGACGTGGGCGAACACCTTGAGCAGCTCGCCGATGGCGATGTCCTTCTGCACCGCCACGATGTCGGCGCGCGGCACCATGAGGTCGCCGATGCGGCGCTCGCGCAGGCCGAGGATATTGCGCAGCATCTTGCGCTCGGTGGGGGAGAACTCGTCCTTGGCGGTATCGCTTTCGGCAAGCTGCTCGGCGAGATCGGTGCGCAGCGACGCCGGGCGCAGTCCGATCAGCGCCTTCAGCCGATCGAGCCAGCTCGGCGCCGGCGCTTCCCGGTTAGGCTCGGCCGCGTCCGGCGATGGCGTGGGCGCGTTCACGGCGTGCGCTCCCGGCTGTCGACATAGGGATCGGGCACGCCGACGCTGGCGAGCGCCAAGCGCTCCTGGCGCTCCATGGCCTCGGCCTCGCCGTCCTTCGTGTGATCGTGGCCGAGAAGATGCAGCACCCCGTGCACCACGAGATGCGCGAGATGATCGCCGGCGGGTTTCCCCTCGGCTTCGGCCTCGCACAGCACGGTCTCGCAGGCGAGAACCACGTCGCCTAGAAAGCACGGTCCTTGCGTTGCGCCGAACGGGGAGGGGAAGGAGAGCACGTTGGTAGGCTGATCCTTGCCGCGCCATTTACGATTGAGCTCGCGCACGTGGGCGTCGTCGGTGAGCAGGATTCCCACCTCGCCGTCGTGCATGCCGGCTGAGGCGAGCGCCGCCGCGGCCGCGCGCCGCGCGGTGTCGGCCGGGTGGGACAGCCTTTCCCAGTTGCCCGCTTCGATCGCGATCTCGACCGCGACGCTCATGGCTTCGGCTCCCGCCGGCGCTGCGGCTTCTTCGCCCGCTCGTCGTAGGCGGTGACGATGCGCGAGACGAGCTCGTGACGCACCACGTCCTTGGCGGTAAAGGCGATGTGCGCCACGTCCTTCAGCGAGGCGGTGAGCTCCACCGCCTCGGCGAGGCCCGAGGTTTGCCCCGGCGGCAGGTCGACCTGCGACGGATCGCCGGTGACGATCATGCGCGAATGCTCGCCGAGGCGCGTCAGAAACATCTTCATCTGCACCGAGGTCGTGTTCTGCGCCTCGTCGAGGATGACGGCGGAGTTGGACAGCGTTCGCCCGCGCATGAAGGCGAGCGGCGCGATCTCGATCTCGCCCGATTGCAGCGCCCGCTCCACCAGCGCGCGGTCCATCATCTCGTAGAAGGCGTCGTATACGGGCCGCAGGTACGGATCGACCTTCTCGCGCATGTCGCCGGGCAGGAACCCGAGTCGCTCGCCCGCTTCCACCGCCGGCCGCGAGATGACGATGCGGTCGATCTCGCGCCGCTCGAACAGGTGAACGGCATGGGCGACGGCGAGCCAGGTCTTGCCGGTACCGGCCGGGCCGGTGGCGAAAATAAGGGTGTTCTGCTTCAGCGCGCGCAGGTAGCGATCCTGGCCGGCGGTGCGGGCGCGCACCGGGCGCTTGCGCAGGCGCAGCTCGGTGAAATTGCCCGCCGGCCGGCCGCGCTCGATCTCGCCGACACTCGGCTGGGAGAGCGTCTGGCGGATCGCGCCTTCCACCTCGCCGGTGGTGAGCTCATGGCCGTTGCGAACCTGCTGGTAGAGCGTCTCCAGCACGCTCCGTGCCTGCTCGCAGGCCTGGCGCGGGCCCTCGATGGTGACGTGATTGCCACGCTGCTCGGCGACTACGCCAAGACGGCGCTCGACGAGTGCGAGATTCTCAGCATGGCGGCCGAACAGGCTCATAGCCAGGCGGTTGTCGTCGAAGGCGACGACCACGTGCGCCGGGCCTTCCCCCGGCTCGTTCCAGGGGGCGGCGCGCCGGTCGTCCGGGGCGGGATTACGCAAAGCTTTCGAGGCCTCCCGCCGCGGCGCCTTCGATCGGTTGATCCATTGAAGAATATGTAGGTGCCAGAAGCTCGCCGAACAGGCTGTTGGGTCCGATTTCGACCACCCGCACCGGCGCGACGGTTCCGATCAGGGTCGCGGGCGCCATCACGTTCACCGGCTGGAGATAGGGCGAGCGGCCGACGAGCTGGCCCGCGAGCCTTCCGGGCTTCTCGAACAGGATATCGAGCGAGCGGCCGAGACAGGCGTGGTTGAATGCCCGCTGCTGCTCTTGCAGAAGCGCCTGCAGCCGCGCCAGCCGCTCGGCCTTGATCAGCTCCGCAATCTGGTCTTCGGCCGTGGCCGCCGGCGTGCCCGGCCGCGGGCTGTACTTGAAGGAATAGGCCTGGGCGAAGCCGACCGCGCGCACGAGATCGAGCGTCGCGGCGAAGTCCTTTTCGCGCTCGCCGGGGAAGCCGACGATGAAGTCGGAAGAAAGCGCGATGTCGCGCCGCGCCGTGCGCACTTCGTCGATGATCTTCAGATACTCGTCGGCGCTGTGGCGCCGGTTCATCGCCGCGAGCACGCGGTCGGCGCCGGATTGCACCGGCAGATGCAGATACGGCATCAGCGCCGGCAGATCGCGATGCGCTGCGATGAGATCGGCGCTCATGTCGCGTGGGTGGCTGGTGGTGTAGCGGATGCGGGCGATGCCCGGCACCGCTGCCACACGCTCGATGAGGCGCGCGAGCGGCCAATCGCGGCCGTCCGGCCCGGCGCCGTGATACGCGTTCACGTTCTGGCCGATCAGCGTTACCTCGACCACGCCCGCGTCGGCGAGCCGCTTCACTTCGGCGACGATCTTCTCCGCCGGCCGCGACACTTCGCTGCCGCGCGTATAGGGCACGACGCAGAAAGTGCAGAACTTGTCGCAGCCTTCCTGCACAGTGACGAAGGCGGTGACGCCGCGCGCGCGGATGGCGGCGCGGCTTGGTGCGGCGAGATGATCGAACTTGTCCTCGACCGGGAATTCAGTGTCGACGATCGCCTGTCCGCGGCCGGTCCGCGCAAGCAGTGCCGGCAGCCGGTGGATGCTCTGCGGGCCGACGATGAGGTCGACCGCGCTCTCGCGCCTCGCGATCTCGGCGCCTTCGGCTTGCGCGACGCAGCCGGCGACCGCCACCAGCATCTCCCGGCCCTCGCGCGCCGCGGCCTCCTTCAGCCCGCGCACCCGGCCGAGTTCCGAATAGATCTTCTCCGCCGCCTTCTCGCGGATGTGGCAGGTATTGAGGATCAGAAGGTCGGCGTCCTCCGGCCGGGCGGTCTCCGTGAAGCCCTCCGGCGCCAGGGTGTCGGCCATACGACGGGAGTCGTAGACGTTCATCTGGCAGCCGAACGACTTGATATAGAGCCTGCGCGGTCCGCTCATCGCCCATCATGCCAGGGGCCGCCGCTCGTGCCGGTTGCAGGAGCGGGCGTCACCGCCCGGCGTTTCGCTTGAGCCCCACCTCTTAGCGGGATTCGACCGGGAAGGGAACGGCTTCGCCCTCAAGTCCTTGCGGCGCCTCGATTTCAGGCTTGCCGGCCAGTGCCGCCACCGTCATGCGGCGCACCGCCGCCTCGGTGGCGCGGGCGAGGTGCTTGCGGTCGGCCCCCGGAGTAATCGCGTGAGCCGGTCCGAAGCTCACCGTCACGTCGATCGCGCCCTCACGGAGGACGCGCGCCAGATGCGTCAGGAGCTCGGCGTCGCCGTACCACGCGGCCACCGCCCGATGCTGCCGACCCATGGGCACTCCATGCAGGTGGGTATAGGCGATGGAAATGGGCTGCACGTAGCCGCGGCCGCCCGCATCGAGCGCCTCCTGCATGGCGCCGAACAGAGCCGAGCGGAACGGCAGCACCTGGTTGCCGTCGCTCGACGTGCCCTCGCCGAATAGCACCACGGGATCGCCACTGGCGAGCCGGCTTGCGATCTCGCGGTTGACCTCGGCGGTGGCGTGCCGGCGCGCGCGGTCGACGAACACCGAGCGCTGCAGCTTGGCGAACAATCCGAACAGCGGCCAGCCGGCGATCTCGCTTTTCGCCACGAACACGAGCGGCGTGATCGAGCTCAGCACCGGAATGTCGAGCCAGGAGGCGTGGTTGGAGACGAACAAGAGCGGTCGCTCGGCGGCCGGCACGCCGCGTATCTTCACCTTGACGCCGAGGAGCGCGAGCACGATGCGGTGGAACCATAGCGGCACCAGCCGCCTGAGCGGCAAACCGAGCTTCAGTGACAGCCATTGCAGCGGCACGCCGACGAGGGCCGCCACGACCATCACCGATAGAATGAAAGCGGAGCGCAGCAATCAGCTCGCCTCATCGTCCTTGGGCACGGCATAGAGCTCGAGCCGGTGGTCGACCAGCCGGAAGCCGAGCCGGCGGGCGATCTCCTCCTGCAGCCGCTCGATTTCCTCCGAGCGGAACTCGATCACCTTGCCGGTGCGCAGGTCGATCAGGTGGTCATGATGGGTATCGGGCACCGGCTCGTAGCGCGCGCGCCCGGCGCGGAAGTCGTGCTTCTCGATGATGCCGGCGTCCTCGAACAGCCGCACGGTGCGGTAGACGGTGGAGATCGAGATCTTGTCGTCGACCTTGGCGCAGCGCCGGTAGAGCTCCTCAACGTCGGGATGATCGTGCGCCTCGCCGAGCACGCGGGCGATGACGCGCCGCTGCTCGGTCATGCGCAGCCCGCGGGAGATGCACGCCTGTTCGATCGCGTTAAGCTTCGACGCGCTCAATTTCGTCTTCCTCGCGTCCGGGCGCGCATTCTACGAACAGGCCGATGCCCAGTCCATTGTCTCAGCGCAACGCGCGGCCTAGCACCAGCGCCGTGGCGTTCTCGCTGGGCTTGCGATAATAGCCGTCGCGCCGCCCGACCTCGCGGAAGCCCGCCCGGCGATAGAGCCGCAGCGCCGAGACGTTGCCTTCGTCCACCTCTAGAAATACCTCGCGGACGTCGAGCGCCGCGAGGCGCGAAAGGTGCGTGTCGAGAAGCCGCCGCGCAAGGCCGCGGCCGCGCTCCGCCGACACCACCGCCACGGTGAGGATCTCCGCCTCGTCCTGCACGATGCGCGAGAGAATAAAGGCTATGGCCGCCCCACGGCCGCCGTCGGCGCGCGCCACGTGACCGAGCGTCGTGCGCTCCGACAACAGCCGCTCGAACTCCGCCTCGCTCCAGCCGTGGCGGAAGGAGCGCGCGTGGATGACGGCAAGGGCCGCCGCATCGCGCGGCCGCGCTTCCAGGAGCGCGGGTGCGGCGCGGTGGAACAGGCGCGATAAGAAGTTCATCGCCGAGGGATTTGCGTCGCCTGCGGCCGGGCGTCGGGCTGGCGGAGATAAAGCGGCTTCGGCCTGGCGCGGGACGGATCGGCGGCGGCGCCGAGGCGGGCGACCCAGGTGACGTCCGGCGCCGGCCGCGGGTCGACCAGGACCGGCGGCTTCACCAGCGACGTCGGCCAGTGCGCCGCGAGCATGGCGGCGGCATTGCCGACCACGCGCACCGGCCCGAGTGCCACCGCGCGCAGCGCGTCGCGCAGGTTCGACACCCGCGGCGCCACCAGCATGCGCCCGCCGGCGCCGACCATCTGCAGATAAAGATTTCCGTGCTTGGCGTCGATCGCCGCCACCACCGGCACGGAATCGTTCTCGGCGATGTAGGGAGCAGTGAGCGCCGCGAGCGTGGTGATGCCGACCGCCGGCCGGTTGCAGGCGAGCGCGAAGCCGCGCGCCGCCGCGAGCCCGACGCGCAAGCCGGTGAAGCTGCCAGGCCCCACCGTGGCGGCGATGCGATCGATGGTGTCGAAGCCGACCGCGGCGGTGTTCATCACCCGTTCGACGATGGGCAAGAGCGCCTCGGCGTGGCCGCGGCCGATCTCGTGGGATTCGATCGCAAGCGGAACGTCGAGCTCGGTGTCGAAGACGGTGGCCGAGCAGGCGTCGAGCGCGGTATCGATGGCAAGGATGCGCATGGCCGCGCGGCCGCGCGATCAGACCGGGCGGACCTCGACCACGTCGGGCACGAAGTGGCGCAAGAGGTTCTCGATGCCGTTCTTCAGCGTCATGGTCGACGACGGGCAGCCGGCGCACGAGCCCTTCATGTTGAGGTAGACGACGCCCTCGCGGAAGCCGCGGAAGGTGATGTCGCCGCCGTCGTTGGCGACGGCCGGGCGCACGCGGGTCTCGATCAGCTCCTTAATGGTGGCGACGGTGCCGGCGTCCTTCTCCTCGAAGAACTCGTCGGCGGCGTCGCTGCCGGTCGCGGCCGTTTCGTCGAGGAGCAGCGGGTCGCCCGAGAGGAAGTGCTCCATGATGGCGCCGAGGATCGCGGGCTTGAGATGGCCCCACTCGCCGCCGGCCTTGGTCACGGTGATGAAGTCCTGGCCAAAGAACACGCCGCTGACGCCCGGCACGCCGAACAGGCGCACCGCGAGCGGCGAGTTTCCGGCTTGCGCGGCATCGAGCAACTCCAGCGTGCCCTCGGCGAGCACGGGGCGGCCGGGGATGAACTTGAGCGTGGCGGGATTCGGCGTGGTCTCGGTCTGGATGAACATCGGCGGCTCTTTGTCGGGCGGATTCCCGTAATTTAGTGGCTGGCCCTCAATCTAGGGCTTCAGCCAGGCTTATGAAAGGCCGCGGAAGGCGTTTCAGGACAAGGCGTCGAGCTGCGCGTCGGAAAGATGCCCGGGCACGAGCGTGATCGGGATCGGAAAGTGGCCGGCGCTGGCGCCGGCGAGCGAGGTGACGAGAGGCCCGGGGCCCTCCTTGCCGGTGCCGGCGGCGAGCACGAGAACGGCGATTGCCTTGTCCGCCTCGATGAGCTTCTGGATTTCTTCCGACTTCTGGCCTTCGCGCACCACGCATTGCGGATCGATGCCGGCGAGGTGACGGGCGCGGGCGGCGTATTGGTCGAGGCGCTTCTCGGCGTCCTCGCGGCCCTCGGCACGCATCAACTCGCCGACGCCGAGCCACTGCTGGTTCGATTCGGCGACCGGCACCACGGCGAGCATGACGAGCTTGCCGGCGGTGCGCGCCGCGCGGCGGGCCGCGTAATAGACGGCGCGGTCGCATTCCGCGGTCTCGTCGATGATGACGAGGAACTTGCGCTCCGGGCCGGTCTCTTCTCTCTTGCGCCTGGGGCTCATGGGTACATTTTACCCCTGAACGAAGCCGACGATATCCCGCACACCGCGCATGGTCTCGGCGGCCATGGTGCGGGCCCGCGCGCTCCCGTCGTTGAGCACCGCGTCGATATGGGCGGGCTCGGCCATGAGCCGTTTCATCTCGGCGCCGATCGGGCCGAGCTTGGCGACGGCAAGCTCCGTCAGCGCCTCCTTGAAGCGCGAGAACTGCGCGCCGCCGAACTCCTTGAGCACGTCGGCCGGCGTGCTACCAGCGAGCGCCGCGTAGATGCCGACGAGGTTCTCGGCTTCCGGCCGCTTTTCGAGGCCCCTGTCTTCGGAGGGCAGGGGCTCTGGGTCCGTGCGCGCCTTGCGCACCTTCTGAGCGATGTCGTCGGCGCTATCGGTGAGGTTGATGCGCGAATAGTCCGATGCATCCGACTTCGACATCTTCTTGGTGCCGTCGCGGAGCGACATCACCCGCGTCGCCGGACCGGAAATCATCGGCTCGGTGAGCGGGAAGAAGGCGTCGCCATGGCCGAGTGCCGCAATGCGCGCGGCGAAGTCGCTGTTGAATTTCTGTGCGATGTCGCGGCAGAGCTCCAGGTGCTGCTTCTGGTCCTCGCCGACCGGCACGTGCGTCGCGCGGTAGGCAAGGATGTCGGCCGACATCAGGGTCGGATACGAGTAGAGCCCGACCGAGGCGTTCTCCCGGTCCTTTCCCGCCTTCTCCTTGAATTGCGTCATGCGGTTGAGCCAGCCCATGCGCGCGATGCAGGCGAAGATCCATCCCAACTCGGCGTGCTCGGCGACTTGGCTTTGGTTGAAGACGATGTGGCGCCTGGGATCGATGCCGCAGGCAAGAAACGCGGCGGTCACCTCGCGGGTGTTGCGCTTGAGCTCCTCCGGCTCCTGCCACACGGTGATCGCGTGCAGGTCGACGACGCAATAGATGCAGTCGTACTTGTCCTGCAGGTCGACGAACCGCTTGATCGCGCCGAGGTAGTTGCCGAGGTGCAGGTTGCCGGTGGGCTGCACACCGGAGAACACGCGTTGTGGGAACGCCGCCATGCCGCCCTCCGTAAATGCGCCGCGTCATGCCACGCCGAAGCAACGCGAAGCAAGGGGCAGACGTCCAACATTGCCGCGCGTGCGCGCGTTTGCTAGGGCCACGCGTCGCATGCGGGGGAGAATTTCGTGGCCTACGACGTCATCGCCATCGGCAACGCCATCGTCGACGTGCTCGCGCGCGCCGACGACGATTTCCTGGTCGGCCACGGCATGGCCAAAGGATCGATGTCGCTCATCGACGAGGCCCGCGCCAAGACGATCTACGACGTCATGGGCTCGACAGTGGAGATCTCCGGCGGCTCGGCAGCAAACACCGCGGTCGGCGTCGCCTCCCTCGGCGGCCGCGCCGCTTTCATCGGCAAGGTCAAGGACGATCCGTTCGGCAAGGCCTTCGCCCACAACATCCGCGGCGCCGGCGTCGACTTCCGCACGCCCGCGGCGAGCGGCGGGCCGTCGACCGCGCGCTCCTACATTCTGGTGACGCCCGACGGCGAGCGCACCATGAATACCTATCTCGGCGCCGCCCAGTATCTCGCGCCGGAGGACGTGGCGGAAAGCGAGATCGCCGCCGCAACGATCACGTATCTCGAGGGCTATCTGTGGGACCCGCAGAACGCCAAGGAAGCCTTCCGCCGCGCGGCCAAGCTCGCCCACGACGCCAAGCGCACGGTGGCGCTCACTTTATCCGATGCCTTCTGCGTCGATCGCTGGCGCGACGAGTTTCGCACCCTCGTTCGCGAGCGCACGGTCGATCTTCTCTTCGCCAACGAAACGGAGCTGCACAGCCTCTATGAGACCGCTGACTTCGACACCGCCGTCGCGGCATTGCGCGGCGAGGCCAAGCTTGCGGTGGTGACGCGGAGCGAGAAGGGCGCGATGGTGGTGACCGGCGCGGGCAGCGAGGCGGTGCCGGCCTATCCCGTCGATCGCGTGGTGGACACCACCGGCGCCGGCGACCTGTTCGCGGCGGGCTTTCTCTACGGCTTCGCCCGCAAGCTGCCGCACGTCGATTCGCTTCGCCTCGGCGCGCTCGCCGCCGCCGAAGTGATCTCGCACATCGGCGCCCGGCCGGAGCGCCGGCTCGCCGATCTCGCCCGCGACAACGGGCTGAAGGTCTAGCTCAGCCCGAGACGTTGTAGGCGGCAAGCGCCGCCATGTTGACGAGGTCGGAGTCCTTCGCCGACAGCGGCACGATCTGCACCGGCTTGTCGAGACCGACGAGGAGCGGCCCGATCACGGTGGCGCCGCCGAGCTCCTGCAGGAGCTTGGTGGAGATCGAGGCGGAGTGGAACGCGGGCATGACCAGGACGTTCGCCGAATCCGTCAGGCGGTTGAACGGATAGGCGGCGGCAAGCTCGCGGTTGAGCGCCACGTCGGCGGCCATCTCGCCGTCGACCTCGAAGTCGACGCGCTTCTCGTGCAGGAGATGCACCGCCTCCTGCACCCGCTGCGAGCGTTCGCCCGGCGGGTGGCCGAAGGTGGAAAACGCGAGCATGGCGACGCGAGGCTCGTAGCCGAGCCGGCGCGCGACGCCGGCGGCCTCGATCGCGATCTCGGCGAGTTCCTGCGCGTTCGGCATCTCCGTCACAGCGGTATCGGCGACCACCACCGTGCGCCCGCGCGCCAGCACCAGCGACGCGCCGATCACCCGGTGCCCGGGCTTGGGATCGATCACGCGGCGAACGTCTTCCAAGACGACCGAATAGTTGCGCGTGACGCCCGACACCATGGCGTCGGCGTCGCCCAGCGCCACCATGCAGGCGGCGAAATGGTTGCGATCGTTGTTCACCAGCCGCTGGCAATCGCGGAACAGGTAGCCCTTCCGCTGCAGCCGCTCGTAGAGGTAGTTCGCGTAGTCGAGGTTGCGCTTGGACAGCGCCGCGTTGTGGATCTCGATACCGTCGCCGAGCTCGATGCCGAGTGCGGCGGCCGCGTTGCCGACGCGGTCCTCGCGCCCCACGAGGATCGCGGTGCCCAGTCCCTGGTGGGCGAAGCTCGCGCCGGCGCGGATGACCTGCTCCTCCTCGCCTTCGGCGAACACCACGCGCTTGGGCTGCCGGCGCAAGCGCTCGAACACCCGCGCCAGCACGCCCGCCACCGGGTCGCGCCGGGTGCGGAGCTGCTGCGTATAGGCCGCCATGTCGACGATGGGCTTGCGCGCGACGCCAGAGTCCATCGCCGCCTTCGCCACCGCCGTCGGCACGAAGCTGATGAGCCGCGGATCGAACGGCACCGGGATGATGTAGTCGGGACCGTACTTGGGCCGCGCGCCATAGGCCGCCGATACTTCGTCCGGCACGTCCTGGCGGGCGAGCTCGGCGAGCGCCTGGGCGGCGGCGATCTTCATCTCCATGTTGATGGTGGTGGCGCGCACGTCGAGCGCCCCGCGGAAGATGTAGGGGAAGCCGAGCACGTTATTGATCTGGTTCGGGTAATCGGAGCGCCCGGTGGCCATGATGGCGTCGTCGCGCACGGCGAGCACCTCCTCGGGCGTGATCTCCGGGTCGGGATTGGCCATGGCGAAGATGATCGGCTTCCGCGCCATCGATTTGATCATCTCGCTGGTGAAGGCCCCCTTGGCGGAGAGGCCGAGGAGAATGTCGGCGCCCTTGACTGCGTCGGCGAGCGTGCGCGCCTTGGTGTCGACGGCGTGCGCCGACTTCCACTGGTTCATGCCTTCCCTGCGGCCGCGATAGACCACGCCCTTGGTGTCGCAGAGGATGACGTTGGTAGGCCGCAGCCCGAGCGCCTTGAGCAGCTCGACGCAGGCGATGCCGGAGGCGCCGGCGCCGTTCACCACGAGCTTGGTGGTGCGCAGATCCCGGCCGGTGAGGTCCAGCGCGTTGATGATGCCGGCGGCGGCGATGATCGCGGTGCCGTGCTGGTCGTCGTGGAACACCGGGATGTCGAGGAGCTCACGCAGCCGCTGCTCGATGATGAAGCACTCGGGCGCCTTGATGTCCTCGAGGTTGATTCCGCCGAAGGTAGCGCCGAGGAAACGAATGGCGTTGACGAACTCATCCGGGTCCTCGGTGGTGACCTCCAGATCGAAGGCGTCGATGTCGGCGAAGCGCTTGAACAGCACCGCCTTGCCTTCCATCACCGGCTTCGACGCCAGCGCCCCGAGGTTGCCGAGGCCGAGGATGGCGGTGCCGTTGGTGATGACGCCGACGAGATTGCCTTTGACCGTGTAGTCGAAGGCGCGGCCCGGATCCTCGGCGATGGCGAGCACCGGGACCGCGACGCCCGGCGAATAGGCGAGCGAAAGATCGCGCTGGGTCGCCATCGGCTTGGTGGCGATCACCTCGAGCTTGCCCGGCCGGCCCTGGGAGTGAAACTGCAGCGCTTCCTGGTCGGTGAACGTCGGCCGCGCGCGGCGTTTCTTCGGCTCGATGTTCATGCCCGGCTCTCCACACGCCACTGACGCGGCCCGAAAAATTGACGTTAGCGGAGTAACCCCACTCGGCTCAAGGACTTATGCGCGGCAGGGCCTGGCATGAAAGCGGCTTCGGCATCTGCTAGCGTCCGCCAATGCACGGGGAGCCCAAGAAAGAGGCGCCGCAGCCGGTGGCCGAGGAAATCGGCCGCATCACGCCGGTGATGGAGCAATATATCGAGATCAAGGCCGCCAATCCGGATTGCCTCTTGTTCTACCGGATGGGCGACTTCTACGAGCTGTTCTTCGAGGACGCCGAAGCCGCCTCGCGTACGCTCGGCATCGTGCTGACCAAGCGCGGCAAGCATCTGGGCGCCGACATCCCCATGTGCGGCGTGCCGGTGCACCGGGCGAACGAATATCTACATCGCCTCATCTCGGCCGGCCACCGCGTGGCGGTGTGCGAGCAGCTCGAGGACCCGGCCGAGGCGAGGAAGCGCGGGGCGAAGGCGGTGGTGCGCCGCGACGTGGTGCGTCTCGTCACCCGCGGCACGCTCACCGAAGACGCGCTGCTCGACGCCCGGCGCAACAACTGGCTCATGGCGGTCGCCCAGGCGCGAACGGCCAGCGAAGGCGAGGCGGCTTTCGCGCTTGCCTGGCTCGACATCTCCACCGGCGAGTTTCACGTGGCCGAGGTCGAGCGGGCGCGGCTCGCGGCGGAGATCGCCCGCGTCGAGCCCGGCGAGATCGTGCTCGCCCAGAGCCTGCACGACGACCCCGACTTGCGCGCGCTGTGGCAGGAGCTTCCCGGCGTCGCGGCGGTGACCAAAGACCTGTTCGACGGTGCCACCGCCGAGCAGCGGTTGGCCGCATTCTTTCAGGTGGCGACCACCGACGCCTATGGCCCCTTCAGCCGCCTCGAGCTCACCGCCGCCGCCGCCGCGGTGGGCTACGTGGAGCGCACGCAGCTCGGCCAGCGGCCGGCGTTGTCGCCGCCGCTGCGCGAGGCCGCGAGCACCGTGCTCATGATCGACGCCGCGACCCGCGCGAACCTCGAGCTCGTGCGCACGCTCTCGGGCGAGAGTGAGGGCAGTCTCTTGTCGGTGATCGATCGGAGCGTGACGGCGGCGGGCGCGCGGCTGCTCGCGCGGCGGCTCGCGAGCCCGCTCGTCGATCCGAACGCGATCGCCGAGCGGCTGGACGCGGTGGAGCATCTGATCGCGGACGCACGCACCTGCGACACGCTGCGCGCGGCGCTCGCGGCCGTGCCGGACCTCGCGCGCGCGCTGGCGCGCCTGTCGCTCGGTCGCGGCGGCCCGCGCGACCTCGCCGCGATCCGCGACGGGTTGGCCATCGCCGCCGCCATCGCGAAGTCGCTCGTCGGCAAGGTGCCGGCCGAGCTTGCCGACGCCGTGAAATCGCTGACGGCGATCAAGCCGTCGTTCCACGACGAGCTCGCCGACATGCTCGGCGACGAGCTGCCGCTCGCGCGCGGCGAGGGCGGCTTCGTGCGCGCGGGCTACGACAGCGGCCTCGATGAGGCGCAGAGCCTCCGCGATGAGGCGCGCAAGGTGATCGCCGGGCTGCAGGCGCGCTACGCCGAGGAGACCGGCGTGCGCACGCTCAAGGTGCGCCACAACAACGTCATCGGCTACTTCGTCGAGGTGCCGGTCCAGCACGGCGAGCGGCTTCTCGCCAATCCGTGGCGCGAGGTCTTCAACCACCGCCAGACGATGGCTGGCGCCATGCGCTTCTCATCCGCCGAGCTTGCCGACCTGGAAACCAAGATCGTCAGCGCCGGCGAGCGGGCGCTCGAAATCGAGCTCGCCATCTTCGACCGCTTGGCGCGCATCGTGGTGGGATCCGCCGCGCAGATCGAAGCCGCGGCACAGGCGCTGGCGCGGATCGACGTCGCGGCAGGGCTGGCGAGCCTCGCCGCGGCGGAAGCCTGGACGCGGCCCGCGGTCGACAAGTCGCTCGATTTCGTCATCGAGGGCGGCCGCCACCCGGTGGTGGAGGCGGCGCTGCGCCGGAGCGGCGGGCCGTTCGTCGCCAATGGCTGCGAGCTGTCGCCGCCGAAGGGCGAGAACGCCGGCCGGGTCTGGCTCCTCACCGGTCCCAACATGGCGGGCAAGTCCACTTTTCTGCGCCAGAACGCGCTGATCGCGATCCTGGCGCAGATGGGCTCCTTCGTGCCGGCGCGCCGCGCCAGGATCGGCGTCGTCGACCGTCTGTTCTCCCGCGTGGGTGCCGCCGACGATCTTGCGCGGGGCCGCTCCACCTTCATGGTGGAGATGGTGGAGACCGCGGCGATCCTGCATCAGGCGACGGCTCGCTCGCTCGTGATCCTCGACGAGATCGGCCGCGGCACCGCCACCTTCGACGGCCTGTCGATCGCCTGGGCGAGTCTCGAGCACCTGCACGAGGTCAATCGCTGCCGCGCGCTGTTCGCCACGCACTTCCACGAGCTGACCGCGCTCGCCGCCAAGCTGAAGCGGCTCGTCAACGCCACCGTGCGGGTGAAGGAATTCCACGGCGAGGTGGTGTTCCTGCACGAGGTGACGCGCGGCGTCGCCGACCGCTCCTACGGCATCCAGGTAGCGCAGCTCGCGGGACTCCCTGCCTCGGTCATCGACCGTGCCCGCGTCGTGCTGGCGGAGCTGGAAGCGGCCGACCGCAGCGCGCCGGCGCGCAAGGCGCTCCGCGACTTGCCGCTGTTCACCGCCGCCCGCCCGCTGGCGCCGGCGCCGGCGCCGGATCCCGTCGCCGCGGCGCTCGCCGCCATCGATCCCGACGCGCTCACGCCGAAAGAGGCGCTGGAGGCGCTCTACCGGCTCAAGAGCCTCGACAAGAAGAAATAGTTCAGCGCCCGCGCACGAGCTTGGCGTCCGCCTTGACGCCCTTGCGCAGCGTCTGCAGCACCACGCAGTAGCGCTCGGTGACGGAAAGCAGCTTGTCGAGCTGCTCTTGCGTAGCGTCGGCGTCGACGGTGAACGTCACGCGGATTTCCTCGAAGCCCACCGGCGTCTCGCGGTCGACGCCGAGCGTGCCGCGGAAGTCGATCTCGCCTTCGGCCTGCACGGTGCCGCTGCGCACCTCGATGCCGAACGCGGTCGCCACCGACTTCAGCGTCACCCCGGCGCAGGCGACGAGCGCCTCGAGGAGCATGTCGCCGGAACAGAGCTCATGCCCGGAGCCGCCGGTCGCCGGATGCAGGCCCGCGATGGCGAGCGCGCGCCCCGTCTCCACCTTGCAGGCGAGGCCTTCGCCGAGCGCGCCGCGCGCTTTCAGCGTGATCAGGGCGGCGTTCGGCTCCTTCTTGTAGCGCTCCTTCAGCGGCGCCTGCAGCTCGCGAAGCTCGCTTGCGTCCATGTGGTTCTCCTCACGCGAATTCAGATGGCGGCGGCGGGAGCAAGCTCCTCGCCGCCCGGGACTGCCCGCAGCGATCGATCTAGGGCATTGAGGATACGCCGCTTTGACGCCTCCACGGAAGCGCCGTAGCGGTCGCGCGGCCGCGGCAGCCGGAGCTCGATCGCGGCCGAGAAGCGTCCGGGCCGCGGGCGCATCACCAGCACCCGGTCGGCGAGAAAGGCCGCCTCCTCCACGTCGTGCGTTACGAGCAACAGCGTCGGGCGCAACGCGGCCCACAGATCAAGGACGTGCTCCTGCAGGCTCGCGCGAGTGAACGCGTCCAGCGCGGAGAACGGCTCATCGAGCAAGAGCACCTTCGGCCGTGGCGCCAGCGCCCGCGCGATCGCGACGCGCTGCGCTTGTCCGCCCGAGAGCTCGCGCGGCCAGCACTGGGCGTAGTCGGCGAGGCCCACGCGCTCCAGCACCTCGGCTACCAGCCGCTGCCGCTCCGCGCGCGGGCGGTCGGCAAGGCCGAAACCCACGTTCTGCGCTACCGTGAGCCAGGGCAAGAGCCGCGGCTCCTGGAACACGAGGCCCACCGCCGCGTGCGGCGCGTCGATGAATTCACCGTCGAGCCGAATGCGGCCTTGGGTAGCGCGATCGAGGCCGGCGATGAGGCGCAACAGCGTGCTCTTGCCGCAGCCCGAGCCGCCGACCACGGCGACGATCTCGCCGGCGGCCAACGCGAGGCTTACGCCCGCGAGCGCGTGGGCGCCGTTCGGGTAGATTTTGTCGACGGACTCTACGTTGAGCATCGGGTTCTCAGTTACGCGGCGCGAACGCGTCCTGCCATTTAAGGAAGGGTGCCGCGGCGGCCGCGAGCAAGCCGTCGGTTAGTTTGCCAAGCAGCGCAAAGGTAAGGATCGCGGCGAGGATCTGGGCGGGCTTGCCGAGCTGTTGTCCGTCCACCAGCAGGTAGCCGAGGCCCTCGGATGCGCCCATGAACTCGGCCGCGACCACAAACATCCAGCCGAGGCCGAGGCCGGTGCGCAAGCTCACTACGTAGGTAGGCAGGATCGCCGGCAATAGAATGCGGCGCACCAGCGCGACCGGGGAAAGGCGGAAGCTCCGCCCGACCTCCACGATCTTGCGGTCTACCGACAGGATCGCGCCGAGCACGCCGAGGTAGACCGGGAAGAAGCAGCCGACCGCGATCAGCATGATCTTCGACTGCTCGAAGATGCCGAACCAGAGAATGAAGAGCGGCACCCACGCGATCGACGGCACCGCGCGCAGCCCTTGCAGCGTCGGGTCGAGGAGTTCCCGCGACAGCCGCGAGGCGCCGGCGAGCGCGCCGACCAGGGTCGCCGCCACGACGCCGAGCGCGAAGCCGACGGCGACGCGCGCCGTGGTCGCCCCGATGTGGCGGAAGAGCTCGCCGGTCGCGGCCAGATCCCACAGCGTGCCGAAGAGCCGCGTCGGCGGCGGCATCAGCCGCCCCGACGCGATGCCAAGGCTGACCGCGGCCTCCCACGCGATCGCGAGCACGACCGGCACGAGCAGGCCGAGGATAAAGCGGCGGCTCATGCCGCGGTTTATCCGCTCAGCCTGCCGTTGGAACGCCGGTTCGCCGGCCGCACTCACCTGATCGTAGGTAGTCATGACCACGGCTCAAGCAGTCCCGTCAGTTGGACAGGGACGCGTTGAAGCGCGGATCGATCAATTCGTCGACAGCCTTGCGCATGTCGACGTTGGCGGGGAGCACGCCCGCCTGTTGGAGGGCGACGCCGGCCGCGAAGATCGAGTCCGCCTGCGCCTTGCCGATGGCGCTGTGCGTCAACTCGGTGCGCTCGGTGAGCTGCTTTTCGGCGACCTTCTCCGGAATCTTGGCGGCTTCCGCCAGGAGCTTGGTGACTTCCTTGGGATTGGCGAGCGCCCAGCGCCGCGCCTGCTCGTAGACCTTGAGCACGCGAACGACGATCTCCGGGTTCTCCTTCGCGAAGTCCTCGCGCACGTTGAGCACGCCCCAGGTGTTGGCTTCGGGCTTGCGGAAGAACAGGACCGCGCCATCGTCGATTTCCGCCGCCGCCATCATCGGGTCGAGCCCCGCCCAGGCGTCCACGTCGCCGCGGGTCAGCGCCAGGCGACCGTCGGCGTGCTGGAGCAGCACGAACTTCACGTCTTTGTCGGTGAGCCCGGCGTCGGCGAGCGCCCGCACGAGGAAGATGTGCGGGTCGGTGCCGCGGGTGACCGCCACCGACTTGCCCTTGAGATTGGCGACGCTCTTGATGCCGGTGTTGGGGCGGGTGACGAGCGCCGTCCACTCCGGACGCGAATAGACGTAGATCGACTTGATCGGGTTGCCGTTGATGCGGGCGATGAGTGCCGCGGCGCCGGCGGTCGAGCCGAGGTCGATCGAGCCCGCGTTCAGGAACTCCAGCGCCTTGTTGGAGCCGAGCGTCTGCACCCAGCGCACCTTGATGCCGTCTTTTTCGAATTCCTTCTCGAGCAGGCCCTGGTTGCGGATGATGATCGAGACCGGATTGTAGGTCGCCCAGTCGAGGCGCAGCTCGCTGAGGTTGGCGGCGTGCGTCGGAAGCGCGAGCGCGAGGGCGAAGGCGCCGGCGGTGGCGGCGAAGCGACGACGTGACAGCATGGAAGTTCTCCTGGCCGGTCGAATGCGCGGTCACCGGACCGCACGAGGGGAAAGACGGACCAAGTTATCCATTATCCAGAAAATAATTGTCAATAGATCATTTAATACACTAAATATACGTGATATAAATTCTTAGCCTATTCAAAGACATTGTTGGCTTTGCGCTGCGGCGGTGACACCCTGACGCGGATCGTCTAAGTCCCCGTCAGGTCCTCCCGATGCAACGTTCGTCCCGCTCCCGCCCGACGCTATCGGAGTCCGCGGCGCTTCCCGACACGGCGGCGTTGCGCCAGGAGCTGTCAGCGCTGGCGGCCGAGTTTGCCGGCAACGAAACCGCGCTCCGCGCGGCCCTCACCCAGCGCCTGAAGCGGGTTTCCGACGAAGGGCGCCGCGCCACCGAGGAATTCCTGCTCGCCGGCGGCAAGGGCCGCGCCGCCGCCGAGCGGCTATCGCAACTGATGGACTTAATCATCGTGCTCTCCTTCGAGGTGATCGCGGGCTCGCTCTATCGCTCCAGCAATCCCTCCTCGAGCGAGCGCATGAGCGTGGTCGCCGTCGGCGGCTACGGCCGCGGCATGCTGGCGTCGGGCTCGGACATCGATCTCGTCTTTCTCCTGCCCTACAAGCAGACCGCCTGGGGTGAGAGCGTCGCGGAAGCGATCCTCTATGCCCTCTGGGACATGGGGCTGAAGGTCGGCAACGCCACGCGTTCGGTGGACGAGTGCATCCGCCAGGCGCGCGCGGACATGACGATCCGCACCACGCTGCTCGAGGCGCGCCAGGTCGCCGGCGACACGGCGCTGTTCGAGGAGCTAACCGCCCGCTTCGATCGCGACATCGTACAGGGAACCGCAGCCGCGTTCGTTGCCGCCAAGCTCGCCGAGCGCAGCGAGCGTCACCGGCGCGCCGGCGAGTCGCGCTATCTGGTCGAGCCCAATGTCAAGGACGGCAAAGGGGGGCTGCGCGATCTGCACACGCTGTTCTGGATCGCCAAATATGTCTACCGCGTGCGCGAGACGGCCGAGCTCGTCGACAAGGGCGTGTTCACCAAGACCGAGTTCGCGCTGTTTCGCCGCTGCGAGGATTTCCTCTGGGCGGTGCGCTGCCATTTGCACTTCCTCGCCGGCCGCGCCGAGGAGCGGTTGTCGTTCGAGGTGCAGCGCGAAATGGCGGTGCGCCTCGGCTACGTCGAGCACCCGGGCCTCAAGGACGTCGAGCGCTTCATGAAGCATTACTTCCTGGTGGCCAAGGACGTCGGCGACCTCACCGGCATCGTCTGCGCCGAGCTCGAGGAGAGCCACGCCACGCCGGCGCCGCGGCTGACGCGGGTGTTCGCGCGTCTCACCCGCCGCAAGCCCCGCCCGCTCAAGGAGCACCCCGGCTTCGTCATCGAGAACGACCGGCTCAACGTCGCCGACGAAAAGGTGTTCGACCGCGACGGGGTCAACCTCATCCGCCTTTTTCACATCGCCGACCGCCATGATCTGGAGTTCCATCCCGACGCGCTGCGGCTCGCGCGTCGTTCGCTGGACCTCATCGACAAGGAGCTGCGCGCCGATCAAGAGGCGAACCGCCTATTTCGCGAAATCCTGGCATCGCGCCGCGCGCCGGAGCTGGTGCTGCGCCGCATGAACGAGGCGGGCGTGCTCGGGCATTTCGTTCCCGAGTTCGGCCGCGTCGTGGCCATGATGCAGTTCAACCTCTATCACCACTACACCGTCGACGAGCACTTGATCCGCTGCATCGGCGCGCTCACCGAGATCGAGCGCGGCAAGAATCCCGCCTACGGCCTCGCCAACGAGCTCATGTCCGGCGTCAAGAACCGTGATCTCCTCTATATCGCGCTCTTTCTCCACGACATCGCCAAGGGCCGTCCGGAGGATCACTCCATCGCCGGCGCCCGTATCGCGCGCCGCTTCGGCCCACGCCTGGGCTTGAGCCAGGCGGAAACCGACACAGTGGCGTGGCTCGTGGAAAAGCACCTCGTCATGTCGACCACGGCGCAGTCGCGCGATCTCGCCGACCGCAAGACCATCGAGGATTTCGCCGCCGTGGTGCAGAACCTCGAGCGGCTGAAGATGCTGCTCATCCTCACCACCGCCGACATCCGCGCCGTCGGCCCCGGCGTGTGGAACGGCTGGAAGGCGCAGCTCCTGCGCAGCCTCTACTACGAGACGGAGCCGGCGCTCACCGGCGGCTTCTCCGAGGTCAACCGCACCAAGCGCGTGTTGATGGCGCAGCAGGAATTCCGCGGCGCGCTCAAGGACTGGCCGCCGGAGAGGATCGACCGCTACATCGGCCGCCACTATCCGCCCTACTGGCTGAAGGTGGATCTGGAGCGCAAGATCGCCCACGCCCGCTTCCTCGACGAGGCCGAGCGGCAGCACAAGACTCTCGCCACCTCCGCGCGCATGGATGCGACGCGCGGCGTCACCGAGCTCACGATCCTGGCGCCGGATCATCCGCGGCTTTTGGCCATGATCGCCGGCGCCTGCGCTGCCGCCGGCGGCAACATCGTCGACGCGCAGATCTTCACCACCACCGATGGTCTCGCGCTCGACAACATCTCGATCTCGCGCGAGTTCGACCGCGACGAGGACGAAAGCCGCCGCGCCGGCCGCATCGCCGAGGGCATCGAGCAGGCGTTGCAGGGCAGAACGCGCCTGCCGGAGGTCATCGCCCGCCGCGTGCCCCGCTCGCGCCCCGGCACCTTCTCGGTCGAGCCCGAGGTCAACGTCAACAACCTCTGGTCCGACCGCCACACCGTGATCGAGGTATCGGGGCTCGACCGGCCGGGCCTGCTCTACGATCTCACCACCACCATCTCGCGCCTCAACCTCAACATCGCCTCGGCGCACGTGGCGACCTTCGGCGAGCGCGCCGTTGACGTCTTCTATGTGACCGACCTCACCGGCGCGAAAATCGTCCTGGCGCCGCGCCAGACCGCGATCCGCCGGGGTTTGCTCGACGTGTTCCAGGGCCACGAGCGCGACGCCGCCAAGCGGGCGCCCGCCGCGGCCCGCGCTTAACCCCGCCTTAAATCGCCGCATTTAGGTCTCCTTAACCTCCCGCGACGGATGCGGGGGCCTGAGGACCGAAATGGCTCGGGTAAGGCGCGGAATAGCCGGCTCGTTCTTCGAGCTCAGACCCAATGTGCGCGACCGCGTCGGTGGCGCGCCGGCCGCGGAACGCGAGGCCCCGGCCCCGCGCCGACCCCGGCGCAAGAAGCCGCGCCGCCGCCGCGGCCCCGTCGGCACGCTTGTTTATTGGGGAGCGGTGCTCGGCGTGTGGGTAGGACTCGCCGTCGGTGCGCTCGCCGTGTGGCAGGCTGCGCGGTTGCCGCCGCTGCACACGCTCGTCGTGCCGAAGCGGCCGCCGACCGTCACCATCCTCGGCGTCGACGGCAAGATGATCGCCACCCGCGGCGACATGGGCGGCATCGCGCTGCCGCTCAAGGCGCTGCCGCCGTATCTGCCGCAGGCGTTCATCGCCATCGAAGACCGGCGCTTCTACCGCCACTTCGGACTCGACCCGGTCGGCATCGTGCGCGCCGTCTACGTGAACGTGACTTCGCGCGGGGTGCGCGAGGGCGCCTCCACGCTGACCCAACAGCTGGCGAAGAATCTCTTTCTGTCGGAGCAGCGCACTTTCGCGCGCAAGCTCGACGAGCTGGTGCTGGCACTTTGGCTCGAGCGCACCTACAGCAAGGATCAGATCCTCGAGCTCTACCTCAATCGCGTCTACTTCGGCTCCGGCGCCTACGGCGTGGAGGCGGCGGCGCAGCGCTATTTCGGCAAGTCCGCGCGCGCCGTCACGCTCGCCGAAGCCACCATGCTCGCCGGGCTGGTCAAGGCGCCGTCGCGGTTGGCACCCACGCGCAATCCGGCGCTGGCGCGCGAGCGCGCCGAGCTCGTGCTCACGGCCATGGTCGATGGGAATTTCGTGAGCGAGGGCATGGCGCGCACGGCGCGGCTGCGTCCCGCGGCGGTGGTGCAGAACTCGGGGCCGGGCTCCATCGGCTACGTCGCCGACTGGGTGATGGATTCGCTCGATGATTATGTGGGCCCCCTCGATTCCGACGTCACGGTGCAGACCACCATCGACCCGGTGCTGCAGATGGCGGCGGAAAAATCGCTGGCGGAAGAACTCGCCCCCAGGGGCGAGCGCTTCGGCGTGACGCAAGGCGCGATCGTCGCCATGGATCCGAACGGCGCGGTGCGGGCGCTGGTCGGCGGCCGCGCCTATGCCGAGAGCCAGTTCAACCGCGCCGTGGCGGCGCGGCGCCAGCCGGGCTCGGCGTTCAAGCCGTTCGTCTATCTGACGGCGCTCGAAGCAGGGCTGACGCCCGACACCGTGCGCGACGACGCGCCCATCGACGTGCGCGGCTGGCGGCCGGAGAACTTCTCCCACGAGTACCAGGGACCGGTGACGCTCACCACCGCGCTTTCCAACTCGCTCAACACGGTCGCGGTGCGCGTCGGGCTCGAAGTCGGGCCGAAGAACGTCGCCGCCACCGCGCGGCGCATGGGCATCGCCTCCAAGCTCGACGCCAACGCCTCGATCGCGCTCGGCACCTCGGAGGTGAGCCTGCTCGAGCTCGTTTCCGCCTATGCGCCGTTCGCCAACGGCGGCATCGGCGTCATCCCGCACGTGATCGAGCGGGTGCGCGGCCCGAGTGGGAAATTTCTCTACGCCCGCGCCGCCTCCGGCCCTGGCCGCGTCGCGGCACCCGAGCACGTGGCGATGATGAACCGCATGCTGGAGGAGACGCTGCTCACCGGCACGGCGCGCCGCGCCGCGCTGCCCGGCTGGCAGGCGGCGGGCAAGACCGGCACCAGCCAGGATTTCCGCGATGCCTGGTTCGTCGGCTACACCGGCCGCCTGGTCGCCGGTGTGTGGCTCGGCAACGACGACAACTCGCCGACCAAGCGCGCGTCCGGCTCGAACATGCCGGTGGACATCTGGAGCAAGTTTATGCGCACCGCGCACGTGGGCGTGCCCATGGTGGCGCTGCCCGGCGGCAACTATGCGTCGGCGTCGCTGCCGGTGATCCGGCCCGAGGCGCGCATCGACGCGAGGCCCGAGGCGCAACCCGCCCCGTCAGGCCAGGGCCTCCTCGACAACTGGCTCATCGACAAGCTGTTCGGCCGCCGCTGAGCTTCGGCGGGCCGAAGCGATGCAGCTCGTTGCCGTGGAAGCGCAGCCACGCCTCGGCGCGCTTTCGCTCCGGCGTGAGGCGGTCGACCGCCCGCCAGAAGCGAGGCGAATGATTGAGCTCGACGCAATGCGCCACCTCGTGGGCGGCGAGGTAGTCGAGGACGTAGGCGGGCGCGAGCACGAGCCGCCAGGAGAAGGAAAGCGTTCCGGTGGCCGAGCACGAGCCCCAGCGGCTCGTCGTATCGCGCACGCTCACAGTGACGATGTTGACGCCGAGCGCTGCGGCGTGGCGGCGGCAGGCGGCGGCAAGATCGCTTCGCGCTTCGCGTTTGAGGAAATCGGCCACCCGCCGGGCGACGTGCTGAGCGCCGCCGGCCACGCACAGAAGCGCCGCTCCGTCCTCGCCGGCTTCGCACCACACCGGGCCGCGGGCGTTCAGCCGGTGCACGATCCGGTGCGGCACGCCGCGCAGCGGAATCGTGTTGCCGTCGGCGAAGGCAACGATCGGGGCTAGCCGCTTCAGCCGCGCTGCGATCCAGGCGGCGTTTCGCTCGGCAAAGGCGCGCGCCTGGCGGAACGATCCGCGCGTCGGCATGGTGAGCACGACGTCGCGGCTCGTCTCGCGCACGCGCAGGCTATAGCGGCGCGCGGCCGGATGCCGGCGCACCTCGATCTCGTGGGTGCCGTCGCCGGAGGCGACGATTAGCCGTTCGGATTTCACCTTGGGCCGGGAGAAGAAAGGGATGCGCATGCCGCCCGCTCGAATCGCCTTGGCTGAAGGCAATTCCAAAACGGCGGTTCAGGCAAGCTTGCGCTGGAGCGTATGGTCGGCGGGCGTTGCCGCGTCCGGGTTGAAGCGGCGGTTATGGGTCAGCATGAAGTCGGCCATGCGCGGGGCCACCTCCGAGCGGAAGCGCGAGCCGTTGAACACGCCGTAGTGGCCGACGCCGATCTGGAGATAATGCGCCTTGCGGTCGGCTGGAATGTTGACGCACAGCCGCTGCGCCGCCTCGGTCTGGCCGACGCCGGAGATGTCGTCCTTCTCGCCTTCGATGGTGAGCAACGCCACGCGGCGAATGGCGGCGAGATCCACGCGCTGGCCACGGTGGGTCATCTCGCCCTCGGGCAGCGCGTGGCGGATAAACACGGTGTCGACGGTCTGCAGATAGAACTCGGCGGTGAGGTCCATGACCGCGAGATACTCGTCGTAGAACTCCTGGTGCTTCTTCACCGAGTCGCCGTCGCCCTGCACGAGGTGATGGAACAGCTCCTTATGGGCGTCCACGTGGCGGTCGAGGTTCATGCTGACGAAGCCGGAGAGCTGGAGGAAGCCGGGATAGACGTCGCGCATGAATCCCGGGTGCGGGAAGGGGACCTTGGCGATCACATGGCTGCGGAACCAGTCGATGCCGCGCTCGACCGCGAGCTTGTTCACCCCGGTGGGATTGGAACGGGTATCGACCGGCCCGCCCATCAGCGTCATGGAGTAGGGCACGTAGGGATCGTCCATCGCCTCCATGCGCGCCACCGCCGCCAGCACCGGCACGGATGGCTGGCACACGGCGACCACGTGGCAATCGCCGCGGAGGAAATGAAACATGCTGATGACGTAGTCGATGTAATCGTCGAGATCGAAGTGGCCTTCAGACATCGGCACCATGCGCGCGTCAACCCAGTCGGTGACGTAGACGTCGTGCTTGGGCAGGAACGCCTCGACAGTGCCGCGCAACAGCGTCGCGTAATGGCCGGACATGGGCGCCACGATCAGCACTTTCGGCTGCGGGTGGCGCAGCGGATGGTCGAACACCCGCTCGAAATGCAACAGCCGGCAGAACGGCCGCTCCCAGATGCTGGTGGCGCGCACCGGCACGCGCTCGCCGCCGACCAGCGCCGATTCGATCTTCCATTCGGGCTTGGCGTAGCGCCGCGTCGACCGCTCGTAGAGCTCGGCGGCGGCGGCGACCGACTTGCCGAAGGTGGTGTGAGCGAGCGGATTGAGCGGATTCTTGAAGTAGAGCTTGGTCATGTCGGCGAGCGCGCGCGAGGGGTTGAGCGCGGCGTGGCTCCACTCGTAGAGCCAGTAGAGCGGCGTGGTGACGACCGGAGTGCCGCCCGGAAGCGTCGGCGCGTCGCCGAATTCGCCTATGGCCATAAGGTCCCAGCCCTTGCTGCAATGCAATATGCCGGGCTTTATATAGGTCGGTCAATGGGCTGTCGGGAGTAGGGTTACGTCCCCGGATCATTCACCGACGCTGATCAGGGAGCCCGCCCGCCGCGCCGCCCCGAGCAGCGACAAGAAGGCCGCGGCCGCGATGATCAACCCCGCCGCGTTCAGCGCAAGCGCCCACACCATCAGATCGGCGCGGAACACGTGATCGACCACCAGAGCCCGCATGCCCTCGAACACCGCGGTAGGCGGCAGCGCCCAGGCGATCGGCTGCAACCACGCCGGCAGCGTGGTGACCGGGTAATAGACGCAGGTGAGCGGCAGGAAGAGGAACATCAGGCTCCACGTCAGTCCCTCGGCGCCGAGGCCGTGCCGCAGCACCAGTCCGGAGCACAGAAGGCCCACGGCCCAGCTCGTGAACAGGAGATTGGCGAAGAAGGCGACGAGCGCGAGCCCTAGTCCCCACAGATTGAATCCGAAGAAGACGATGGCGAGGATCGACACCGGCACGAGGCCGATGGCGAGCCGCACCATGCTCATGACGACGAGGCCGATGACGAATTCGATCGGCCGGAGCGGACTGATCATCAGGTTGGCGAGGTTGCGCGCCCACATCTCCTCGAGGAACGACATGGAGAAGCCGAGCTGGCCGCGGAACAGGACGTCCCACAGCATGACGGCGGCGAGGAACGTGCTTGCAGTCGCGGCGAGCGCGCCCGGCATGCGCGCCACGTTGAGCTGCAGGAATCCCCACATGATCATCTGCACCGCCGGCCAGTAGATGAGCTCCAGCAGCCGCGGCCACGACGAGCGCAGCAGATACCAGTGACGCAGCACGATGGCGAACACGCGCTGGACGGAGAAGGAAGAAGAGGCGCTCATTTCGCCGCCTCCTTCATCGGCTCGCGCCGGCCGCGGGCGACGTCGAGGAAAACTTCTTCCAGCGTCTGGCGGCCGTAGCGCGCGATCAGCGCGGCCGGCGGCTCGTCGTCGACGATGAGGCCGCGCTTCAGCATGATCACGCGATCGCACAGCCGCTCGACCTCGCTCATGTTGTGGGAGGCGAGCAGGATCGTGGCGCCGCGCCGCGCGCGGTAGCGCTCGAGGTGGCTGCGGATCCAGTCGGCGGTGTCGGGATCGAGCGAGGCGGTGGGCTCGTCGAGCACCAGCACGTCGGGCTCGTTGATCAGGGCCTTGGCGAGCGCGACGCGCGTCTTCTGCCCGGCGGAGATCTTGCCTGCCTGCCGGTCGATGAACTCGGTGAGGTCGAGGTCCCGCGCCAGCGCCGCGATACGGTCCACGATGCCGGGCACGCCGTAGAGCAGGCCGAACACCCTCAGGTTCTGCCGCACCGTGAGCCGGTGCGGCAGGTCGACGTAGGGGCTCTCGAAATTCATCCGGTGCAGCACCTGATGCGGCTCGCGCGCCATGTCCGCGCTAAGCACGCGCACCCGGCCGGCGGTGGGCGCGACGAGGCCCATGATCATGCCGATGGTGGTGGTCTTGCCGGCGCCGTTGCCGCCCAGGAGACCGGTGACCGACCCCGCCGCGAGCGCGAACGAGATGCCGTCCACGGCGACGGACGCGCCGTAGTGCTTGGTGAGGTTCTCGGCTTCGATGGCGAAAGCGGTCATGGCGAAGGCCCACGGGTTCGCATGGATCGCGGGGTTCCGGCAAGCCGGGGAATTCGACACGGGCCGACCCGGCGGCGCGGTTTCGCGGGCGCCGTTCCCGCCCTACATTGCCGCTATGTCGGAAGATATTGCCTCCACCTTGGGCCGGACCGGCGAGCGGCGGTTCGGGCTCCGGCTCGACACCCTGATGCGGCTGCGCTGGCTCGCGGTAGCGGGCCAGACCATCGCGCTCGTGACCGTGCACTGGGGCCTCGGCTTCCCGTTCCCCCTCGGGCCGGCGCTGGCCATCGTCGCCGTCACCGCGCTCACCAATCTCGCCCTGTGGCTGCGCTACACCGGCGCCCAGCGGCTCGGCGATGAGATGGCCGGCGCGCTCCTCGCCTTCGATCTCATCCAGCTCTCGCTGCTCCTGTACCTCACCGGCGGCATCGACAATCCGTTCTGCGTGCTCTTTCTCGCGCCGGTGCTGGTGTCGACCACGGCGCTGTCGCGGCGCACCACGTTGCTGCTTGGCGGTCTCGCCGCCGGCCTCGTCACCCTGCTCGCGTTTTTCCACCATCCCTTGCCCTGGTATCCCGGCGAAGCCATCGCACCGTCGGCGCTCTATCGCGTCAGCGAATGGATCGCGCTCGTGTTGTCGCTGGCGTTCATCGGCGGCTATGCGCTGCGGCTCGCCCACGAGACGCGCCAGCTTTCCGACGCGCTCACCGCCACCGAACTCGTACTTGCCCGCGAGCAGCATCTGTCCGCGCTCGACGGCCTCGCCGCCGCGGCGGCGCATGAGCTCGGCACGCCGCTTGCCACGATCGCGCTTGTCGTGCGCGAGCTGGAGCGGGAATTGCCGTCCGGCGATTCCCACGCCGGCGACATCAAGCTCCTGCGCGAGCAGTCGGACCGCTGCCGCGACATCCTGCGTCGTCTCGCCTCGCTCGGCTTCGGCGACGCGCCGTTCGACCGCATGCCGCTCTCGCACCTCCTCGAAGAGGTGGTGGCGCCGCATCGGCCGTTCGGCATCGCCATCGCCATCGATCTCCCGGCCGAGCGCGGCAACGAGCCGGTGATCGCGCGCAATCCCGGTCTGCTCTACGGCCTCGGCAACCTCGTGGAGAACGCGGTCGACTTCGCCAACACGGCGGTGACCGTATCGGCGCGCTGGACTGAGCAGGATGTGACGATCGTGCTGACCGACGACGGCCCCGGCTTCGCGTCCACGGTCATCGGCCGCATCGGCGAGCCGTACGTGACCGAGCGCGGTCGCGGCACCGGCGGCGGCGACGCGCAGGCGGGGCTCGGTCTAGGCTTTTTTATCGCCAAGACGTTGCTCGAGCGCACCGGCGCCGCGCTGTCGCTGCATAACCGCGCCGCCCCTGAAACCGGCGCCGTTGTTCGCGTTTCGTGGCCCCGCCGCCAATTCGAGCTTAACTTTAATATGACCGATCGCGCTTCTTCGGGCTCATCGTCTGCGCCTTCGCCGGGTACCTCTCTTACGCCGCACCATGCGGCGACCTAATTGTCGCAGCCAACCAGTCCGATCTCTAGAGACTGTCGCTTCCATGTTGCGAGGAAGCCCGCCGTTTGCGGGCTTGTTGCTTTAGGGGCGCAGTCTCTGTGTCCCCAATCTGATAATTTGTCGGCTCACTTTGCCGAAAATCTCTGCACATCTTCCGCAGTATGGCCGTTGTCGGGAGAATCGAGCCGCAGACTGGGTTCGATCGCACCGCGTGACCGGAGGTCCAAAGGTAACTGGCAAGTCAGTTCGGTGCCATGAACAGACATTGTACCGACCGCAGCCGAAGAGCCATTGAGCGGCCGTCTGGCGCCGTGTAACTTTAAACCTGACCGCGACAAGCCGCACCACAAGACGGCAAGTACCATGGAGGAAACTCATGAACACCATTCCCAAAATTTTTGGCTTTCTTCGCACCCAGTCCGGGGCGGAGAAAGCAATGACGAATCCGACCGGCTGACAACGGGAGACATCCATGCTCGCCGCGATTCGCATGACCTGCTCGCTCCTGAAGCTCAGGATCGGCATTGCGATCGCGGCGAGCGCGCTGGCCGGGACGGCGGCGGCTAAAGGCCCTGCCATCTCGGTCGCGCAAGCCTCGGCCTTGGCACTTGCGGTGCTTGGGGCATCAGGCGCTGCGGGTGCGTTCAACCACTATTACGAGCGCGACCTTGACCGGGAGATGCGGCGAACCCGGTCCCGCCCGTTTGCCGGCGGCGCGTTTCGGCCAAGCCTGTGGTGGCCAATCTCGTTCCTTGCCTTGCTCATCGCCTCGCTCGCGTTGGAGGCGGCAGCGAATGGGCTTGTGTCATCGCTCTTCGTTTTTCTCGGGTCCTTCACCTATGGCGTCGTCTACACGGTGTGGCTCAAGCGCCAAAGTGCCTGGAACATCGTGATCGGGGGCTTGGCGGGAAGCTTCGCCGTGCTCGCGGGGGCGGCGGCGGTTGATCCGACGCCGCAAGTCGTTCCCGTCTTACTTGCGCTTGTCCTGTTCCTCTGGACGCCGCCGCATTTCTGGAGTTTCGCCGCTGCCAACGGCGACGACTATGCGAGGGCGGGGGTGCCGATGTTGCCGGTCACCGCGTCGCAGCGGGTATGGACCTGGACAATTCTTCTGCATGCGGCCGCGTTGGTTGCGATTTCGCTCGTGCCTCTCTGGTACGGCCAAGGTCTCCTCTATGGGCTTGGTGCAGGCGTAGGCGGTGCATACTTTCTCTGGAAAAGTTGGCTGCTTTATATCGCACCGTCGAAGCACACGGCGATGGACAATTTCTTTGCCTCGTTTATACAGCTTGGGCTCCTGATCGTTGGAGTCGTGCTTGATGCTCTCGTCGGGCGCGCGTGAGGTTATGAAAGCCCTTCTCATTCTGCTTGCGGCCGCCTAGATCACGACCGATGCAGACGCAACTTCTGCCGCTGAGCAATCTGGTCCATGTGGCTCAAGCGCGGGACGTCGAGGTGGTGCTCGTGGACCGTGAGACCGTGAGATCGTGGTCGAGGACGCACGCCCGCTGAAAGTGGATGCGGATGCCCGTGCGACACGACGCCGCGATCCGCGCGCTCTGGGCGCGGCGCTCGCCGGCTAGACATACGCCGGTTGCAAGCCAGAGAGGCTCGCGGTGTCGATGGGGAGCGATGCACAGCATCAAAAGCGGGTGTATTCCTCTTCCTCATGAGTTGCCTAGAACCCACCGAAGCAATAGATTAATTGATTCATAGCCTTTAGGAATGGAAAGGGATGCCTACAGCACTCATACTGGTTTTAGTAGCGCTCGGCTCGGTATTGTTTCACATTCTGAGCCCGTGGTGGTGGACGCCGATTGCCTCAAACTGGGGTTACATCGACAACACGATCAACCTGACATTCTGGATAACCGGTGCCGTTTTCACCGTCATCATCTTGTTCATGGCCTATTGCGTATTCCGCTTCCGTCACCAGCCGGGAAGACGGGCGGTGTACGATCCGGAGAACAAAAAGCTTGAGTGGTGGCTCACCATAGTGACCGCGGTGGGCGTCGGGGCCATGTTGGCTCCCGGCTTGTTTGTATGGAACCAATTTGTCACGGTCCCGGAAGGGGCGTCCGAGGTCGAGGTCATCGGCCAGCAGTGGCTGTGGAGCTTCCGCCTTCCAGGGAAAGACGGCCGGCTCGGCACGTCCGATACCCGCAACGTCAGTCCCGACAACCCTTTGGGCTTGAATCCAAACGATCCCAACGGGCACGACGATGTTGTGATCGAAGCCGATGACTTGCACCTGCTGCTCGGCAAGCCAGTCAAGCTATTGCTGCGCTCGATCGACGTCGTGCACAGCTTCTATGTGCCAGAGTTCCGGGCCAAGATGGATCTGGTGCCAGGCATGGTCACCTACGTCTGGTTCATCCCCACCAGAACCGGGACCTTCGAGATGCTCTGCACTGAGCTATGCGGTTCTGCCCACTATAACATGCGTGCCAAGGTCGTAGTTGAGCAGGAGAGCGAATATCAGGCGTGGCTACGAAAACAGAAGACGTTCGCACAATTGTCGGCTCGCACCAGACAAGCGAAGGGAACGCAGTAGACCTGGCTTTGAGCCACAGGGTGGCAACGGCGCGAGAGACGATTTGCACGATGAGACTCAAGATCGTCGTGCCTCACGGGAAAGAGCGAGGGCATTCCAATGGTCGATGCCACGATTGGCACAGCCGGAGCCATCCAACCGGCCGAAGTTAAAGACGTAGATCTCTACCATCCGAAGAGCTGGGTGACAAAATACGTCTTTTCCCAGGACGCCAAAGTCATCGCTATCCAGTATTCGGTCACTGCGCTCTCGATTGGATTGGTGGCTCTGGTGTTGTCGTGGCTGATACGGCTGCAATTGGCCTTCCCGAGCAGCTTCTCCGCCATCGGCCCCGGAGAGTACCTGCAATTCATCACCATGCACGGCATGATCATGGTGATCTATCTGCTCACCGCGCTGTTCCTGGGGGGCTTCGGAAACTACCTGATCCCGCTGATGGTGGGCGCCCGGGACATGGTTTTTCCCTACGTGAACATGGTGAGCTACTGGGTCTATCTGCTCGCGGTGCTGGTCCTGGTGGCGAGCTTCTTCATGCCGGGAGGTCCCACGGGC
>DATNNN010000018.1:0-5754 GCA_035601815.1 Xanthobacteraceae bacterium | reverse complement strand
GGACGATGCCCTGCACGCCACCCGTGCCGCGGTGGAGGAAGGCGTTCTCCCCGGCGGCGGCGTTCCGCTGCTCCGCGCGGTGAAGGCCCTTTCCCGCGTGAAACCCGAAAACGACGATCAGAAGACCGGCGTCGAGATCGTGAAGAAAGCGATCCAGTCCCCGGCCCGCCAGATCGCCCTCAACGCGGGCGCCGACGGCTCGATCGTGGTCGGCAAGATCATCGAGCGGAACGAGTACAACTGGGGCTACAACGCCCAGACTGGCGAGTACGGCGACCTGGTGAAGGCCGGCGTCATCGACCCCACTAAGGTCGTGCGCACGGCGCTGCAGGGAGCGGCCTCCGTCGCCGGCCTCCTCATCACCACCGAAGCGATGGTGGCCGAGGTGCCGAAGAAGAACCAGCCTTCGGGGCCGGCCATGCCCGGCGGCGGCGGAATGGATTTCTGATCCGCATCGCCGATAAGAATAGAGGCCCGGGTGAAAGCCCGGGCCTTTTGCTATCACCGCGCCGGGATAACCGGCCCGCCCCGCTCCACCGCCCGCGCGTAGGCGGGCCGCGCGTGAACGCGCTCCAGAAACGCGGCGAGCCTCGGCCGGCCCTCGATGGCCTTCGCGCGCGCTGCCGCCGCCTCCACCGGATAACTCATCATGATGTCGGCGGCGGTGAGCTCTTCCCCCGTGAACCAGGTCGAGCGGCCAAGCTCGCTTTCCCAGAAGTCCATGTGCAGCTTGAGCTGCGGCCGCGAATAGCCTGCCTGCGACCGCTCCGCGATCCGCCGCACGAGCGGCCGCAACAGCGCCGGCGAGCGCCGCGGCATCAGCGCGAACATGAGGTGTATGAGAAGCGGCGGCATGGCCGAGCCCTCGGCGTAGTGGAGCCAATAGGTGAAGCGCAGCCGCTCGTCGCTGCCTGGCGGCGGACGCAGGCGCCCGTTTGCGTAGGTGTCGAGCACATACTCGACGATCGCCCCCGTCTCCGCGAGCGTGTGCCCGCGATCCTCGACGATCGGCGACTTGCCGAGCGGATGAATGGCCTTCAACTCGGGCGGCGCTTGCAACTTGATGCGCTTATGATGCTTGACCTCGTAGGGAACGCCGAGCTCCTCCAAGAGCCACAGCACCCGCTGCGCGCGCGAATTGTCGAGGTGATGGACGACGAGGGGCATGACGGGCTCCGGCCGGCGGCGTAGGTTCTTAGCAGAACGAAAGACAGGAAGCGCGCGAATGGCTTTGCAGGCAGGACAAGTCTACATCGGCATCGGCGGCTGGACGTTCGAACCGTGGCGCGGGGTGTTCTATCCGAAAGGCCTGCCGCACGCGAAAGAGCTTGCGTTTGCGAGCCGCGCGCTGACCTCGATCGAGGTGAACGGCACCTACTACGGCTCGCAGAAGCCCGCGACCTTCCGCAAATGGAGGAGCGAGACGCCGGACGGCTTCGTGTTTTCGCTCAAGGGGCCGCGCTTCGCCACCAACCGCCGTGTGCTGAAGGAAGCGGGCGACTCGATCAAGCGCTTCCTCGATTCTGGCGTGACCGAGCTTGGCGAACGCCTCGGCCCCCTGCTCTGGCAGTTCATGCCGACGAAGAAGTTCGACGAGGCGGACTTCGGCGGCTTCCTCGAATTGCTGCCGAAGACCTTCGACGGACGGACGCTGCGCCACGTAGTGGAAGTGCGCCACGACTCCTTCCGCTCGCCCGCCTTCATCGCGCTCTTGCGCCGGTTCGCGACGCCGGTGGTCTACGCCGAGCACGCGAAGTATCCCGAGATCGCCGACCTCACCGGCGATTTCGTCTACGCCCGGCTGCAGAAGGGCAAGGACACCATCAAGACCGGCTACGCGCCGAAGGCGCTCGACGCCTGGGCGAAGCGCGTGGAGACGTGGGCGGCGGGCAAGGAGCCCGCTGATCTGCCGCGCGTCGCGGGCCCCGCGCCCAGGACGAACTCACACGACGTGTTCGTCTACTTCATCCACGAAGGAAAAGTTCGCGCGCCGGCCGCCGCTGCGGCGCTGATCGAGCGCACGCGCTAATCCAGTGTCCGCCGGAAGCGCGTGACCGCGATGGTCATGGCGATCAGCATCAGCCCGAACAGCGCCAGCGTATCGTAATGCAGATCGGCGACGCCGGCGCCCTTGAGCATGATCGAGCGCACGATGCGGAGATAGTGCGTGAGCGGCAGGAACTCGCCGATCCATTGCGCCCACACCGGCATGCCGAGGAACGGAAACATGAACCCCGAAAGCAGGATGTTCGGCAGGAAGAACATGATGGTCATCTGCATGGCCTGCAGCTGGTTCTGCGCCAGCGTCGAGAACGTGTAGCCGATGGAAAGGTTGGTGGTGATGAACAGCGTCGAGAGCAGCGCCAGCAACACGAGGCTGCCCAGGATCGGCACGCCGAACAGCACGACACCGACCGCCACGATCAGGCTCGCCTGGATGAAGCCCACCATCACGTAGGGCACGATCTTTCCCACCATGATCTCGAGCGGCGAAATCGGCATGGCGAGCAGGCTCTCCATGGTGCCGCGCTCGATCTCGCGGGTCACCGACAGCGCGGTGAAGATGAGCATGGTCATGGTGAGGATGGTGCCGACGAGGCCGGGCACGATGTTGAGCGAAGTGACCGCCGCCGGGTTGTAGCGGGCGTGCGCGCGGATCTCGAACAGCGGCGTCGGGCTGTCGGGCAGCACGCGGTCGTGGACGAGCGCGGTCTGCACCACCTGGCTCAGCGCCGCGAGTGCGGTGCCCGCCGCCACCGGGTCGGTGGCGTCGGCGGCGATGAGCAACGCCGGCCGGTCGCCGCGCCGGAGCTTGCGCTCGAAGCCGGCGGGAATCTCAATCGCAAACAATACGGTGCCCGAAGCGAGCAGCCGGTCGAACTCCGCCTCGCTTTTGGCCTCATGCGTAATCTTGAAATAGCGGGTGTTCTCCAGCGCCTTGAGGATCGAGCGGCCGACGTCGCTCGTCTCCTGCAACAGCACCGCGGTGGGCAGGTCGCGCGGCGTGGTGTTGATGGCGTAGCCGAACAGCACGAGCTGCATGAGCGGGATCATGATGATCATCACGAACGACACGCGGTCGCGCTTGAGCTGAATGAACTCCTTGACCAGCATGGCGCGGGCGCGGCGCCAGAAGCCGGGCCGGACGAGCCCGCTCACCGCGCTCATTGGTAGTTGTCCTTGGCCTTGGCCATGAGGTCGATGAATACGTCCTCAAGCGACGGCTGCCCGCGCGTCCAGGCGAGGCCGGGCCGGTAGCGGTAGGGCTCGATCGCGGCCTCTAGCGCGGTCTCGTCGCGGCCGGAAACGTGCAGCGTCGCGCCGAACGGCGCCACCATGTCGATACCCGGAAGCTCCGCGAGCTCCCCCTGCAATTCGTTAAGGCCCTCGCCGCTCACGTTGTAGGTGACGAGCGCCGAGCACTCGATCAGTTCTTCGGCGGTGCCGTGGGCGAGCAGCACGCCGTAGGCGATGTAGGCGATCTCATGGCAGCGCTCGGCCTCGTCCATGTAGTGGGTGGAGACGAGCACGGTGAGCCCCGCCGCCGCCATCGCGTGGATCTCGTTCCAGAAATCGCGCCGCGCCTTGGGATCGACGCCCGCCGTCGGCTCGTCGAGCAGCAGCAGCTCCGGATTGGGCAAGGTGCAGGCGCCGAGCGCGAGCCGCTGCTTCCAGCCGCCGGAAAGCTCGCCCGCGAGCTGCTCCTCGCGGCCCTGCAAACCGAGGTGCGCGATCATGGCGCGCGCCGCTGCCGCCGGATCGCGCACGCCGTAGAGCCGCGCGACGAACTCGAGATTCTCCCGCACCGACAGGTCCTGGTACAGGCTGAAGCGCTGGGTCATGTAGCCCACGTGCAGCTTGATCGCGTCGGATTCGGTCAGGATGTCGTAGCCGAGACAGGTGCCCTGCCCGGCGTCGGGCCTGAGCAGCCCGCACAGCATGCGGATCGTGGTGGTCTTGCCCGAGCCGTTCGGCCCGAGAAATCCGTAGATCGTGCCGCGCTTCACCCGCATGGAGAGGTCGCGCACCACGACACGGCCATCGAACGACTTGGTCAGGCCCGCGACGTCGATGGCGATCTCCGGCGCCGTCATTATTTCTGCTCCAGCGCCACGCTTACCGGCTGGCCGACGCGCAGCGAGTCGGGCCGCTCGGGCCGCGCCTCGACGAGGAACACGAGCTTGGCCCGCTCCTCGAGACTGTAGATCACCGGCGGCGTGTACTCGGCGGTGCGCGCAATGAAGGAGATTCTGGCGGTAATCGGCTCGCGGCACCCGTCGCAGCTGACCGCGACCGCCCCGCCGGGCGAAAGCCGCGGCAGCAGCGCCTCGGGCACGAAGAAGCGGACCTTCACGTTGCCGGGCGGCAATATGGACACGATCGGCCGGCCCGCCGGCACGAGCTCGCCGGGGCGGTAGTAGACCTGCTGTACCGGTCCCTCGACCGGGCTTGCCACCTGCCGGCGCGCGAGCCGAGTGCGCGCGCTGACGAGCCGCGCTTCCGCTTCACGCAGCGCCGCCTGGGCGTCGTCCACCGCCTTCTGCGTGCCGGCGGCGGTCTTGAGGAGCGATACCGCCCGGTCGAACGTGGCCCTGGCGTTCGTGAGCGTCGCTTCCGCCGATGCCACGTCCGCCACCTGCAGCTCGCGGTCGACGCTGAAGATCGGCTGGCCCACGCTGACGCGGTCGCCCTCGCGGACGGCAAGCGTCTCAACCCGGCCCATCTCGTCGGAGCCGACGAAGATGAGATCCCCTTCCACGTAGCCCTGAAAGCGGTCGCTGGCCGACCGGCCGCAGCCGGTCAGCGCCAGCACGAGCGCGAGAATGGTGAGGATCTTCATGCCCGCCTCCGCTCGCCGAACAGTTCTGCGAGGCAGGCGCGCATCATGGCACGCGCCACCACGAGCTTGAAGCGCTGAAGCCGATCGCCCGGTCCTATTCCGCCGGCTGCACGCGGCGGGAGTGCACCGCCTCGATGCGGTTCGCCACGAGCGCCACCCCGATCGTCGAAACGGCGAAGACCACGGCGAAAGCGGTGGTGACGGCAAGCACGAGCCCGAAGCCGCCACGGCCGTGCAACGCAGCGATCAGCGATATGGCAATGCCGCTTGATATGAAGGACAAAAAAAAGCGCACCGAATAGACCCGTCCGCGCCAGGCGTCCGCCGTGTAGCGCGCGATCACCACGTCGCCGACGGTGATCTGGCCGTAGATCGCCGCGATGGCGATGGCGAGCGCCGCGAGCAGCGCCGGACCCGTCGCGATCGTCGCCCAGGCGACGGCGATTGCTTGCATCAGCGCGATGCAGGCGAACAGGAGATGCGGCTGGATGCGCGACAGGAGCCGCCCAACCGTGATCTGGGCAACGCCGCCGAACAGAAGGATGAACGTCGCCACCAGGCCAATCCAGGCGAGCGGGATGTCGGCGGCGAAGCGCTCGTCCACGATCTTGGGGATCGCCACGGTGATGGTGTTGAACACGAGCCCGCCGGCGAGCGAGGCCACCGCGAAGCAGGCGAAGATCACCGCCGCCATGCGCCAGTTGAGCGCCACCTCGGCGTGCTGCGAGCGGTCGGCCTTTTTCTCGTGCGTTTCCTCGGTGAGCAGCAGATAAGCGACGCCGATCGCCGCGCACACCACCGCGGGTGCGGCGAACGCCCAGCGCCAGCCGTAGGCGGTGGCGATCAGCGCCGTGACCGCCGGCGCCGTAGCGACGCCGAGGTTGCCCCATACGCCGTTCATCGCGACGTCGCGG
>DATNNN010000017.1:0-2857 GCA_035601815.1 Xanthobacteraceae bacterium | reverse complement strand
GTCGCGGGCGATTTTCTGGTGTCGCCTTCTGCGATAGACTCCCGATTGTTGGGCATCCAACTACTTTCGTCAATTCTCGGTGCATGTCGCGCTGCAACCCGCATGGAGCGGCTTGACCGGTCGATTCCGGTTGACACAGTGCGGGCGCTTTTGGCGGCAATAGGCGAGGATATGCGGGACATGCGAATCGGCGCGGCACTACTGGTTTTTGCGGGTGCGCTGTTGGCGCAGCCGACGGCGGTCCTGGCACAGTCCGGGGCCGTTTCCTGCCGCAATAACGCCGGCAGCTTCGAGCGCTGGCTTGAGGCGTTCAAGCAGGAAGCCACGGCCGAGGGGGTGTCGCTTGGCACGCTCGCGGCGGCTTCGCCCTACCTGGTCTACGACCAGAGCATCGTGAACAAGGACCGCGGCCAGCGGGTGTTCGCGCAGACGTTCCTCGAGTTCTCCGGCCGCATGGTCGCGGCCTACCGGCTGGAGCGCGGCGCGAAGCTGATTCAAACCCACGCCGCCACCTTCCGCCGCATCGAGCAGCAGTACGGCGTGCCGGCGGCGCCGATCGTCGCCTTCTGGGGGCTGGAAACCGACTTCGGCGCCAACATCGGCAACCTGCCGACGCTGCGTTCGCTCGTGAGCCTCGCCTACGACTGCCGGCGGCCAGCGCTGTTCCGCAAGCAGCTTCTCGCCGCGCTCAAGATCATCCAGCGCGGCGATCTTTCGGCCGAGCAGATGATCGGCCCGTGGGCGGGCGAGCTCGGCCAGTTGCAGTTCCTGCCGGCGCATTATCTCGACTACGCGGTCGATTTCGACGGCGACGGACGGCGCGACCTTCTGAAGAGCACGCCCGACGCGCTGGCGTCGGCCGGCAATTATCTGGCGCAGATCGGCTGGCGCCGCGGCGAGCCGTGGCTGACGGAAGTGCGCGTGCCCGGCAATTTGCGCTGGGACCAGGCCGACCTCGCGATCCAGCTCCCGCGCTCGCAATGGGCACAGTGGGGGGTGACGCTCGCCGACGGGCGGTCGCTGTCGGCGGATCAATTGCCGGCGTCGCTCTTATTGCCCATGGGTCGCTTCGGGCCGGCGTTCCTCGCCTACAATAATTTCAAGACGTTCCTGGAATGGAACCAGTCGCTGGTCTACTCGACGACGGCGGCCTACTACGCCACGCGGCTCGCCGGGGCGCCCGCCATGAGCAAGGGCAGCGGTGCCATCCCGCAAATCGGCTTCGAGCAGGTGCGCGAGCTGCAGACGCTGTTGCTCCGCGCCGGCTACAAGATCGGTGAGGCGGACGGCAAGCTCGGCTTGAACACGCGCGCGGCGATCAAGCAGGCGCAGCTCAAATACGGCCTGCCGGCGGATTCCTATCCAAGCGTCGAGCTGATTGAGCGGATGCGGGCGGGGCGGTAGAGTTTTTCTCGACGGAGAATTTGGTGGAGCGCTTCAATCGCCTCCACACGGCAATCAGCCGGCCGCGGCCTGCTTTTTCGGCTCGATCCGGCCCACCACCTCGGCATAGCCGTCGATGGGTCCGGGCCGGCCCACGAAGTAGCCCTGCACCTGATCGCAGGCCTCGCGGGATAGAAAGGCGAGCTGACCTTGCGTCTCCACCCCTTCGGCGAGCACCGGCAGCGAGAGGCCGCGCGCCAAGCCGATCACGGCGCGGACAATCGTCGCGGATTGGTGATTCTTATCGACGTTGGCGATGAATGCCTTGTCGATCTTGATCTTGTCGAACGGAAACGACTGCAAGTAGGACAGCGACGAATAGCCGGTGCCGAAATCATCCATGGCGATGCGAGCGCCCAGCGACTTGATCTTGCGCAGGATCGATACGGCACGCGAGAAATCGTCGATCAGCACGTTCTCGGTGATTTCCAATTCCAGCCGGCCGGGCGCGAGCCCGGTTTGGAGCAAAGCGGAATGGATGACTGCCGGCAGATCCCCTCGCCGGAACTGCACCGGCGATAGATTGATCGCAATCTGCAACGGCCGCGGCCAGGAGGCGGCCTCGCGGCATGCCTCGCGCAGAATCCATTCGCCGAGCTCGACAATGAAGCCGCTCTCTTCGGCCACCGGAATAAAGGTGTTCGGCGGCACCATGCCGAGCGTCGGGTGCGACCAGCGCGCTAGCGCTTCGAAGCCGACGATTTCCCCGCCGATGACCGCCAGCGGCTGATAGTGCAAGGCGATCTCGCCGCGCTCGATCGCGGTCTGCAAATCCTTCTGCAGGGCGCGTCGCTCGCGCAGCCGCTTGTCCATGTCCGCCTCGAAGAAGCGGATCGATCCACGGCCGTCGGCCTTGGCCCGATAGAGCGCGGCATCAGCGTTTGCCACCAGCGCGGTCGCGTCGGCTCCGTCCGCCGGGTAGATGGCGACCCCGATGCTGAGACCCGACTCCAGGTGGTAACCCTCGATCTCCATGTGCGCGGAACCACTGGCGAGCAGACGCTCGGCAAGCTCTTCGGCGGTTTTCGGCTGCGCGCCGCCCGTCGAAATGACGATGAACTCGTCACCACCCAGTCGCGCCACGAAGGCGCCCTCGGCCGCGGCGAGCAAGCGCTGGCTCGCCTGGCGCAGGACTACGTCGCCCACCGAATGTCCAAAGACGTCGTTGATCTCCTTGAAGCGGTCGAGGTCGATGCACAGAACCGCGAAGGGCTGGCCCGACGCCGCGGCTTGCTCGAATGTCAACGCAAGCCGCTCGGTGAACGCGGCACGATTGGGCAGATCGGTGAGCGCGTCGTGGTGCGCCATGTGGGCGATGCGTTCCTGCGCACGCTTTTGCTCGGTCACATCCTCGAGAAAGCCCAACACGTACTGCGCCTCGCCGTCGGGGCCGGGAATCGCCAGTCTTTTCGAC
>DATNNN010000016.1:0-5518 GCA_035601815.1 Xanthobacteraceae bacterium | reverse complement strand
GCTACCGCTGACGGGCCGGACGATCATTGCCTTGCTGGCAAGGAGCTCAATTTATTCGGCCGCGCGCTTCGTCTCCCAGCGCGCCGCGGCTGCGTCATCGCCGGCGCGGGCGTCGACCCAATCGGATTTTCCGGCGCGCTCGACCTGCTTCCAGAACGGCGCGTGGGTCTTGAGATAGTCCATGAGGAACTCGGCCGCCGCGAACGCGGCCTGGCGATGCGCCGAGGCGACAGCGACGACGACGATGATCTCGCCGGGCACGATGCGTCCGACGCGGTGGACGACGCGCACGCCGAGAAGCGGCCAGCGGCCCTCTGCTTCCGTCACGTGCCGCGCAATCTCCGCCTCGGCCATGCCGGGATAGTGCTCGAGGGTGAGCGCCGCGATCGAGGCGCCCGCCTCGTCGCCGCGGCAAATGCCGCTGAAGGTAACGAGCGCGCCTACGTCGGTGCGGCCACGCGCCAGGTCGGCGGCCTCGGCCGCGGGATCGATCGGAGCGTGGGTAATGGCGACTTGCATCAGGCGATCCTACTCCCGGTCGCGGCGCAATGCAGGGGCTTTCAGCCGCCGGTCATGGGCGGAAACAAGGCGACCTCGCGGGCGCCTGCGATCTTGGCCTCGGCGCGGGCATGCACCTTGTCGATCGCCGCGCGCACCACCTTGGGGTTGTCGAAGGCGTGCGCATATTCCTCGCCGCGGCCCTTCAGCCATTCGATGAGCTCGCCCACGGTCACGACCGAGGCGGGCAGCGCGATTTCCTCCTCGGGCTTGCCGACGCGCTCGCGAATCCAGGCGAAGTAAACGAGCTTCATCAGTGGTCCACGAGGTGGTGAGCGCCGGCGCGGAAATAATCCATGCCGGTGTAGAGCGTCAGCACCGCCGAGATCCACAACAGCGTGAGCCCGATCAGCGTCGTCCCCGGGATGATCTGCTCGCCGGCGGGACCCGCCAGCAGAAAACCGACGGCGACGAGCTGCAGCACGGTCTTCCACTTGGCGAGCTGGGTCACCGGCACGCTCACGCGCACCTCGGCCAGAAACTCGCGCAGGCCGGAGACCAGAATCTCGCGGCACAGGATGATGAGCGCCGCCCACAGCGACCATCCTTTGATCGTGTCGTCGGCGGCGAGCATGAACAGGCAGGCGCCGACCAGGAGCTTGTCGGCGATGGGGTCGAGCACGCGGCCGAGCGCGGTGAGCTGGCCGAAAGCGCGGGCGTACCAGCCGTCGAGGAGATCGGTCACCGCCGCCGCGATGAAGATCGTGAGCGCAATCCAGCGCAGCCACAGGCCGCCCTCGAACACGGCGACCCAGAACAGGCACGCGGCGATCAGCGGCACCGCGGCGATGCGCGCGTAGGTCAGAAGATTGGGCACCGCCAGCGCCGATCCGTTGGCGCGCGTGGCGGTCATGGGGCGCGTGGCCGGGGCGGTTCTATCCATCATCCGCTCCTTGGGTGAGACAGACACCCGCCCGCCGCCGCCGTCAATGCGTTCAATTCTTCAGCCGTCCGCATGGAAGAAGTCGTGGATCGCCTTGGCCGTTCCGGCGTTGATTCCGGGGACCTTCTCGAGGTCGGAGAGCGCCGCGCGCTCGATCGCCGTCAGGGTGCCGAAGTGACGCAGCAGCGCGCGCTTGCGGATAGGCCCCACCCCGGGAATTTCCTGCAGGCCGCCGCTCGCGATGTCGCGCTTGCGGCGCACCCGGTGGGAGCCAATCGCGAAGCGGTGGGCCTCGTCGCGCAGGCGCTCGATGAAATAGAGCACCGGATCGCGCGGCGGCAGCCGGAACGGCTCGCGCCCGGGCATGTGGAAGGTTTCCCGGCCGGCGTCGCGGTCGAGCCCCTTGGCGACGGCGAGGAGCGGCACGCCGGCGATGCCGAGCTCGCCGAGGATCTCCTGCGCCGCGGCGAGCTGGCCGGCGCCGCCGTCGAGGATCACGAAATCGGGCCACGGCGAGTCCGCGTCGTCGCCGCGCGCCACGTCCTTGAGGCGTGTAAAGCGCCGCCGCAGCATCTCCCGCATCATGGCCGTGTCGTCGCCCGGGCTGAGGTCGGCGGATTTGATGTTGAACTTGCGGTACTGATTCTTCACCAAGCCATCGGCCGCGGCGACGATCATGACGCCCACCGGGTTCGAACCCTGGATGTGGCTTACGTCATAGACCTCGATGCGCCGCGGCGGCGTCGCGAGCCCCAGCGTCTCAGCCAGCGCCTTGAGCAACCGCGCTTGGGTCGACGACTCGGCGAGACGCCGCTCCAGCGCCGCGCGCGCGTTCACCAGCGCCTGGTCCATGAGCTCGCGCTTCTCGCCGCGCTGCGGCAACGCCACCTCGACCCGGTAGCCGGCGCGCGTGGAAAGCGCTTCGGCGAGGAGCCCGCGGTCGGGAAAATCGTGCGAGACGAGGACGAGCCGCGGGCAGGGCTTGTTGTCGTAGAACTGGGCGAGGAAGCTCTCGAGCACTTCGGCAGCATCGAGGCTGCGGTCGGCGCGCGGGAAGAATGCGCGGTCGCCCCAGTTCTGGTAGTTGCGGATGAAGAACACCTCGATGCAGGTGACGCCGCCCTGTTGGTGGCAGGCGAAGATGTCGGCCTCCTCGGTCGAGCGCGGGTGGATGCCCTGGTGCGACTGGATCGCCGAAAGCGCGGCGAGGCGGTCGCGCAGCGCCGCGGCGCGTTCGAAGTCTTGGGCGTTCGACGCCTGCTCCATCTCGGCGGCGAGTTGCTCCTTCACCGCGTTGCTCTTGCCGGAGAGAAAGTTGCGGGCTTCGTCGACGAGCTCGCCGTACTCGGTGTGGGAGATCTCGCCGGTGCATGGCGCGCTGCAACGCTTGATCTGGAACAAGAGGCACGGCCGGGTGCGGCTCTCGTAGAAGGCGTTCGAGCACGAGCGCAGCAGGAACGCGCGCTCGAGCGCGTTCAGCGTGCGCGCGACGGCACCGGCGGCGGCGAACGGGCCGTAATAATCGCCGGGCCGGTTGCGCGCGCCGCGGTGCTTGAGGATTTGCGGCGCTACGTGGTCGTTGGTGATCAGGATGTAGGGAAACGACTTGTCGTCGCGCAAGAGCACGTTGAAGCGCGGGCGAAAGCGCTTGATCAGATTCGCCTCGAGCAAGAGCGCCTCGGTCTCGGTGGCGGTGGAGATGAACTCCATGCGCGCCGTCGCCGCGATCATGCGGGCGGTGCGGATGGCGTGACCGTATTTGCGGGCATAGGCGCCGACGCGCTTCTGCACGTTCTTGGCCTTGCCGACGTAGAGAACGTCGCCCTTGGCGTCGAGCATGCGGTAGACGCCGGGACCGGTGGGCGCGAGCCGCGCGTGCTCGCGGATCACCAGCGCGCCGGTGGCGACATGCTCGGCGGCGGGCAACGGCTCGGGCGGGTCCTCGACGATGGCGGGCGCCGAATCGCTGTCCTCTTCTTCCTCGGCGGGGGCGCTTTCGGGCTCGATCTCGGGGTCGACGTCGAGGCGGTCGCGATCCATGCGGCAAACCTAGGCGTTCAGCCGCGGCCTCGCCAGCAGCGGCGGGAAGCAAGCCGCGAGCGGCTTCCCGAGGGTTGAAACGCCGCGCTTTCGCCGCGATCAGGCCGCGTGTGCGCCGCCGTCAACGGTTTATTAGGCATGACGGCAGGTTCAGCTGGCGGGCTTGGCTGGTTACGACTTAATTTGCATCGAAGTTTACGTATCGCCGCAATAATTCAATCAGTAGCAGTCGTGGAGTTCCGCGTATGAAGAAGATGATCGTGGCGGCGGCCCTCGTGATGCTGGCAGCACCCGCCTTCGCCGCCGACTATCCGCGCCGGCCTCCCACGTATGCCGATCCGCTGGTGGCCGCGCCGCTGTTCAACTGGACGGGCTTCTATATCGGCGGCCACGGCGGTTACGGCTGGGGCACGGGAGCGGGCGTCTCCACCTCGGGCTTCATCGGCGGCGGCCAGCTGGGCTTCAACTATCAGGTCAACGGCGGCCTCGTGCTCGGCGTGGAAACCGACCTTTCGATTTCCGGAATCGACGGCAGGGCCGGAGGCGTCAGGTTCGGCGCCGACTATCTCGGCAGCGTGCGCGGGCGCGTGGGTTACGCAGCCGACCGCGTGTTGTTGTACGGGACGGGCGGTCTCGGCTATGGCCGCGGCGATCTCACGATCGGCGGTCTAACCAATAAGCAGACACAATGGGGCTGGGCCCTCGGCGGCGGCATCGAGGCGATGGTGGCGCCGCAGCTCAGCGCCCGAATCGAATATATCTACATGGACCTCGGCCACGACACCTACGGATCGGTGCTCGGCCCCATCAATGTGGGATTCACCACCGGCTTGCTGCGCGCGGGCATGAACTACAAGTTCTGATCTCGCCGAGATTCCAACCTCGGAGTTTAAGAGCCCCGGGCGTAAGCCTGGGGCTTTTCCGAATTCTCTACCGGCCGATTCTCACCTAACTCGCGAAAATCGGGGCTGAATTCGCTCGTCGTCCACCGATTCAGCACCGGATTTTTCTAATTAACTCATTGTTTTGTATCGTAAAACCTAGTTTTCCAGCCACTGTTGCATAAATGCAATCGTCAGAGGCTATTCACGATGCTAAGAAAACAGCCGGGATTTAATGCGGAGGGAGTCCAACATGAAAAAGTTTCTAGGATTGGCGCTTGCGGGCGCGCTGTCAGTCGCGGCCCTGCCGGCCGTGGCCGCAGACTATCCATTGAAGGCGGCGCCGCCTCCGATCTGGACGTGGACTGGCTTCTACGTTGGTGTGCAAGCCGGGGCCGGGTGGCAGCACACCCAATTTAACTTTACCTTCGTTAGCACCGGTACTGCGGTGGGGACTGGCGGCGAGGTCGGCGGCACGCTCGGCTGGAATTGGCAGGTTCCCGGTACGCCGTGGCTGTTTGGTATCGAAGGCGACTGGTCGTGGACGGGCATGGAACAGCGCGGCACCGCCGTTTGCCCGGGCTGCTCGCAAAGAGTGAATTGGTTGGCCACCGCGCGCGGACGCATCGGCCACATCAACGGTCCGCTACTGTTTTATATCACCGGCGGCGCCGCCTGGGCCGAGATCCACAATTTCAACTTCCTTCCGGCCTTCATTGGCTCGGCTAACATTACCACAACCGTGCCGGGTTTCACCGTCGGTGCCGGTCTCGAAGGAGCGCTTGGCGGCGGCTGGTCGCTCAAGGCGGAATACCTTTTTGTGACTCTCGACGGGGCTAACGAATGCGTGGTCGCGGCTTGCGGGGCGCCCCCGGTCATCTTTACAGATTGGACGCGACTGCACATTGTCCGCGCAGGCGTGAACTACAAGTTCTGATCCGCAATCCCGAAACTGAAGAGCCCCGGGCGCAAGCCCGGGGCTTTTGTTTTTTGGCCAGCGCAAACCGCGGCTAGCTCGGCGTCGTTTCGGCGAAAGCCGGCACCTCGGCGGCGAAATCGTCGAGCCATCGCACCAGGCGCGGATGCGTTGCGCGCCACCTTCCCGCGAAGCGGAAATCGAGATAGCCGAGCGCGCAGGCGACCGCGATCGTGCCCA
>DATNNN010000015.1:0-7978 GCA_035601815.1 Xanthobacteraceae bacterium | reverse complement strand
CTTCAGCATCAGGCCGCCGGCCTTGTTCACGTCGTCGACCCACAGGCGATAGTTGGGCACCGTCGTGAGCATGGCGCCCGCCGACTGCGGGCCCGACAGCGAGATCACGTAGCCGATCTTGATCGACTTCGGCGCCTCCTGCGCCTGCACACCGCTCCCCAGCGCAAGCGCCGTGAGCGCCGCGGCGAGTGTTAGCCGGTGTTTCCGCATATTGTTTCTCCCTGCTGTTTTCTTTTTAAGCTGTTGAAAAGCGTATGATTATTTTGGAAACGTATCGTTCGCTCTCATAACGGTCAAGTTGCGGAGAGCGCCGCTCGCTAGGGCGCTTCCAGATGAAGTGCGCTTATGAGCTGCAGTGCACCCACGGCATCACGATGCGGCAGGCTTCGCGTCCACCGGTTCCAGCAACGCCAGCAAGCCGGTGAGGAGTTGCGCCGGTGACGGCGGGCAGCCGGGAATGTGCAGGTCGACGGGCACCACCTGCGAGACGCCGCCCGTCACCGCGTAGCTGCCGGCAAAGATGCCGCCGTCGCGCGCGCAGTTGCCGACCGCGACGACCCATTTCGGATCGGGCGTCGCCCGCCACGTGCGCTCCAGCGCCTCGCGCATGTTCTTGGTCACGGGGCCCGTCACCATGAGCACGTCGGCATGGCGCGGCGAGGCGACGAAGCGCAGACCGAAACGCTCCAGATCGTAGAAAGCATTGTTGAGCGCGTGGATCTCGAGCTCGCAGCCGTTGCACGACCCGGCGTCGACTTCGCGGATCGACAGCGAGCGGCCGAGCCGGCGCTTCGCCGCGCGGTCGAGCTTGGCCGCGAGCTCGGCGAGCGCCGCTTCATCGGCAGCGGGCGGCGCTTCCGTCAGCGGACGCCGCGCCAGGCTTTCGAACAGGATTCTGCGCATGAGTGACCCTAGAGATCGTGCCCCGCGTAGGAGCAGTTGAACGATTTATTGCAGAGCGGAAAGTCGGCGACGATGTTGCCCTCGACCACGGCTTCGAGGAGCGGCCACTGGAACCATGAGGGATCGCGCAGGTGGCAGCGCGCGATGCGGCCGCCCTCGATCCGCACCCAGGCCAGCACATCGCCGCGGAAACCTTCGACGAGCGCCACCCCTTCCCTGGTTTCGCTGACAGTCTTGACGTCGACCTGGATCGCGCCTTGCGGGAGCCGCTGCAAAATCTGGTCGATAAGCGCGAGACTCTGCTCGACCTCGCGAATGCGCACCCACACCCGGGCATTGACGTCGCCTTCCTGCAGAATGGGAACGTCGAAGGCGAGCTGATCGTAGGGGGCATAGCCGGGCCGCTTGCGCGCATCGAAGCCGCGGCCCGAAGCGCGCCCGACATAGCCGCCGGCGCCGTATTGCCGGGCGAGTTCCGGTTTCAGGATTCCGGTGGTGACGGTGCGGTCCTGGAGCGAGGCGGTGTTGTCGTAGAGCTCGACGAGCTCGGGGAACTTGCCGCGGATCTCGCCGAGCAAGCTTCGCACGTGGGCCGGACCCTCGGCCGCGAGATCGACGGCGACGCCGCCCGGCACCACGCGGTCCATCATCAAGCGATGGCCGAAACAGACGGCGGCCGTGCGCAACGTGCGCTCGCGCAGAATGCCGCATTGCGCAAACAGGATAGAGAACGACGCATCGTTGCAGATGGCGCCGATGTCGCCGAGATGGTTGGCGAGGCGCTCAAGCTCGGCCATGAGCGCGCGCAGGAACACCGCGCGCGGCGGTGCTTGCACTTCCAGCGCCGCCTCCACGGCCTGCGCAAAGGCGAGACCGTAGGCGACGGTGCTGTCCCCCGAGGTGCGGGCGGCCAGCCGCGCCGCGGTTTCCAGCGTAGCGCCCGCCATCAGCGACTCGATGCCCTTGTGGACGTAGCCGAGGCGCTCTTCGAGCCGCACCACGGTCTCGCCGTTGGCGGTGAAACGGAAGTGCCCAGGTTCGATGATCCCGGCGTGGACGGGGCCCACTGGGATCTGGTGCAGGTGCTCGCCCTCGGTCGGCAGGAATTGATAAGACGCGGGCGTGGACGGCCCGTCCTTCGCGCCGAGCGGATGCGTTACGCCCCAGCGGCCGTGGTCGAGCCAGGGGCGCGCATCGGGAAGCCCCGCCGGCTCGAGCCCATAGAGATCGCGGATTGCGCGCTCGAGACGGATCGCCGGCGGATGAATGGCGGCGAGCGAAGGGAAACTTTTGTTCGGACACGCGCAGGTCAACACGTCGACGCCGCCCGCTTCATCCAGCACTGCCATGTGGACCGCGCCCGTGTCGCCCCACAGGCCCGCGAGCGTGAGCTCGCCGTTCGCGATCCGCGCGCCGACGGCGCGCCAAGTCCCTTCGCTCACCACCGCGCGCGGCCGGGGCCGGTGGGCGATCACCTTGCGGGCTTCGGAGAGCGTGTCGATGAGGCTCGCCATGATCGCTATCCCAGCAACTTCGCCACGTTCTGGAACCAGCCGACCAGTGCCGGCGGGAGATACACGCCCGCGCCGCATACGAGCGAAAGGTGCGCGAACATCGGAACGTAGGAGGCCTTCGCCTTGGCCGTGGCTCCGCGCGGCTCGCCGAAGGCGATGCCGTTCAAGCGCAGGAACAGCGCGCCAAAGGCGACGAGAATGCCGAACACCAACAGCACCGCAAGCCACGGCTGCCGCGCGAAGGTCGAGCTCACCAGCAGGAACTCGCTCATGAAGATGCCGAGCGGCGGCAGGCCGGCGATGGCGACGACGCCGAGCACGAGCCCCCAGCCAAGCACCGGATTGGTCTCCGTCAGGCCGCCCATCTCGGCGATCTTCTGCGTGCCCTTCACCTGCGAGATGTGTCCGACGGCGAAGAAGATCGCCGATTTGGTCAGCGAATGCATGGTCATGTGCAACAGCCCGGCGAAGTTCGCGAGCGGCCCGCCCATGCCGAAGGCAAAGGTGATGATGCCCATGTGCTCGATCGACGAGTAGGCGAACATGCGTTTGATGTCGCGCCGGCGGTAGAGCATGAAGCTCGCGAAGATGAGCGAGACGAGCCCGATCGTCACCATCAGCGGGCCGGGCGCGATGGCGGCGGGGTTGGCGGCGAGCAGCATCTTGAAGCGCAGGAGCGCATAGAGCGCGACGTTGAGGAGAAGGCCCGAGAGCACCGCCGAGATGGGCGTCGGGCCCTCGGCGTGGGCGTCGGGCAGCCAGGCATGCAGCGGCGCCAAGCCTACCTTGGTCCCGTAGCCGATGAGCAGGAACACGAAAGCGACATTGAGGAGCGCCGGGTCGAATCTCGCCGCGTGCGCGACCAACGTCGTCCACACCATGGCGTCCCGCCCTTCGCCGACCACCGGAAGCGCCGCCATGTAGACGAGGATCGTGCCGAATAGCGCGAGCGCAATGCCGACCGAACCGAGGATGAAATACTTCCACGCCGCCTCGAGCGCCTCGTGGGTGCGATAGATGCCGACCATGAGCACGGTGGTGAGGGTCGCGAGCTCGATCGCGACCCACATCAGGCCGATGTTGTTGGCGATGAGCGCGAGATTCATCGCGAACATCAGCACCTGATACATGGCGTGATAAAAACGCAGATGCGTCGGCGTCAGCCGGCCGGTCTCGAGCTCGTGGCCAATGTAGCTCGCGCTGAACACGCTGGTGGTGAAGCCCACGAAGGTGGTCAGCACGATGAAGACGTTGTTGAGGTCGTCGACCAGGAAATACGGTCCCGGCGCCGGCCGGCCCCAGAACAACGACAGCGCGGCGAGGAACGTGAGCAATGTCGCGAGCACGTTGAGCCGCGCGGTAAGCCGATAACCGGGCAAGAGCGCCAGCGTTCCCGCGGCAATCGCGGGGATGATGAGCACCGCGGCGAGCGCGTCGATGCCGAGGAACGCCATCATCGCTCTCCGCGAAAGCGGTCGAGCGCGCCCACGTCGACCGTGTCGAAGCGCTCACGAATGCGGAACAGGAAGATGCCGATGACGATAAAGGCGATGAGGATCGAGAAGGCGACGCTGATCTCGACCACGAGCGGCATGCCCTTGGCGCCGGTCGCCGCCAGCACCAGTCCGTTTTCGAGCGACATGAAGCCGATCACCTGGCTCACGGCGTTGCGCCGGGTCACCATCATTAAAAGGCCGAGCAAGATGACGGCGAGCGCGAAGGCGAGATCCTCGCGCGCCAGCGGATCGGCCTGCGGCGTCACCCGCAACATCACCATGATCGAAAGGGCGACGAGCCCGATGCCGGCGAGCATGGTGAAGCCGACGCCGCCCACCGTCTCGATCTCGCGGTGAATGCCGAGCCGCACGATGATGCGATGGAGCACGATCGGGATCAGGATCGCCTTGAAACCGAGCGCGATGAGCGCGGTGATGTACAGATGCGGCGCTCCCTGGATGTAAGCCTGCCAGGCGACGGAAAGGGCGAGCACGAACGCGTGCAGCGCGAAGATGTTGAGGAGTGCGTAAAGGCGGTCCTGGTAGAGCTGGATGAAGCTCACGAGCACGAGCGAGCCCGCGAGCATGTGCGCCACATCGAAGACGAGACCGCGCATCGCTAAAGACTCCGCGACACGAAGAGAAGGAGCGTGGCGAGCAAGCCAAGCATCAAGGCCGCGCCGAGGAACTCGGGCACGCGGAATACCCGCATCTTGGCGATCGAGGTCTCGAACAGGGCGAGCAGGAAGCCGCCGACGGCAAGCTTGACGAGATAGGTGGCCGCGCCGGTGGCGTAGGCGGCAAATCCCGCGCCCGCCGGCGCCAATCCCCAGGGCGCGAACACGCAAGCAATAAGAGAAATATAGAGCAGGAGCTTCAGCGACGCCGCGAGCTCGATCAGCGCGAGATGCCGGCCGGAATATTCCAGCACCATGGCCTCGTGCACCATGGTGAGCTCGAGGTGCGTTGCCGGATTGTCAACGGGAATGCGAGCGTTCTCGGCGATCGCCACCATGACGAGCGCAATGAGCGCGAGACCCAGCGACACGCGCAGCCCAACCGCCGACGAGGCCATGAAGGCGGCGACGGTCGAGAGCTGGGTCGAGCCCGCGACCAGCGCCAGCGTAAACACGATCATGATCATGGCGGGCTCGGCGAGCGAGGCGATCATGACCTCGCGGCTCGAGCCGATGCCGCCGAAGCTCGTGCCGACGTCGAGGCCGGCCAGCGCCAAAAAGAAACGCGCGCTCGCGAGTAAGGCGATGATCGCGATGAGATCTGCCGACCAGGAGAAGATCAGGCCGGTGGCGAAGGTGGGCACGAGCGCCGCCGCCACCCAGGTCGCGGCGAACATGATGTAGGGTGTCACGCGGAAGAGCCACGACGCGTTCTCGGCGAGCACCGCTTCCTTGCGCAGCAGGCGCACGAGGTCGCGGTAGGGCTGGATCAGCGGCGGCCCCCGGCGGCGCAGGAGACGCGCCTTGGCCTTGCGCACGAAGCCGGTGAGGAGCGGCGCCAGCAGCAGCACCAGCAACATCTGCCCGCCCTGGACGGCAAGATCGAGGATCACGGCCATAGGGCGATCACCGTGAGCAGCGATACCAGCGCAAGGAACACGAGGCTCAGATACTGCCGGATGCTGAGGAACTGCACGCGGTTGAGCCTGTCCGCGGCAAAGCCGACGCCGACCGCGACCGGCGCGTAGAGCCCGTCGTAGACGAGGTCGCGCAGGTGAACGACGAAACGCGCCGGCGCCAAGTCGCCGGGCGGCGGCATTGAGCTGTCTTCGCGGGCGCGAAACACGACGCTGCCGAACACGCGGCGGATCGGCTGGGCGAAGCTATCGGCGGAATATTGCGTCGCCGGGCTTAAGTCCGGATAGCCGCAGTCCCAAGGGGGCGCGCGGCGCACTTTGTCCGAGGCGACGCGGTGGATCACGAAGGCCGTGAGCGAGGCGGCAAGCGTCACGAAGACAAAGACGAGAAGCCCGTTGTAGGAACTGCGGCTCTCGGCGATCGGCACGATGGAAAGCCAGGCGGACGCGCTCTGCACCGGCATGCGGCCGCCGACGAGTTGCTGCACGGCGGGCGCGAGCCCGTCGATCACGCCGCCGGGCAGCACGCCGGCAACGAGGCAAAGGGCCGCGAACGGGAACATCGCCGCGAGCGACCAGCGGTCGGTCTCCTTCGCTTCGGCGGCGACCGGCGTGCGCGGCCGGCCGAGAAAGGTCACGCCAAAAGCCTTGACGAAGCAGGCGGCGGCAAGGGCGGCGGAGAGCGCGAGCAGCGCGCCGACCGCGGGCACGGTGAACTTCAAGCCCCACTGCGGCAAGTCAGGACTGAGCAAGATCGCCTGGAAGGTGAGCCACTCGGAGACAAAGCCGTTCAGCGGCGGCAAGGCGGAGATCGCGACGCAGCCCACGAGGAAGCAAAACGCCGTCTGCGGCATGCGATGAATCAGGCCGCCGAGGTGCTCCATGTTGCGCTCGCCGGTCGAAGTGAGCACGGCGCCGGCGCCGAAGAACAAGAGGCTCTTGAACACCGAGTGATTGAACACGTGGAAAAGTGCTGCGGTCGCCGCCAGCGCCGCGGCGAGCGCCATGCCGTTCGCCTTGAAGGCGAGTGCTAGGCCCAGGCCGATGTAGATGATGCCGATGTTCTCCACCGTGTGGTAGGCGAGCAGCCGCTTGAGGTCGTGCTGCATGAGCGCGTAGAGCACGCCCATGACCGCGGTGATGCCACCGAGCAGGAGCACCACCATTCCCCACCACCATGACGGCGTGCCGAGGAGGTCGAACAAGACGCGGATCGAGCCGTAGACGGCGACCTTGGTCATGACGCCGCTCATCAGCGCCGAGACGTGGCTCGGTGCGGCGGGGTGCGCCAACGGCAGCCAGACGTGCAGCGGCACGATGCCGGCCTTGGAGCCGGCGCCGAACAGCACGAGACCGAGCACCAGCGCCGCCAATCCCGCCGACGGCGGCGCCGCCCGCATGGCGGCGAAGGCATATTCTCCGGTCGGTCCGGCAAGCAGGCCAAAGGCGAGCAAGAGGGCCAGCGTGCCGAGGCTCGCCATCACGAGATAGATGTAGCCCGCGCGCACGTTGTCGCGGTCGCGGTGGTGGGCGACGACCAGCGCCCACGACGACAGCGACATGAACTCCCACGACACGAGAAACGTGAACGCGTCGTCGGCGAGCACGACCACGTTCATCCCGGCGAGGAACGCCGGATAGAATGGCAGCACACGCATGGGAGAATGCTCGTGGCGGCCGTAGCCCAGGGCAAACAGGCTCGCGGCCGCGGCGCCGAGGTTGACCACGCCAAGAAAAAAGGCCGCCAGCGCATCCAGCCGGAAATGGGCGCCGAGCCAAGGCAGGCCGAGGGGCAGCGTCACGGTGGACGCCGCGCCGCCGGAAATAAGCCGGGCTAGCGCGGTCGCGAAGGCCACCAAGGTCACCGCCAGGCACAAGCCGTAGATCGCGGTGCTCGCTCCGCTTCTTCGCCCGATTGCGACGGCAAGAATCGCGGTGCTCAAGAACGCGGCGGCGCAGCAAAGGACAAGGGCCGTGGCCGTCATCGCGCCGCGGCCCCGCCGCCGTTGATGATGCCCGTCTTTCGGATCATGGGATGGCGTCTTCCTGGAGAGCGGGAGTGTAAGCGCCCGCCGCCCGCGTGGCAAAAAGCGGCCGGCGATCGTCACGCGTCATATCCGCGCGAACTTGCGCCGACGAGCGCGCCAAGCTCAGGCTCGCCGTGGATGCCGCGCGCGCGATTTTCGCAGCCGCTGGTTAGCTCCGACAAGACCGGGCTTTCGCCGGCGAACTCACGTATTGGCGGAGGGAGTGGGATTCGAACCCACGATACGGTTGCCCGTATACACGCTTTCCAAGCGAGCGCCTTCAGCCACTCGGCCATCCCTCCGGGAGAGCGGCTGCAATATAATGAAAGCCCGATCCCGGCAAGTGAACGCCTTTCCGCCGGGCCCTGTTGCGCGAACGGATCGGCGAGGCTAGGGGATTGCCGGCAAGGATGCGGCAATGATCCGGTTTCTGTTTCGCTTCGT
>DATNNN010000014.1:0-20977 GCA_035601815.1 Xanthobacteraceae bacterium | reverse complement strand
AATGGTGCAAACAAATACATCGGTCGCCATTATTGGTGGCGGAATTGGCGGTTTGGCCGCCGCGGTATCTCTACTGCAGGCGGGTTTTGACGTACACGTCTACGAGCAGGTGAGAGCGCCGCGCGAAGTCGGCGCCGGCATCGTGCTTACGCCGAATGCCACGCGCCTGCTGTATCGACTCGGCTTTCGCGCCAAACTGGAGACGCTTGGCGTTGCCCCGCTCGCCTGGCGGCAGCGACGCTGGGACGACGGGAGCACCTTGATGTTCACGCCAGTGGCGGCCAGCCCCGGAGAGCCGGCGACATTCTACACCTCGCATCGCGCCGACGTGCTGTCGATGCTGATCGAGTCCCTGCCGACCGAACGGTTGCACTTGGCTCATCGGCTCGCTGGCTTCACTGATTGGGGCGATTGCGTCGAGATGCAATTCGGGAACGGCGCGCAGACCGAAGCCGGCATGGTCATCGGCGCCGACGGCATCCACTCCACCGTGCGCGGCCTGTTGTTCGGCGCGGAGCGGCCGCGTTTTACTGGCTGCGTCGCCTATCGCGGACTGGTGCCGGCGGGGCACCTTTCCGGTCTTGACCTGCCGACAGAGTCGCAGCTCTGGCTGGGGCCGGGCAAGCATTTCGTGCACTACCCGGTGCAGGATGCGCGCCTTGTTAATTTTGTCTGCCTCATCGAGCGCGATACCTGGACCAAAGAATCCTGGATCGAGCCGGGTGATGTCGCGGATGCGCTCGCCGCCTATGCTGGCTGGCATGCCCAGGTGCGCTCAATTATCTCCGCTGTGAACGAGACTTTCGTTTGGGGCTTGTTCGACCGCCCGCCGCTGCTGCGCTGGTCGGTCGGGCGCGTCACGCTGCTCGGCAATGCATGTCATCCGATGCTGCCGTTTATGGCGCAGGGGGCGGCGCAAGCGATCGAGGATGCCGCCACGCTCGCCGCGGTTCTGGCCCAGTCGGCTGCAGACGTTCCGCAAGCTTTACGCCGTTACGAAAGTCTGCGACTGCCGCGCACCGCGCGCATACAAACCATCGCCGCTAGCAATAAGATGCGCAACCATCTGCCGGATGGACCACAGCAGCGTGAGCGGGACGCGCGTATGGCCAGCGGCGCCGCCGACTGGTCGATCGGTGCCAGTACCTGGATCTATGAGCATGACGCGGTGGCGGCGGCAGAGACCGGCAGTCTCGGCTTGCCGCCGGATGCCGATTAGGCACGTTGGACAAGTGGAGATTGAGAAGTGGTCGACGATCATCGACGCGGCCAAATCAAGTTGGAGTAAGCCACCCGTTGTTAGGGTGTCGTAACGGCACGAAGCTCACGACTGAGAGCTAACGACCAACGTCTACGTTCAAGGATTATATTCTGCTCGTTAGTTTAGGCAGTCGTGAACAAAAGGCAAAAACCTCACGACTTGCGACGCTCATATGCGAACTGACTATGAAATAGTGAAATCGCAGTAAGTCCCGCTTCGCTGCAGCAAGCATTGAAAGCAGATGCACAGTCATTTTCGCTTTTGGCTCGGAGCTGACAGGGCGAACACGCCTACGCATGTCTGTTATTGGGGTAAGAGCGGACATGAGTGGGACTTGCCGTCACTTCCGCTTTTGACCCAAAGCGGACGCTCACTCGGACTGATGACTTCGCCGCCGATCAGTCTGCAAGCGCGCTATGCAGCGACGCGCTCGGCACTCCCTGGTGGGACCAGAAGCAAGGGAAGCCGTACTCTGACGGTCGTTCCGGTTGCTTCCGATCCCGACGGGACGATCGTGCCGCCAAGCTGACGGACGAAGATAGCCACGTAGTCGGAACCACGTTTCTCCGGAACCTTCGCAGAGCCCTTATCCTTCATACCCACACCGTCATCGACCACGGTCAGCTCAATTTGGTCGCCGACCTGTTCCACGCACAGCATGATGTGTCCTGTCCCGTGCGGAAAAGCATGCTTGATGGCGTTGGTCGCAAGCTCATTGACCAGAAGGCCGAAGGGTACGGCACGGTCGGGGTCGATTTCCAACGGGTCGCCCTTAACCTCTATGTCGATGCCCGACATGTTTCCAAGCAGGCTCGCTGACATGGTCTTAGCGATTTCCCGTAAGTAGGCGTCCACGGCGACAGTCCGGCCGCGGCTGGTTTGCGATATCAGGTCGTAAAGTTGGGCAATGGCGCCGATGCGAGCCTGCATGGCCTTATAGCCTTGAACGCACGGTGCTGCCGTCCATTTCGCTTCGTAGGCGATGAGGCCGACGATGACCTGCAAGTTATTCTTGATCCGGTGAGAGATTTCGTTCGTCAAGCTCAGGGCGTCGCGCTCGCGCTGCTTGCGGTCGGTGATGTCCTCGAACACGAGAAGCATCCGATGGGCATGGTTGCCCGGTTGGGAAATTTTCCGGGCATTCAAGTTGAAGACGCGGCGGCCGAGACCCGGAAAATTATCCTCGATCTCGAAACTTTCGATCGGCTTGTTTTCCGGCAGCACCTTCTCCATCAAATGGCGAAGCGCCGGCACGTCCCATTGGTGCTGGCCCAATTCGGACACGCGCCGCCCATGCGTCTCCTCCTCGGTAACCCCGAACATCGTCAAAAAAGCCTTGCTCGCGGTTACGATCGTCATGTCGTTTTCGAGCACGACCAGGGGATCGCGGACCGTGTCGACGATACTTTGAGTTAGTTGCCAGTTGCGCTTGCTCTCGGCCCGGGCCGCGCGCTCCTCGCTGACATCCTCGATGGCGAGCAGGATGGAACCGCCGTCGCCGGGGCGAAAAATCTTGCGGGCATTGACCAGCATCGTGCGCCGGCCAATGGTCGGGAAATCATGCTCGACCTCGAAGCCTTCGACCGATGCACGATGGGGGATCACGCTCTCGAGCAGGGTGCGCAGCGCGGGAATATCCCACTGCCGGTTTCCGAGGTCGTAAATATGACATCCTTCGGTCTCATCGGCGCTGGTGCGGAACGTCTGGTAGAACGCGCGATTGGCAGATGTGATGTTTAAATTCTTGTCGAGAATGATGAGTGCGCTGGGCACCGTCTCAACAATTTCGCTCGCGGCAATACCGGACACGGCCTTTTTTCCAATAACAATCTCAGACATAGCCGTCGTTCCCCCTAGATTGCGCGAGATTGCGCAACTTCAAAATTACGCTGCAAGCAAATCTCTAACGGAGTTTTGGAGCTGATTTTGCGTGTACGGCTTACGAAGGAAGTGTGTGCCTTCAATAAGCAGAGCTTTCATTTTCTCGGTAATGGAATTTCCTGTGGTGTAGAGCACGCGCAATTTTGGCCGAAGCGCGATGGCCGCGTGCGCAAGATCGCACCCGCCATGGACCGCGACTTTGAGATAGATATCGGTAAAAAGCGCGTCGATGTGTTGAGGAGAGCGCAGCAGCAAAAGCGCCTCGTCGACGTCGCTAGCCGAAAGCGTCTGGTGACCCGCGTCTTGAATCATCATTTCTGCTATTTCGCGGATGAACACATCGTCTACGACGATCAATACTACGGCCATCAGAACTCTTTCTGAGCGCGACAACTCGCATTGCGGCAAACAGGGCTCGTCCTGCCGTTATCACGGCTATCAGAGCCCGTTCGACCGCTGTCAGGCATAGGGATTACTCTCAACCGGTGCCGAAAGTTCCGTCAGAATTGTAATCTTTTTTCACGGTGAAGCGTTTATTGGAAATAGTCGTATTATATCAACGCCAGACCTAAAACCGCTCGATCTCACTAGAGAGCCAAACCCCGTGCAGGCTCGAAGTCTCACGTCGACATCGGTTCATCGAGGCATAGAGGATTATTTCGAATTGATGGAATTACCGACTAGGTATTGAACTCGTCGGGATGTCCGCTCCTGGCACCAAACGGACCTAGCAGCCCCGCTGACTAATGTCCGCTGTTGGGGGTAGAGCGGACATGAGACGGACTTGCTGTCACTGGCCGAAGGGGAATTCTCGGCCAACGATTGGCCAATGAAACCCCGGCACTGAACGTGAACAAACGTCGTCAGGTGACGTCGGAATCGTCGGAGTTTGCTTGATCTTCCGGAGAGCGAGCCTCGCTCATAACGGCCTGGTTGCAGGTTCGAGTCCTGCCGGGCCCACCAATTTTTTCAACGCGTTGGACGGCCGGTCGATGCCGCGCTCCCTCACCACCTACGATATGGCCAACGATTGCTGCCGATAACCTACCGCGCGAAGATCGGCGTGCTGCGCAACAAGGTGGTGCGCCAAGACCAATAGCTGCCGGGAGGAAAAAGAATGCCCCGCCGCCTCATCGACATCTCGGTGCCGCTCGAGAACGACGTGGCCGCCGATCCGCCGCCGCTCAAGCCCAAGATCAAATACCGCACCCACGCGGAGACCGCGGCGGAAGTCTGCCTATTCTTTCCCGGCCTCAAACCCTCGGATCTTCCGGACGGCGAGGGATGGGCGATCGAGACGCTCGAGGTCTCGACCCATAACGGCACGCACGTGGACGCGCCGTGGCACTATCACTCGACCATGGATCGCGGGAAACGGGCGCTCACCATCGACGAGATTCCGCTCGAATGGTTCCTGCAGCCCGGTGTCAAGCTCGACTTCCGCCATCTGCCTGACGGCCACGTGGTGCGCCCCGCCGAGATCGAGGCGGAGCTCAAGCGCATTGGCCACGCGCTGAAGCCGCTCGAGATCGTGGTGGTAAATACGAGCGCGGGCGCCGCCTACGGTGGGCCCGACTACGTGAGCAAGGGGTGCGGCTTCGGCTACGAATCCACCATGTGGCTGACGGAACGCGGGGTGCGCGTGGTCGGCACCGACGGCTGGAGTTGGGACGCGCCGTTCGTGCACACGGCGGCGCACTATAAAGAGAGCGGCGACGCCTCGATCATCTGGGAGGGGCACAAGGCCGGCCGCCACCGCGGCTATTGCCAGATCGAGAAGCTGCATAACCTCGAAGCATTGCCTGCCGACGGCTTCGTCGTTTCCTGCTTCCCGGTAAAAATCCGCGCCGCTTCCGCCGGCTGGACGCGGGCGGTGGCGATCCTCGATTAGCCGCACGCACTAATTTGCAGCACGCCGCCTGCAATGGCTTTCGTTGCCGGTCGCGTTAAGATGCGCGCCCGGGAGGGGAGCGTGACGAAACTCTACATCAGCATCGCGACATGGGGTGCGGCGGGTGGAGCCGGAAGAGCTGTTCGCGAAAAGCACGCTGGACGAGCCCAAGACCTGACGGAGCCGGCGCTGCGGATTTATTCGATTGGCCAGTCTTTCCGCTCATCGCAATCCCGGCAATGCTACGGCATTGTCGAAGGGGATGCGGCGCCGCACCTCGTCGGCGAAAACAAACGCGAACAAACAGGGTGAACGTGGTCTTATTTGTCGGGTTTTTCCGGCTGTTCCGGCGAGTTAGTCTCGTTCATAACGGCCTGGTTGAAGGTTCAAGCCCTGCCGGGCCCACCCCTCTTTTCAACGGTGACCGATGGGCAGCGCGTTCACGCTAAACGGGCGGGCCGTCGACGTCGACGCGGAGGAGAGCGCGACCCTCATCGACGTTTTGCGCCACCAGCTTCAGCTCCGCGCGACCCGCTTCGGCTGCGGGCACGAGCAATGCGGAGCCTGCACGGTGCTGGTGGACGGCGAGCTGGTGCAGTCGTGCACGCGCCTGGTGGCGACGGTCGCCGGGAAAAGCGTCACGACGCTGGAGGGGCTCCGCCGCGACGGCGTGCTGCACCCGCTGCAGGAGGCCTTCCTCGCCGAGCAGGCGGGCCAGTGCGGGTATTGCCTCGCCGGCATCCTGATGGCGGCGAAGGCGCTCCTCGATCGCAGTCCGAATCCGACCCGCGCCGAGATCGCGACGGCGCTCGACGGCAATCTCTGCCGCTGCGGGGCGCACAACCGGATCATCCGCGCCGTCGCCCGCGCCGCGGCGGCGATGCGGGGCAGCCCATGAGCGCGAAACCGCTGCCGCGGAGCCTCGCGGAAAATCCGCGACTCGACAATTGGATCGCGTTCGAGCCCGACCGTCGCGTGCGTCTCATGGTAGGCAAGGTGGAGCTCGGGCAGGGGATCGTCACGGCACTCACGCAGATCGCCGCCGAGGAGCTGGATGTAAGGCCCGAGCGCTTGCGCGTCGTCTCCGGCGACAGCGAGCGGGCGCCGAACGAATGGTACACGGCCGGCAGCCTGTCCATCGAGGTCTCGGGCGCGTCGATCCGTCTCGCGTGCGCGGAGATTCGCCGCCTGTTCTTGGAGCGGATCGCGGCCGATCTTCGCTGCGACCCGGCGGAGATTTCGGTGGTGGACGGCCGCTTCCTGCGCGGGCAGGCGGACACGGGACTCGATTACTGGCAAGTCGCGCCCAAGGTCGATCTCGCGCGCACCGCCACCGGCGAGGCGGCCGTGAAGCACGCCTCGGAGATGCGGGTGGTAGGGCGGAGTCTCGCGCGCCTGGATCTGCCGGAAAAGGTCGCCGGTGCGCCGTTCATTCACGATCTCGCGCCCGCCGACGCATTGCATGCGCGCGTGCTGCGCCGGCCCAATCCCGGCGCGCATCTGGTTTCTTTCGACGAGGCAGCCGTGCGGCGCGCAGGGAAAGACGTGCAGATTGTGCGCGACGGCGATTTCGTCGCGTTCGTCGGCGTGAGCGAATCCGCGGCCAAGGTTGCCCTCGCGGCGGCGGAGCGCACGGCGAAATGGCAAGGCGGCGTTCAGCCGGTGGCGGACGCCGGATCGTCGCAACGGCTGCGCGCGGAGCCGACCATCGATCAGGTGACGGAATTCGGCGCCGCCACGGGAAAGAAGGCGGCGCGCGTGCACGAGGCGGTCTATTCCAAACCCTTCATCGCGCACGCGTCGCTGGCGCCATCGTGCGCCGTCGCGCGCTTCGCCAATGACCGGCTTGAGGTGATCACGCACGCGCAGGGTTCCTATCCGCTGCGCACGGCGCTGTCACAGTGGCTGAAGCTCGCGCCGGAGAAGATCGCGGTGCGTCATCATCAAGGTGCGGGCTGCTATGGCCACAACGGCGCCGACGACGCGGCGGCGGACGCGGCGCTGATCGCCACGCGCCTGCCGGGCCGATCCATCCGCGTGCAGTGGAGCCGGGAGGACGAGCTTTCCGCCTCGCCCTTCGGGCCGGCCATGGCGGTGAAGCTTCGCGCCGAGCTCGACGCCGAGAGCCGGCCGGTGGATTGGACGATCGAGATCTGGAGCGGCATTCATGGTCAGCGCCCCGGCATGAACGGCCTCAATCTGCTTCCGGCGGACGCGCTTTCCGATCCGCCGCCGCCGCCGAAGCCCCACGATATCGGCGAGGCGGGCGGCGGCGGGGCCACGCGCAACGCGCAGGCACTCTACGATCTGCCGCGCCAGCGCGTGGTGCATCACCTGATCACGAATCCGGCGGTGCGCACCTCGGCGCTGCGCTCCCTCGGCGCGTTCGCCAACGTGTTCGCCATCGAGAGCTTCATGGACGAGCTCGCGGTGCTCGCCGATACCGATCCCATGGCCTATCGCCTGTCGCTGTTGTCCGATCCGCGCGCGCGCCGCGTGATCGAGACGGCGGCCCGGATGTCGGGCTGGCCCGGCAAGGGTGGCGAGGCAACGGCGCAGGGCCTGGGTTTTGCCCGCTACAAGAACCGCTCGGGCTATGCGGCGGTGGTGGTGGAGGCGCGGGTGGAGGAGGCGGTGCGGCTTTCGCGTATCTGGTGCGCGGTCGACGGCGGGCTCATCATCAATCCCGACGGCGCCGCGAACCAGATCGAAGGAGGCATCATCCAGGCGGCGAGTTGGGCATTGAAGGAAGAAGTGCGCTTCGCCGGCGGCCGCGTCGCCTCCGCGACCTGGGACGACTATCCGATCCTGCGCTTCTCCGAGGTGCCGGAGATCGAGATCAAGCTGATCGAGGCGCAAAGCGAAGCCGCGCTCGGCCTTGGCGAGGTGGCGCAGGGACCGACCGCGGCAGCGATCGCAAACGCGGTGGCGCGTGCCCTCGGAGCGCGCATCCGCGACCTGCCGCTCACCCGCGAGCGCATCGCGCAAGCGCTGCTCGCGGGCTAAATCCCGAGCAGCCGCTTGGCGTTGCCGCCCACGATCGCGGCCTTGGCCGCGTCGTCGATCGGCGTGGACATGACGTGCCCAACCGGATCGTATTCGCCCATGTCGAAGGGATAGTCGGTGCCCATGAGCACGCGGTCGGCGCCGAACAGATCGACGAGCGCCTTGAGCTGATGCGGCGTGAACACCACCGTGTCGACGTAAATCTTCTTCAGGTAGTGCGTCGGCGGGTGGGGGAGGTTGGCGTGGCCGTCTTCGCGCGCGCCCCACACGTGGTCGATGCGGCCGGAGTAGGCAGGCAGAAACCCGCCGCCGTGCACGGCGAAAATCTTCAAGTTGGGATGGCGCTCCAGAACGCCGTCGAAGATCAGGTAGTGCAGCGCGATCGCGGTCTCGAGCGGATTTCCGATCACGTTGTTGAAGTAGTGACGCGTGAAGCGCCGCGCCTCTGTGAAGCCGTTGGGATGGATGAACACGAGCGCGCCGAGCTCCTCCGCCTTCGCCCAGAAGGGGGCGAAGGCGGGATCGGAAAGCTCGCGGCCCGCCACATTGGTGAGAATCTCCACGCCCTTGAAGCCGAATTTCTTCATCGAGCGCTCGAGCTCGGCCGCCGCCGCCGCGCCGTCCTGCAGCGGGACGGTGCCGAGTGCGGCAAAGCGATCCGGCGTTCGCGCCACGAATGCAGCGATGCCTTCGTTCACCATCTGCGCCGCCTTGACCGCGATCTCCACCGGCAGCGTGAAATAGACTTGCGGCGGCGGCGGGGTCACGAGCTGCATGTCGAGACCCATGGCATCGAGGTCGCGCAGCCGGTCGTCGAGGCTGGCACCACTCATGCGCGCGCGCCGGTCGATCTCCTGCTGGGCGTTGATCTTCTGGGTCTCGGGCGTGGCGAACTGCACCAGCGGATTGGCGGTGGCGCCGAGATGCGGCGCCACGAATGCGGCGGCCGCGGGCACGGAAACGTGGGAGTGGAAGTCGATGGTGATGCTCTTCGGCCGGCTATCGCGGCCGGGCCGGCCGTGCTTGCGCGCGGCGGTCGGGCCGTAGGGATGAATCGCGCTCAAGGTCGTTCTCCTGCTTGGCGCTAGAACACGCCGAGGTGCTGGGTGATGAGGGCTTCGTTGGTTCTCGTCTCGGCCGCCGTGCCGCGATAGGCGACCACGCCGCTGTTGATGATGACGATGTCGTCGGCGATATCGAACACGAGCTTGGGGCTCTGCTCCACGAGCACGATGGAAAGTCCGCTCTCCTTCAGCCGGCGGATGGTGCTCATCACCTCGGCGACGATCTGCGGCGCCAGTCCCTCGGACGGCTCGTCCATGAGGAGCACCCGCGGATTGGCCATGAGCGCCCGGCCGATCGCGAGCATCTGCTGCTCGCCGCCGGACAAGTGGGCGGCGAACTGGCCGCGCCGATCGGCGAGGCGCGGGAACATGGCGAACACCGTGTCGACGGTCCACGCAGCGCCGCCGCCGTTCTTGGGCTTGCGGGCGGCGACCGCGAGGTTCTCGCGGACGGTCAGGCTCTTGAAGATGCGCCGTCCTTGCGGGACGAAGGCGACCCCTTGGGCCGCGATCAGCTCCGGCGGAAAGAGAGTGACCGGGCTGCCGAAGATCTCGACCGCGCCCGCGCGCGGCGGCAAGAGGCCGACGGTGACCATCATGCAGGTTGATTTGCCGGCGCCGTTGCGGCCGAGCAGCCCGAGCAGGCGGCCTTCGCCGAGCGCGAACGACACCTTCTGCAAAACGTGGCTGTCGCCGTAGTAGGCGTCCACTTCGTGCAGGCTGAGCGCGCTACTCGCCAAGATAGACCTCCCGGGTGCGCGGGTCGGCGACCACCTCGGCGCGGGTGCCTTCGACCACCACCTCGCCGAAGTGCAGGAGCGTGATGCGCTCGGCGAGATCGAGCGCCACGTCCATGTTGTGCTCGATCATGATGATGGTGACGTCGCGGGGAATGGCGGCGAGCAGCTCTCGCACGTCGCGCCGCTCGTCAATCGAAAGTCCGGCGAACGGCTCGTCGAGCAGGAGCACCTTCGGATTTTGCGCTAGCGCCATGGCGATCTCGACCCGCCGCCGCTCGCCATAGGAGGTCTGCGACAGCGGCCGCTCGGCGATGTGTTCGAGGCCGACGCGCGCCAGTGCCGCGCGCGCCTGCTCGATCAGCTCGTGGCGACCGTCGAGGTCGAGGAGCGGATTCCAGCGCAGCTCCGACAGGCCGAGGAGCGCGAGCACGGCGTTGCGCACGATGGTGTCGCGGGAGAACAGCGTGATGATCTGGTAGGTGCGGGCGACGCCCATATGCGGGCGGCGGCGGCTGGGCACGCCGGTGATGTCCTGGCCGAAGAGCAGGATCGAGCCGGAATCGGGCGCGAGCTCGCCGGTGATGAGGTTGAAGAGGGTGGTCTTGCCCGCACCGTTCGGGCCGATGATCAGGCGGCGCTCGCCGGGCGCGACCACGAGATCGACGTTGCGGGTGACGTGCAGGCCGCCGAACGCCTTGCACAGCCCGTTCACCTCGAGCGCGGTCATGGGCGCTCTCCCAGCGGGCGCGGGTTGAGGCGGGCGCGCACCGCGTTCCATCCCCGGCGCGCGAGGCGCACCGAACCCGGCACCAGCCCCTCGGGCATGAACACGATGATGGCGACGAAGATCACGCCCAGCACCAGGTTCCAGCGCTCGATGTAGGCGCTGACCACATTCTTCATGATGACGACGATCGCGGCGCCGGCGATGGGGCCGAGCAGCGTGGCCGTGCCGCCGGAGATCACCATGAGCAGCACCTCGGCGGAGGTCTGCAGCGCCGCGATCTGCGGACTGATGAACTGGTTGTAGTAGACGAACAGGAGCCCGGCGACGCCCGACCAGAAGCCGGAAAGCAGAAAGGCGAGGAAACGGATGAGCCAGACATTGTAGCCGAGCGCGTTCATGCGCCTGGGCTGGTCGCGGGTGCCGCGCACGCTGGCGCCGAACGGCGAGCGCACGAACAGGATCATGGACACGACCGCCAGCAGAAACGTGAGCAACGTCGCGTAATAGAAGGCGTCGGCACCGGCGAGGCTGATGCCGAAGGGGGACGGCCGCGTGCGTATGTTGATCCCGTTGTCGCCGTTGGTGAGGCTCGCCCAGCGGTAGGCGATGCCCCATAGGATCTGACCGAGCGCGAGCGTGATCATGAGGAAGCCGATGCCGGTCGCGCGCAGCGCCAGCACGGCGAAGACCGCCGACATGGCGAGCGCCACGATGACGGCGACGACGTTCGCGGCGAGGTGGCCGTATCCGGCCGCGAGCATCAGAGCGAGGGCGTAGCCGGCGACCGCGAACAGTCCAGCGTGGCCGAGCGAGACCAGCCCGCCGTAGCCGACCAGCACGTTCAGGGCGAGGGCGAAGATCGCCCAGAACAGGATCTGGCTCGCGATGTTGATGTAGTAGGGATTCGCCACCCAGCGCGGCAGCGTGATGAGCAGCACGAGGGCGGCTGCGATCGCCGCATAACGCAAAGTCTTCGGCGTCATGAAGCGACCCGGCCGAAAAGGCCCTGCGGCCGCAACACGAGCACCAGCAACATCGGCAGGAACAGGATTACGTAGGCGAGATCGGGGAACATCGCCTGCCCGAAGTTGTAGAGAAAGCCGATAAGGAAGCTGCCCACCAGCGCGCCAAGCAGACTGCCGGTGCCGCCGAGGATCACCACGATGAGCGCGAGCGGCAGCATCTCGGCGTCGAGGCCGGGATAGACGGAAAGATAGGGCGCGCCCATGACGCCGCCGAAGGCGGCGAGCGCCGCGCCGAGCGAGAATATGAGGGTGAAGAGCCGCGACACGGGGATGCCGACTACCCGCGCGATCGGCGCGTCGTCCACTCCGGCGCGGATCATGGCGCCGAGCCTCGTCCAGTCGACCATCACCCACAGCGCGATCGCGATCACCACGGCGACGGCGACAATGACCAGACGATAGATGGGGAAAAAGAGACCGGCCACCTGTACCGCGCCCCGAAACTCCGGCGGGGTGGGCGGCTGCCACGGGTCGCCGGTCCAGATCATCAGGCAGAGATCGGCGACGATGAACGAGAGGCCGAGCGTGAGCAGGACTTGCGCGAGCTCCTGGCCGGCGAGCCGGCGCAACAACAGCCGCTCGATCAGGCCGCCGATGACGGCCATGGCAAGCCCGCTGAGCAGGGCCGCGAGCCAGAAGTTCACACCCTTGGCGAGGAAGCTCACGCCGAAATAGGCCCCGAGCATGAAGAACGAGCCATGCATGAGGTTCGGGATGCGCATCAGCCCGAAGATCAGCGAGAAGCCGGCCGACAGCAGGAACAAGAGGCCGCCGAGGGCAACGCTGTTCACCGCCAAGGTCAGCCAAAGGCTCATCGGCGCCAGTCCGTTATGTTAGCGCGGGATGCTACTCGAGATACTTCGCCGGCGGGACGTCTCGCCCATAGACCGGGCTCGCCAGGAACGCCTTCTCGTCGTAGGTCCAGAACTGGCTCACGCCCGGGTAAGTCTTGATTACGGTATTCACGAGCTGGCCGCCCTTGCGCTCGCACCTGCGGATAAAGACGTCGCCGACGACGTTTCCGTACGGGTCGAACTTCACAGCGCCGCGCGGAGTATCGGTCAGCGACACCTTGTGCAGAGCGTCGGCGAGCGCCTTGCGGTCGCCGGCCTGGTCGCCGAGCATCTGGATCGCGGCCTCGACGCACTGGCCGGCAACGTACATGCCGGCCGAATAGCCGCCGGGAAGCACGAGGTAGGACTTCTGCATCGCGTCGACAAAACGCTTGTTGCTCGGCGTGTTGGTTTCGGCCGAATACCACGCCGCCGAGAGAACGCCGATGGCCTCGTCGCTGAGGCTCTTGAGCAGCGCGTCGTCCATGGCGGTCCAGCCGGCGAGCAGCGGAATCTTGTATTTGACGCCGAGGTCGGCGTAGGCGCGCATGAACTTCACCGGGTTGGAGCCGGCGAAGCCGTTGAACACGCAGTCGACGTTGCTGAGCTGGGCGATGTAGGGCGTGTAGTCCGGTGTCACCAGCGGCGGCCATAGCTTCTTCACCACCTTGCCGCCGTTGTCCTCGAACACGCGCTGGAATCCGGCCATCTGCTCGTAGCCGAAGGCGAAGTCCTCGGAGATCGTGGCGGCGCGCTTGAACTTCAATTCCTTGGCGGCATAGTCGCCCATGACATGGCAGGTCTGCGCCGAGGTCGCGGAGGGGCGGATGACGAAGGGATTGGCCTTGCGCTGGGTCACGTCCTCCGCCGCGGCGAGGCTGATGAGCGGCGTCGCGTTGTCGCGCACGTAATCGGTGATGGCGAGGAGCTCGAAGGCGGCGAGCGGCCCGAGGATGACGTTGACCTTGTCGCGCTCGATCAGCTCCTGCGCCTTGGTCTTGGCGCCGGCCGGGTTGCCGCCGGTGTCGGCGGAGACGAATTCGACCTTGCGCCCGGCGAGCGTGTTGTTCTTTTCCGCGAGGAACGTGAGGATGCCCTGCTCCATCTGAATGCCGCCTTGGGCGAGCGGTCCGGTCTTGACCGTGAGAAGCCCGATCTTGAACTGCGCCGCCTGGGCGTGGACCGCCGGCGCGCGCATCGTCGCGGCGCTCACGCCCGCGCCGAGAATGCCTTTCAGGACAGTCCTACGCTGCAAGGTCAAGATTTCCTCCCCGATGACACGCGGCCGTGTGTTCGGCCTTCGCCGCTTAGCATGGCGTGTTTTCTGGCGGCGTGCCAGCGGGTGTTGCGCCAACTGGCGGCCGTAGGCCCCACGTGATACCCGTGGTGCCAAGCAACAGACGCCTGCAAGCGCCGGCACGGGGGAGGCCATGAAACTCTTTTCCTTTTGGCGCTCGCTCGCCTCCTTTCGGGTGCGCATCGCGCTCAATTTGAAGAACCTCGACCGGGAGGTGATCGACGTCGATATCCTCAAGGGGCATCAGCGCGATCCCCAGTACCGTGCGGTCAACCCGCAGATGCTGATACCGGCGCTGGACGACGGGACGGGCAGGGTGCTGTTCCAGTCGCTGGCGCTCATGGAATATCTCGACGAGATCCACCCGCAGCCGCCCCTCCTGCCGCAGGGGCCGCGGGCGCGCGCCCGGGTGCGGGCGCTGGCCCAGATCGTCGCCTGCGACGCGCATCCGCTCATCGTTCCACGCGTGCGCAATTACCTGGAGCACGAATTCAAGCTCGACGAGGCGGCGCGGCTGAAATGGATCCGCCACTGGTTCGGCGAAGCGCTAACGGCGCTCGAGACGCATCTGAGCCGCGATGCGGAGACCGGGCAGTTCTGTCACGACAACCAGATCACCGTCGCCGACATCTGCCTCGCGAGCCACGTCGTGGGCGCGAAGCTCTTCGACATGGACGTGGCGGCCTATCCCACGGTGGCGCGTGTCTTCGGCGCCTGCATGAAGGAAAAGGCGTTCGCCGACGCGCATCCCTTGAAGCAGCCGGGCGCGCCGAAGGCGGCCTAGCCTCACAAGAAGGTGTTGATCGCGGCGAGGAAGGCCTTCGGCTGCTCCAGCGGCGGACAATGGCCGCAGCCGGCGAGCTCCACGTGCCGGGCTCCCGGCACGCGGCCGCTGATCGCCTGGTTGAGCGCGGGCGGCGTCGCCTGATCAAGCGCCCCATACACCACAAGCGTCGGCACGGCGAGCGTGTCGAGCTGCGGCACCAGGTCGGCGTCGACGAGGCTCGCGCACGCGGCGCGAAACGCGCCGGGATCGGCCTTCAGTAACACCGCTCGCCGCTCTTCGATGGCGCCGGGATGCGCCGCAAGATAGGCGGCGTGGAATACCCGGTTTGCGGCGATCTCGGCGATGGCGCCCATGCCGCCTTCCTTGACTTTCGCCGCCATGACGCGGAATGCCTGCTTTCCCGCTTCGGGAAAGCCGGGAGCGACATCGGCCAGCACGAGCTTGGCGATGCGGCCGGGGTAGGCGATGGCGAAGGCAAGCGCGACGGTGCCGCCAAAGCCGTTGCCCATGAGGACCGCGTCGCGGCCGATCTCGAAGGCGACGAACACCTGGCGCAGCCACTCGGCATAGGCCTCGATCGAGGCCGCTATGGGTTTTGCCCCATGGAAGCCGGGCAGGTTCGGCAATGTCACGCGAAAGCGTGCGGCGATTTCCGGCAGCACCGGATCGAACGCATGCCGGTCGGTGAGCAGCGAATGGACGAACACGAGGTCGCGGCCGCGGCCGGTGCGGGCCGCGGTGAGCGCGCCGGCCTTGAGCTCTTCCATCGCCTCAGGCGCGGGCGGGACGCGGGGCTTTTCCGGAGCCGTCTCCCGACTCGCGCTCCAACGCCTCCAGCGACTGCTGGTTCGGCTCGACGCCCCAGCCATAGACCACGACGATTTGGATGACGAGCAAACCAATCATCAGACTGAGCACGCCGCGCACGCCGTTGCCCTGGAACAGAGCAATGACGGCGAACGGCGAAAAGATGGTCGCGGCGCGGCCGATGGTGTTGCAGATGCCGTTCGCGCGCAGCCGAATCTCCGTCGGGAACAGCTCGGGCGTATAGACGCCGAAGAGGATCGCGACCTGGACGTAGATCGCGACGATCAGCAGGAAGCCGACGGTAAGCAGGAGCGCGGGCGCCGAGACGAACGGATAGATGATGCCGAGCACGATCGTGGCCAGCGAAGCGCCGATGATCGAACGCCGGCGCCCGAAATAGTCGGCGCCGAAGGCGCCGATGGCGCAGCCGATGGGCGAGCCCAAGATAATCACCAGCGTGTAGGCGAAGGAGCGCGTTACCGTCAGGCCCTGTTGCACGAAGAAGGTGGGCAGCCAAGTGACGAAGCCGAAGATCAGCGTATTGATGCTGATCAGCACTACCGAGCCGACCACCATGCGCGGCAGGATGGGCTGGCGAACGAGCGAGGCGAGATTGAAGGAAACCGCCGGAGCCGCCTTTGCCGGGGGCGGCAGCGGGCCGGCGGTCGCGGCCTCCTTCTCGATTTGCTGCATCAGCGCCTCGGCCTCTTCGGTGCGGCCGTTGGCCTCCAGCCAGCGTGGCGATTCCGGCAAGGACTTTCTCAGGTACCAGACGATCAGCGCGCCCACTCCGGCGATCACGAACATCGGGCGCCAGCCGAAATTCGGGATGATCAGCGTGCCGAGCAGCGCCGTCGCCGGAAGTCCCGACACCACGATGAGCGCCATGGTGGCGAGCCAGCGCCCGCGCTTTGCCGGTGGAACGAATTCGGTCATCGTTCCGTAGCCGACGACGATTTCCGCGCCGAGGCCCAATCCCATGACGAAGCGCAGGAGATTGAGCGTTGTCATGTCGGGCGCGAACGCCGCCGCGAGCGAGGCGAGGCCGAAGATCATCAGATTGAACTGGTAGGTGAAGCGGCGCCCATAGCGGTCGCCGAGAAAGCCGGTGACGAAGGACCCGATCGTCATCCCGAGAAAGGTCAGCGAAACGAATTGGGCGTTCTGCTGCAGGGTCGAGAAGCCGCTGGCGATGGTCGAGCCGAGCACGGTGGTGCCGACGTAGAGATCGTAGCCGTCGAAGAACATGCCGGCGCCGATCAGCCAGAAGACGCGACGATGGAACGAAGAAATGGGAAGCCGGTCGAGTCGTGCGCCGGCGTTGACCGTGCGAGCCATGAAGTCCCCCGAGTTATTGCTTTTACAAGCCCCTGTTGACGCCAAGCATAGGAGCGCGCCACGCGCGGTGGCAAGCGGGCTGTCAATTACGTGGGATCGCGCCACGGGCGCTTGGCGCCGCCGACGATGAGCCGGGCGCCGCGCTGAAAGGTGAAATACGCCCACAGCCAGCTCAGCGCGACGACCAGGCGGTTGCGGAAGCCGATCAGGTAATAGACGTGCGCCAGCGTCCAGATCAGCCAGGCGATGAAGCCGCGCAGGTGAATCCAGCCGAAGTCGATCACCGCCGCCTTGCGCCCGATGGTGGCGAGGTTGCCGTAGTCGCGATAGCGGAAGGCCGCCGGCGGCGCCCCGCCCGCGAGCCGCGCCGCGATCAGCTTACCGACGTAGGCGCCCTGTTGCTTCGCCACCGGCGCGACACCAGGCAGCGGCTTGCCGCCCTGGCTCACGTGCGCGGTGTCGCCGATGACGAAGATTTCCGGATGACCCGGGAGCGACAGATCGGCCGCGACCTTGACGCGGCCCACCGGGTCGCGCTCGGCATCGAGCCAATCGCCGGCGGCGGAGGCGGCGACGCCGGCGGCCCAGAGGACCGTGCGCGCCTCGATGCGCTCGCTCGCGGTGGTGACGCCACCGGCATCGACCGCGGTGACCGCGGCGCCGAGGCGTACCTCGACGCCTAGGCGCTCGAGGCGCTTGCGCGCATCCTCGGACAGATCCTCGGGCATGGTGGCGAGCACGCGCGGCCCGGCTTCGACCAGGATGATGCGGGCGGCGCGCGGGTCGATATGGCGGAAATCCTTGGCCAGCGCCCGGCTCGCGAGCTCGGCCATGGCGCCGGCAAGCTCGACGCCGGTGGGCCCGCCGCCCACCACCACGAGGTTCATCAGGCGGCGGCGCTCGGCCTCGTCGGTCTCGTTCTCGGCGAGCTCGAAGGCGAGTAGGATGCGGCGGCGGATTTCGGTGGCGTCCTCGATGCGCTTCAGGCCCGGCGCGAACGGCTCCCAATCGTCGTGGCCGAAATAGGCGTGGCGCGCGCCGGTGGCGAGCACGAGATAGCCGTAGGGCACGCGCCGGCCGCCCGCGATGGAGACCGTTCGCTGTGTCATGTCGATGCCGTCGACGGTGCCGAGGATGACGGTGACGTTGCGATACTGGCCGACGATGGCGCGGATAGGCGCCGCGATGTCGGCCGGCGACAGGCCCGCGGTCGCCACCTGATAGAGGAGCGGCTGGAACAGGTGATAGTTCTCGCGGTCTATGACGATGACCTCGACCGGGGCGGCGGCCAAGGTTTTCGCCGCCCACAGCCCGCCGAAGCCGGCGCCCACGATGACGACGCGCGGCGCGGCCGATGCGCCCTTTTCAGGCATGGGCGGAGTCTACGCCGCGCCGGCGGCACGACCAAGCCGCCTATTTCGTGATCAGCCAGTCCTCGATCGCCACGGCGTCGAGGCCGGTGGTGTAGAACATCGTGAGCGCGTCATCGACCGAGTGCAAAATCGGCTTGCCCATGACGTTGAAGCTGGTGTTGAGGACCAGCGGCACGCCGGAGAGCTTGTGGAATTCTTCCAAGAGCGAGCGAAAGCGCGGGTTCGCTTCCTCAGTCACGCTTTGCAGCCGGCCGGTGCCATCGGCGTGCACCACGGCGGGCACGAGGGCGCGCTTCTCCTCGCGAAAGCGCAGCGTGCGCTCCATGTAAGGCGAGGCCTGGTAGTCATCGAACCAGTCCGGCCCGTGCTCGGCGAGGATCGCCGGGGCGAACGGCCGGAACGGTTCGCGCAGCTTCACCTTGGCGTTGATCTGATCCTTGGCGTTGGCCGGGCGCGGGTCGGCGAGGATCGAGCGGTTGCCGAGCGCGCGCGGCCCGAACTCGGCGCGGCCCTGCACCCAGCCGACGAGCTTGCCGTCGGCGAGGAACCGCGCGGTCTCGGCCACGACACGGTCGCCAAGCCGCTTCAGCCGTGGCTCCCAGCCGGCGATGCGATCGAGGTCCTTGGTCGACACGCGCGATCCGAGATAGGGCGAGATCGGGCCTTTGGGCGCGCGCCAGTCGGGAAAGTCCTCGCCGTGGGCGAGCCAGGCGGCGCCGATGGCGTTGCCGTCGTCGGCGGGCGCCGAGGGCACGAACAGGGACTGGAACGGGCCGCCGTTCAGGATTTTCCCGTTGAACGACGAGTTGAGCGCGCAGCCGCCGGCGAGCACGAGGTTTTTCGAGCCGCTTTTCGCCGCCGTCTCGGCGAGCAGCACCGTCATCATCTCCTCGAACACGTCCTGGCCGCAGCGGGCGAGATCCGCCCACCCTTCCTTCACGTCGCCCGGCCGCCGCGCCAGAATCCGCTCCACCGCGTCGCGGATGGTGACCTCGTCGGCGAACACTAGCCTTTGGTTCTCGACCTTGTAGAGACGGTGAAGCTCGTCGAGCAGCGCTGGATCGCGCTGACCATAGGGCGCGAGCCCCATGACTTTCCATTCCTCGCCCTTCGTCTGGTCGAAGCCGCAGAGATCGGTGACGAGGCCGAAGTAGAAGCCGACGCTCTCGCGCCCGCGGTGGCGGACAAGCTCGCTGACGCGGCCGTTCTGGTAGGCGAAGATGCCGCTCGCGCCCGTCTCGCCCATGCCGTCGACCACGAGGCACACCGCCTCGTCGAAGGGGCTCGCGAGCGCGCCGTAGGCGGCGTGGGTCAGGTGATGGCCGTAGCGGCGGAGCTTGGCGTTGGCCTTGCCGAAGGCGCGGTGCAGCCCGAGCAGAACGCCGAGGCCCGCCCGCTTCTGGCCGATGTGCAGCGACGCAATGAAGGTGCGCTCGGCGATCTCCGGCACCATGGAGCGGGTGAGCTTGCTCGACAGGCCCGCCAGGCGCTCGAAGGCGAAGGCACCGGCCGACGCCGAACGGTCGAGGAACTCGCTGAATTGCGCTCCCCAGCTCGTGGCCACCACGATCTCGGCGTCGGGCTCGAGATATTCGCGGGCCAGCTCCACCATGCGGCCGGGCAGATCCGGTTCGCAGTTGGGCGCGCGCTTGAACTGCAGGTAGCGCTCGGCGCCTTCGGCAAACAGCACGTCGCCGTCCGGGCCGACGATGGCGATCGCCGGCTCGTGGAAGGTGGTGGCAAGGCCGATGGTGAAACGCTTCATGCGGGGCGGGGGGCGATCAGGGCGGCGCACGCTAATGCAGGCGGGCGGGCTTGTCACGGCCAGCAGTCTCGACAGCAAGGCGGTGGTGCGCCAAAACAAGAGCGCAAGAACAGGGAGGCAATTGCATGGGCAAGGACATCACGCTTACGGCCAAGGACGGCTTTCGTCTCGGCGGCTATCGCGCCGATCCGCAGGGCGCGGCCAAGGGCGGCGTCGTGGTCATCCAGGAGATTTTCGGCGTCAACCATCACATCCGCGCGGTGTGCGACCGGCTCGCGAACGAAGGCTACCGGGCGCTGGCGCCTTCGGTATTCGACCGCTTCGCGCCGAATTTCCAGTCCGGCTATTCCGAGGGCGACGTGGCGAGCGCCATGGCACTCATCCCGAAGCTCGACTGGGAAAAGCTCATGCTCGACACCAACGCCGCGATCGAGGAGCTGAAAAAGGACGGGCCCGTCGCCATCATGGGCTTCTGCCTGGGCGGCACCGTTTCCTTCCTCGCCTCGACCGCGCCCAACGGGCTCAAGGCCGCGGTCTGCTACTACGGCGGCTTCATTGCCCAGCACGCGGACAAGAAGCCGATTTGCCCGGTGCAGATGCACTTCGGCGAGAAGGACGGCCACATCCCGCTTTCCGACGTGGAGTCGATCAAGCAGAAGCGGCCCGAGGCCGAGCTCTACATCTATGCGGGCGCCGGTCACGGCTTCCACTGCGACGAGCGCGGCAGCTTCGAGCCGAAGAGCGCCAAGATCGCCTGGGAGCGCTCGATGGCGTTCCTCAAGAAGGCGTTCGGGAAATAAAAAGAAGCGAGGTGGCGTTTCAGCCCGCGAACGCCGCCTCGGGCAGGCCGCGCACGCCGGGGTGCACGGCGAACAAGGCGCCGGCCATGGGCTGGGCGGCGAGCTGGTCCGGCTTGAGCAGGATCTTCGCGCTCGTCACGTAGAGCACGTCGAGCTTGTCGCCGCCGAAGGCGCAGCAGGTGAGGTTGCTGGCGGGGAACTCGATCGCGCGATCGACGCGGCCGTCGGGCGCGTAGCGCACCACGCGCGAGGTGCCGAAGTGCGCGTTCCACAGGAAGCCATCGGCGTCGACGCAAGACCCGTCCGGCCCGCCGCGGCCGCCGCGCAGGTCGGCGAACACGCGGCGGTTGGTGATGTCGCCGGAATCCATGTCGAGGTCGAA
>DATNNN010000013.1:0-7012 GCA_035601815.1 Xanthobacteraceae bacterium | reverse complement strand
AACAAGTCGGAGATGTCGGTGGGCTATGCCACCCTCTACGGCGACATGAACGGCGGCTTCAATCCGATCAAGGATCTCTACAAGACCGAGGTCTATCGCCTGTCGCGCCTGCGCAACCGCTGGAAGCCGGCGGGCGCGCTCGGGCCGGACGGGCCGGTGATCCCCGAGAACGTGATCACGCGGGCGCCGACCGCGGAGCTGCGCGACAACCAGAAGGACCAGGACACGCTGCCGCCCTACGAGGTGCTGGACGCGATCCTCGAGCGGCTGGTGGAGCGCGAGGAGCCGGTGGCCATGATCGTCGCCGCCGGCTTCGACGCGGAGACGGTGAAGCGCGTCGAGCGCATGGTGAACATCGCCGAGTACAAGCGCCGCCAGGCGGCGCCCGGCGTGAAGGTGACGCTGCGCAACTTCGGCCGCGACCGGCGCTACCCCATCACCAACAAGTTCCGCGACCCCGGCACGCCGCTCGCCGAGCCCGACCGATCGCTTGCCACCGGCGCGGTGCCGACCCGCAACGAGGTCGTGGATTTTTGAGCGCCGGCCAAAATCGTTTGCTTCGCGCCGCCGCCGACCGGCTCCTGCACGTCGGCAACGCGCGCACCGCGCTCTTGAACGCGCTGTTCCACCCGCTGCGCCTGGCGCTCACCGGACGCGAGAAGGGTCCGGAGCTGAAGGCGCTATTGCCGCTGATCGGCCGCACCCACGCCGCGGCGCGCCTCACGGGCCAGGCGGCCTGAGCGTTCACGCTGATCCTTGGTCATCTGGGGAATGTCGGACTACTTCCAGCCGGTTGAAGCGAAAAAATCTGAAAATTCGGCGATCAGTTGGTCCCGACCGGGCCGCCGAACCGATAGCTCAAACCGATGCGCACGATGTTGTCGGTGACACGCGAGTTGGCGGTGAACGTTCCTACGAACGGCGCGATGCTGACGAAGCTGTGACTGGTCTGCCCGAGGTCGATATAGAGATACTCGAGCTTGAAGCTCCAATTAGGCGACAACGCCCACGCGGTGCCGGCGCCTGCGACCCAACCGGCCTTGATGTTGCTGAATCGGGTCGCAACCGTTGCGGTCGGAATCGTGAACGAGGCATTCGTCGTGATCTCGCCGACCACAAGGCCTCCAGTCACATATAAGAGCCAAGTGGGCATCACCGTGACGCCGAGATGGGCGCGGAACGTGCCGAACCACGGCAGCTCCTGGCGATAACTCGCCACACCGGCCACTCCGGGGATTGCGGCGACTCCGGGCACTCCGGGCACGCCAGGAACACCCGGCACTCCGGGCACGCCAGGGATTCCAGTGCCGGGCCGACAACCTGAACCAGGACCCTCAATGAACACGCAAGGAATGGCCGGGATCGCCGGGATGTCCGGGATCGCCGGAATCGCGGGGATGGCCGGGATCGCCGGGATGTCCGGGGTGGCACCGGCAAAGGTCGAAGTACCCCTCTGGTTGGTCAGCTGAATGTCGGCTTCAAAGCCGAACACCCACGAGCCACGTTGCGAGCTATATCCAGCCTGAAGTCCGCCTAGCCAGCCATTCATGCTCTGCGTAGTCGAACCGAATGGGGCATCGGCGAGCGACAGCGTTGTGCTCATCTGTCCCCAACTACCGCCGACGTTACCCCCGACATAAAAGCCGGACCAGTTGAAGAGGGGCAGCGGAGCCGCAACGGCGGTATTGGCGGAAATGGCCAAAACGCCGACGGCCAGCGCAGCCAGCGTGACATTTCCGAGCAAGAGCTTCTTCATGGGTCCCGCGGAATCAGGGCAAATTACATGCCCACCATAGCGCACCGAAATCTACGAGCCTGTGCCATTTTGGCAACATGTGGGGAAACTTACTTGCCCGGCTGTATTTGAACCGGGTTGAATAGAGAGGATCACCTCGGACGAAGGGAGTTAAGGATAGCAAGGGGTAATTGGGCGGTATCGGCACATGTCCGCTGCTGGCACATCCCGGAAGTGCTGCCCGCCGCGTTGGACGGCCGCTTACGGGTCCAAAGCGGACTCTGGCAAGCCTTCCAACGGCGTGGTTATGAGTTCACGCCCAGACAATAGAACTTGTCAGGGAAGGGGAACGTAATTGCGGTCCCCAACGTGGACCGCCAAACAATATCACCCCGCGCGAAGTGATACGACTCGCGCGGGTGCGGAGATGGCAAAGGCTTTCATAAGTTTGCGGCGCTTCTCCAACAAATCCAACCGAAATCCGTGCGCGGTTACTTCTACCCGCATTCGCCGGCGTCGGACGCATGGTCAAGGCGCACTATCAGGAAGCGACGCTGTCGACCGACGTCATCGCGACGCTCGCCGCCGACGAGAGAATGGCCGCGTGCGCGGCGGAACTCGGGGAACAGCATCGCGAATACGTGCAGCGTGTGGATCCGGTCTCGCGCTTCGAGAAAATGGCGCTCGCGCTGTTGGGACAGCGGCCGGCTTAGCGAACCGGATAGAACTGCGGGCCCACCACGCGCACCCGGCGCTCGCCGGGCTTTGCCGGCGGCGGTGCCGGTTGCGGCTCGGCCGCTGCCGGCGTTTGCGCGGGCTGCTCGGGCGCCGCTACCGCTTTCGGTTGCTGCGGACCCTTACCTTTGGCCTGCGGCGCGCCCGGCGGCCGCGGCAGCGCCATCTGCCGTGCTCGCTCCTCGGTCACCACGATGTCGCCCTGCTGCAGGGTGCGGTCGACGCCGAGCGCATCGGCCCAGCTCTGGCCCGCGGCGCGGCAGGAGCAGTTCGGATCGAACGCCTGGCGATACTTGAAGGCCGTCGGCAGCTCCGTGTACGGCCGTCCCGCCAGCGACACCGCCTGGCCTACTTCCTCGCCGGGGTTGCGATGGCTGTAGAGCGCCACCTCTGTCGCCGGGCACATCCGCCGGCAGGTCTGGTCGTCGTCGGCGAAGCGACTCTGCGAGGTCGCGTAGCTGATCGGAAAATAAAAGCCGTCGCAGGTGCGCACGCACAGCGTCTTGAACGCGGAGCCCATGGGCACTTCCAGCGGCTGGGCGTCGATATTACTTTCCTCGCGCCAGCCGCCGAATAGCGACTCGAAGATGCCGCGCGGTCGCTGCGGCTGCGGCAGCGCCGCGCTGCGGCCTTGGGTGCAGCCGTTCTCCTGCAAGGCGGCGATGATCTGGCGACGCTCGAGGTTATCGTCGCCGCGCATCTGGCCCATCTCGCCGGTCATGCGCTCGAGGTTGTTGCGCATGCGGCCGATCTGCTGGTTGAGCTGGTCGCACTGGGCCGGGCGGGTAAGCGCCTCGAACAGAAAAAAGCCGCGGCCCTGGTCGCAGCCGATGCGGCGCGCCTGCATGATCGACTGGTCGAGCTCGTTGCGCTGGCGGTTGATCGCTTCTTCGTAGCGCGACGACTGTTCGGGATTGGGATTGGCGAGGTTGGCGGAGGAATTGAGCTGACCGAGCGCGTTCTCAAGCCGCGCGCATACGGCGTTACGCCCATCACCCTGGGCTATCGGCGGATTGGCGCGCCCGCTCGGTACGCTGCCCGGCGGCAGGAGCTGAGCCGTGGCCGCGCCGATCAGGACCACGAGCGAGCCGGCGGCGAGGATGGCGGCGTGGGGCAGGCGAAGCGGGGGCATGGGAAATCCGCGTGAATCGGACGATTCTTGCCGAGAATAAGTGACCGAACTATGGACGGAAAACCCCTTATTCTGCGTCCGGCTGGCGCTCCGGCGCGGCGGCGGCGAAGGCGGGGAGGCGGCGGGCGGCGGCGTCGGCAGCCACAAGCCGCGGGAACGGGGTGAGGTCCACCCCGAAGCGGCGGGCGTTCGCTACCTGCGGCACCAGGCAGATGTCGGCGAGCGTCGGCGCCGCGCCGAAGGCATAGGGGCCTTCGCCCAGGAGCGGCTCGATGCCGGCGAAGCCTTCCTCGATCCAGTGGCCGGTCCACGCCTTGGCCGCGGCCTGGTCGAGACCGAGGGTCCGCATGAGGTAGTTGCGCGGGCCCGAGTTGCCGAGCGGGTGGATGTCCATGCTCACGATATGCGCCACCGCCCGCACTTGCGCCCGGAGCTTGGCGTCCGCCGGCAGGAACGGCGGTTCGGGATAGGTCTCGTCCAGGTAGTCGATGATGGCGAGCGACTGGATCATCACGGTGCCGTCGTCGAGCTTGAGCGCCGGCACGCGCCGCTGCGGATTCACCGCGCGGAAGGATTCGCTGCGCTGCTCCTCGCGCGGCAGATGGATCGGCAGCGTCTGGTAGGAAAGGTTCTTGAGCCCGAGCGCGATGCGCACGCGGTAGGACGCGGTAGAGCGGAAATAGGAATAGAGCTGCATCATTCCTCGGCGTCCGGACTATCGCTCGGGGTCTTCCGCCGCGCTTTGCAGCACATGGACGGTGAGGCTGTCGAGCACGCGCTCAAACGCCTTGCGGTCGCTGGGTGCGATATCGTCGAACAGGTGTCGGGCGAAGGTGATCGCCATCGGCGCGATTTCCTCGTACACGGCGCGGCCCTGGGCCGTGAGGGTGAGATGCTCCTCGCGTTTGTCCTCGTCGTTGGTGCGCCGCCTGACATAGCGCCGCCGCGCCAGATGCGCGACCGCGCGCGACACCTTGGTCTTGTGCATATGGCTGTGGTTGCCGACCTGCTTGGCGGTCATGGTGCCGAACTGGCCGAGGGTGGCGATCACCCGCCATTCCGGAATGCCGAAGCCGAAACGCTCGCCGTAGATATGCGAGAGCGCCTCGCTGACAAGGCTGGCGATCAGCGCCAGCCGGTACGGCAGGAAAGTCTCGAGCCTGAGCGGCGGCTCGCCGGTCGGCCGCGTCGCGCGCTCGCGGCGGCGCTCGATTGACATTGGTTTCATGCGTAACTATCGTACCCGTAAAGGCTGTGCCGCGCCAGGGTTCGCGGCATTCGACCATAGCGAGGTTCGAGGAGGAAGCGATGGCCAGCGCCGTGGATACCCGCAGCTTCCGCTCGGCCGCGCCGCTCGCGCCGAATGCGTTCGGCGTCAGCGCCGGTTACATGTCCGGCTTCGGCAACAGCTTCGAGACCGAGGCCCTGCCCGGCGCGCTGCCGGTGGGCCGCAACTCGCCGCAGAAGGTGAGCTACGGTCTCTATGCCGAGCAGTTGAGCGGCTCGCCGTTCACCGCGCCGCAGGCGTCGAACGAGCGCTCGTGGCTCTACCGCGTCCGCCCGGGGGTGCGGCACACCGGCCGCTTCCAGAAGGTGGACGGGGGCAACCTGCGCACCGCGCCCGAGCGCGAGGAAACAGGACTGCCGCTCGGCCAGTTGCGCTGGGGGCCGGCGCCGATTCCGCAAGTCAAGCTCACCTTCGTGACCGGTCTCCACACCATGACCACGGCGGGCGACGCCGAAACCCTGTCGGGCATGGCGGCGCACATCCTGTTTGTGACGCAATCCATGGAGCGCGAGCACTTCTTCAACGCCGACGGCGAGCTCTTGGTGGTGGCGCAGGAGGGCAAGCTCCGCTTCCGCACCGAGTTCGGCGTGATCGAGATCGAGCCCGGCGAGATCTGCGTGATCCCGCGCGGCGTCATTTTCCGCGTCGAGCTCATCGCCGGCCCGGCGCGCGCCTACGTCTGCGAGAACTACGGCGGCGCTTTCACGCTGCCCGACCGGGGACCGATCGGCGCCAACTGCCTCGCCAATCGCCGCGATTTCCTCACACCCGTCGCCGCCTTCGAGGACGTGGAAGGGCCATCCACGCTCACCGTCAAATGGGGCGGCGAGCTGCACCGCACGGAGGTGTCGCACTCGCCCCTCGACGTGGTGGCGTGGCACGGCAATTACGCGCCCTACAAGTACGACCTCCGCCGCTTCTCGCCGGTGAATGCGGTGCTCTACGACCATCCCGATCCGTCGATCTTCACCGTGATGACCTCGCCCTCGGAGACGCCGGGAACGGCCAACGTCGACTTCATCATCTTCCCCGAGCGCTGGTCGGTGGCGGAGAACACCTTCCGGCCGCCGTGGTACCACCGCAACATCATGTCGGAGTTCATGGGCCTCGTGTACGGCGTCTACGACGCCAAACCCGAGGGCTTCGTGCCGGGCGGCGTCAGCCTGCACAACCAGATGCTGCCGCACGGGCCCGACAAGGACGCCTTCGAGCATGCCACCAACGTCGAGCTGAAGCCCGTGAAGCTCACCAACACGCTCGCCTTCATGTTCGAGACGCGCTTCCGCCAGCGTGTGACGAAGTGGGCGGCCGAGTTGCCGTCGCGCCAGGACGATTATGCCGACTGCTGGCAGGGCCTCGACAAGCGCTTCGATCCCAAGCGGCGATGAAGCTTGCGTCGCTGAAGCACGGCCGCGACGGCCGGCTCGTGGTCGTGTCGCGCGACCTCACGCGCTGCGCCGATGCCGCCGCGGCGGCGCCGACGCTGCAGGCGGCGCTCGACGACTGGGCCGCCGCCGAGCCCCGGCTGCAGGAGATCGGCGAGGCGCTGGAAGCCGGGCGGATCGCCCATCTTGTCTTTGATCCCGCGACATGCGCCGCACCTTTGCCGCGCTCTTTCGGCTGGTCCGATGGTTCCGCCTACGTGAACCACGTGGCGCTGGTGCGTCGCGCCCGCGCCGCCGAGTTGCCGGAGAGCTTCTGGAAGGATCCGCTGATGTACCGCGGCGGCTCGGACTGGTTCCTCGGGCCGCGCGATCCGATCCGTGCCGCCGACGAGGCGTGGGGCATCGACTTCGAGGCCGAGGTGGCAGTGATCGTCGGCGATGTGCCCATGGGCGCAACCGCCGCCGCGGCGCACGTCCATATCCGCCTGCTCATGCTGGTGAACGACGTGAGCCTGCGCAACCTGATCCCGAGCGAGCTCGCCAAGGGATTCGGCTTCCTGCACGGCAAGGCGCCGACCGCGTTCTCGCCGGTGGCGGTGACCCCCGACGAGCTCGGGTCCGCCTGGGACGGCGCCAAGGTGTCGCTGCCGCTCGTCTCGTCGATCAACGGCAAGGTGTTCGGCACGCCCAACGCCGGCGTCGATCTCACCTTCGACTTCCCGGCGTTGATCGCCCAC
>DATNNN010000012.1:0-5576 GCA_035601815.1 Xanthobacteraceae bacterium | reverse complement strand
CGTGCGCTTCGGCGGCGAGCGCATCTATACCCACACGGTGGTCATGCGCTCGGTCACCGGCACCGTGCGCTGGATCGACGCCGAGCACCGGCAGCTCGAGAAGTTTCACCTCGATTGATGTCTTTTGCCTCCCCCTTTCAGGGGGAGGTGAGTAACGTCTGCCCGTGACCGAATCTCGCCCCTTCCTCAACGTCCAGCGCTCGGCCTCTGGCCGCGTTTGGCGCGACCGCCTCGACGCGCGCACGGCCGCGCTCGCGCTCGCGATCACCCAACGCCACAACGTGCCGGAGTTGCTCGCCCGGGTGCTCGCCGGCCACAACGTGCCGTTGGACGAGGTCGAGGCTTATCTCGACCCGACGGTGAAACGGCTGATGCCCGATCCCGCCACGCTCACCGCCATGGACGCCGCCGCCGCCCGCCTCGCCGACGCGGCCCTGCGCGGCGAGAGTGTCGCGATCTTCGGCGACTACGACGTGGACGGCGCCACCTCCACCGCGCTTCTCGTGCGCGTGCTGCGCGCAGCCAACCTCGACCCGTTCTTCCATATTCCCGATCGGCTGTTCGAAGGCTACGGACCGAACGTGGAGGCGGTGCGCGCGCTCGCCACGCGCGGCGCCAAGCTCCTCGTCACCGTCGACTGCGGCACCACCAGCGCCGAGGCGCTCAGCGAAGCGCGCAACCTCGGCCTCGACGTGGTGGTCATCGACCATCACCAGACCGGCCCCGCGCTGCCGCCCGCGCTTGCCGTGGTCAATCCCAACCGCGCCGACGACATCTCCGGCCTCGGCTATCTCGCCGCCGTCGGGCTCGTGTTCATGACCGCGGTGGCGCTCGTGCGCGCGCTGCGCGAGCGCGGCTTTTGGAACGCGACGCGCCCCGAACCCGATCTCCTCAGCTTCCTCGATCTCGTGGCGCTCGGCACCGTCGCCGACGTGGTGCCGCTCGTCGGCTTGAACCGCGCCTTCGTCACCAAGGGCCTGATCGCGCTGCGCCGGCGCGAGAACGTAGGCCTGCGCGCGCTCATGGACGCGGCGCGCCTGGAGGGCCCGCCCACGCCGTTCCACCTCGGCTTCGTGCTTGGGCCCCGCATCAACGCGGGCGGCCGCATCGGCGACGCCACGCTCGGGACGAAACTCCTCATCACAGACGACCCGGCGGAAGCGGCAGCGATTGCCGCCGAGCTTGATCGCCTGAACCGCGAGCGCCAGCAGGTGGAGAAGGCGACGCTCGAGCAGGCGGAGGCCGAGGCGCTCGCCTCACTCGGCATGGAGGAGAAGGGGTCGATCGTGATCGCGAGCGGCGAGGGCTGGCATCCCGGCGTGGTCGGCCTCGTCGCCGCGCGCCTGAAGGAGCGCTTCGGCCGGCCGGCGTTTGCGATTGCGCTGTTGGGCGAGAACGGCACCGGCTCCGGCCGCTCGATTCCCGGCGTCGACCTCGGCCACGCGGTGCGCGCCGCCGTCGACGCCGGATTGCTCATCAAGGGCGGCGGCCACGCCATGGCGGCGGGCCTGACGGTCGCGCGCGAGCGGCTCGGCGATCTGCGCGCCCACTTCGAGATGCATCTGGAGGCCGCGGTCGCCGCCGCGCGCCACATCGACTACCTCGACATCGACGGCGCGCTCACTGCCGGCGCCGCCTCGCCGGCGATGCTGGAGCTGATCGAGCGCGCCGGCCCCTTCGGCGCCGGCAATCCGGAGCCTACTTTCGCGCTGCCGTCCCACACCGTCGCCTACGCCGAGCCCGCCGGCGCCATCCACGTGCGGGTGAGGCTCCGCGCCGGCGACGGCACCACCATCAACGGCATTGCGTTTCGCGCCTTCAACCGGCCGCTCGGTGAAGCGCTGATCGCCGCCCGCGGCCGGCCGCTGCACCTGGCCGGCTGCCTTCAGCTCAACAGCTGGCAGGGGCAGGAACGGGTGGAGATGCGGATTCTCGACGTGGCGCCGGCCGAGCCCTTGGCGGCGCGGTAAAGGCAGGGCAAAAGACGCGCTACAGGGCAAAAGCCCGGCAGGGATTTTCGTGCGCTTTCTCATCACCGGCACCGCCGGCTTCATCGGCTTCCACCTGGCGCGCCGGCTTCTTGCCGACGGCCAGCAAGTCGTCGGCGTCGACGGGCTCACGCCGTACTACGACGTCGCGCTGAAGAAGGCTCGCCACGCGGAACTCGAACGCGCGCGCGGCTTCACCGCTCACATGGCCATGCTCGAGGACGCCGACAAGCTCGCGGCGATCTACGATGCGGCGAAGCCCGAGGTGGTCGTCCATCTCGCCGCCCAGGCGGGGGTGCGCTACAGCGTGGAGAACCCACGCGCATACGTCGACGCCAATCTCGTCGGCACCTTCAATCTTCTCGAGCATCTGCGCGCGGCGCCGCCCAAGCACTTCCTCTTCGCCTCGACGAGCTCGATCTACGGCGCCAACCCGCCGCCCGCGGCCGAGACCGACCGCGCCGACTATCCGCTCTCCCTCTACGCCGCCACCAAGAAGGCGGGCGAGCTGATGGCGCACGCCTATGCGCACCTCTCGAACATTCCTACCACCGCCATCCGCTTCTTCACCGTCTATGGGCCCTGGGGCCGGCCGGACATGGCGCTCTTCCGCTTCGTCGCGGCCATGCTGAAGGACGAGCCGATCGAGATTTACGGCGAGGGCCGGATGAGCCGCGATTTTACCTACGTGGACGATCTGGTGGAGGCGATCGTGCGTCTCGTGCCGCTGCCACCGCGCCGCGCCGACCCGGACACCGACGCGCCCGATTTCGCGAGCCCCGTGGCGCCGTTCCGCGTGGTCAACGTCGGCCGCGGCGTGCCGGTCGGCCTTCTCGATTACGTGGCCGCCATTGAGAAGAAGCTCGGCAAGAAGGCGAAGCAGAAGCTCCTGCCCATGCAGCCCGGCGACGTGCCGGCGACGCACGCGCGCGCCGACCTCCTGGAGCGCCTCACCGGCTATCGGCCGCAAACGCCGGTGGACGCAGGTGTCGCCGCTTTCGTCGACTGGTATCGCGGCTATTATAAAGTCTGATCGCGGAGAAGCCCGTGGCGGCCAACCGCAGCACACCGTTCTTGATCGCCGGCGGCGGCATCGGCGGGCTCGCCTGCGCCTACGCCCTCGCGCGCAAGGGCTTTGCCGTGCGCGTGCTCGAGCAGTCGGGCGAGTTCAAGGAAGTCGGCGCCGGCATCCAGCTCGGCCCCAATGTCTTTCGCGCGCTGGATAAGCTCGGCTTGAAGCAAGCGGTGCTGGCCGATGCGTTCCAGCCCGGCGCCCAGGAAATGCGCTGTGCGCTTTCCGGCGAGAGCATCGCGCGCGTTCCCCTGGACGATGCTTTCGCCAAGCATTTCCACGAGCCCTACGCGGTCACCCACCGCCACGATCTGCACGCGGTGCTGTTCGAGGCCTGCCGCAGCAATGATCTCGTATATCTCGACGTGTGGCAGCGCGTGGTCGACGCAATGGAGGACGGCGACCTCGTCGAGGTGGCGCTTGGCGGCCCGGATACCGGCCCGCGCAAAACGATCCGGGGCCGCGCCCTCATCGGCTGCGACGGCATGTGGAGTTGCGTGCGCGAGATGATCGTGGGCGACGGCGCGCCGCGCGTCTCCGGCCACATTGCCTATCGCGCCGTGCTGAAGCGAGACGACGTGCCCGAGGATCTGTGGCGGCCGGACGTGGTGCTGTGGGCCGGGCCGCGCACGCATTTCGTGCATTATCCGCTGCGGCGCGGCGAGCTCTATAACCTCGTCGCCGTGTTCCACTCCGACCGCTACGAGGAGGGCTGGAACGCGGAGGCCGACTCCGGCGAGCTGTGGGCACACTTCAGCGGCCAGCGGCCGGAAGTCCTGCGCATGCTCGAGTGCATCGAGACCTGGCGCATGTGGGTGCTGTGTGACCGCGAGCCGATCCGGCAATGGTCCAAGGGCCGCGTTACGCTCCTCGGCGACGCCGCGCACCCCATGCTGCAATATCTCGCCCAGGGCGCCTGCATGGCGATCGAGGACGCGGTCACGCTTGCGGAAAAGGTCGCGGCGACGCCGGACGATCTGCCGGGCGCCTTCCGCGCCTATCAGGAGGCCCGCTACCTGCGCACCGGCCGCGCCCAGATCATGGCGCGGGTCTATGGCGAGTTCTATCATGCCCGCGGTGTCGCGGCGGAGTTGCGCAACCAGATGCTGCGCGGTCGCACCGCGCAGGATTGGTATGATGGCGTCGACTGGCTCTACGGCGGCATGTAGACAGAAACAAAACGGGGGGAATCATGCTCGACCACGGAAGTTTGCGCGCCTTCGCCAGGATTGCGCTGATCGCGGCGAGCGTCATGGCCGTCGCCGGCTGCGCGACGAACCCGTTTGCGCCTGCGGAGCCGCCGCCGGCCGCCGCACCGCCGCCGCCGGTCCCCGGCGTCGCACCGGGCTCTCCTCAGGATTTCTTCCTCAACGTCGGCGACCGGGTGTTTTTCGACGAAAAGTCGGCGGCGCTCAACGACATCGCCATGACGACGCTCAACAAGCAGGGTGCCTGGCTTTCCCGCTATCAGATGTTCAACGTCACCATCGAGGGCCACGCTGACGAGCGCGGCAACGCGGCGTTCAACATGAAGCTTTCCAACAGCCGCGCCCTCGCTGTGCGCGACTTTCTGGTGTCGAAGGGCATCGAGCGCGGACGCATCCGCACCGTTGGGCGCGGCCGCGAGGGGCGGGCGGCGAAATGCGACAACATCTCGTGCTGGTCGCAGAACCGCCGCGCCGTCACCATACCCTCCGAGCGCGGCGAGATCCCGCCGCCTGCGGTCCGGCGGCCGTAACGTCCGGGCAAACGCGATTTCAGCGCTCGCGCGCCGGCACTTCGATCGGCGCGCAGTTACGCCGACCCTGCATGGCGCAGTCCTGCATCCGGCTGATGTCGCGGAGCGTGCTCATCAGCCACACGCCGCCCCCCACCAGCACCACGAGGAAGCAGACCAGTACCGCGATCGTCGTGCCGTGGCCGCGTTCTTCCTCCGTCTCCGGCGCGGAGATAGGCGCCGCGCGGCGGAACGGCAGCACGCCGCGCTCGTATTTCTCCAAGGGATCGGAATCCGGATCGGGCACGGCGATGGCCTAGGCCGCGCCGCTCATCCGCGCAAGCCTGTCAGGCGGCGTGGCGGGTCTTGGGATTGAATACTTGCGCGATCCAGGCGTTCGCCTGTGCGTCGAAATGGATGCTGTAGGCGCTCCAGCCTTTGTCGCGCAGATGCAGTGAGATCTCTGCCGGCTCTTCGCTCGCCGGCGCGGAAAAGCCGGCGCGCACGCGGCGGCGGCCGGTATCGACCAGGATGGGAAATCGGGGTTGGCGCATGGGAGTCACCGGGTTTTTCGCCCCCGTAGTTCCGCCTACATAATGCAGGCGCGGCGCGGCGGTTCCGCCGCCAAAGCGTATCTGCCGTGCGAAAATCGCATCGCGCGAGGCAACCGGATCCGCCAAGGCGCAAACTTGGTGTTAAGTTTTTGTTCGCTATAATTTTTTGTGGAACCGATGCTTTCTCGGCCGGTTGTATAGGTAAGCCCCGACAAAAAGGGTGCAAAGCCTGGAGGGACGCCAAG
>DATNNN010000011.1:0-2992 GCA_035601815.1 Xanthobacteraceae bacterium | reverse complement strand
ATGCGGATGTGTTCGTTGGCGAGCAGCGTCCACGACGCGCACCACAGGAACACCGTGGAGAAGAGAACCCACTGCAGCTCGAGCCAGGAATTCGAGCTGATGTCGAGCGTCTTGCGCAGGATGGCGTTAACGGCCGAAACTAGTACCGCGGCCACGATCAGCCACGCCACCAACTTGCCGATCCTGAGATTGACCGCGTCGATGGCGCGGCTGATCCTGAGCAGCAGGTTCACTCCGAACTCCCCCAAAGGCGACGGCCGTTTTTGTTTATGCGTTTTTTATATGGCTCGCCGGCCGGCGTTTCCTCATCTCGCACCTTAACGAAACATCGTGCTCGATCAAGCCGTGGCGACGGCCATCAAAGTGGGGCGCTGGGCCCTTCCAGCGGGCCCGCGGCGGTCGGAGTCCGGTGGCGCACGGCCTCGCGGTGAACCATGTAGATGCCGGCCCCCACGATCAGGACGATGCCGAGCAGCGACCAGCGATCCGGGATCTCGCCGAACAGGGCGAAGCCGAAGATCACCGCGAACACCACGATCGAGTAGCGGAACGGCACCACCAGCGACGCCTCGACGGTGCGGAACGCGGTGACGATGAGGATGAATGCCGCCACGATAAAGACCGCGGCGGCGATGACCCACACGAGCGCCACTAGACTCGGCATGACCCATGACTCGGCCACAGCCCCCACGGCGCCGACGCCGAGGCCGACGACGGCCGTGGCGAAGGAGATCACGGTAGTCGGGATTTCGCCGGGAATGCGGCTCGTCAGCATATCGCGCACCACCACCAGGAAGGTGGCGCCCAGCACCAACAGCGACGAGGCGTTGAAGTCGCCGGTCGCCGGCCTCACCACCAACAGCATGCCGACGAAGCCGACCGCGATCGACAGCCATCTTCGCCAACCCACGCCCTGCTTGAACAAGAGCGCCGCCACCGCCGACAGGAGGAAGGGCTGAATCATCAGGATCGCCGTCACGTTGGCGAGGGTCATGAAGGCAAGCGCGGTGATCAGGATCAATCCGGTGAGCGCTTCGGCGACCGCGCGCAGGATGACCTTGAGGTTCCAAATACGCGGGAGAGAGGCGAGCTCGCCGCGCAGCGCGATGATGGCGGCGGCGAATAGGAGCGTGAACACGGCGCGGATGCCCACGATCTCCGATGGCGGCAGCCACGCCACGGCCACCTTGGTGGCGGCATCGTTGGCCGAGAAGCAGGCGCACGCCCCGATCATGGCGAAAACGCCGCGGCTATTGGCGGATGAACTGGGCATCAGGCGAACGCCGCGGGCTCAGCCGCCGGTCATGCTCATGTGCCGCGCCAGCGCCGGGTGTTTGGTACGGCGGTCGATGATGAAGTCGTGGCCCTTCGGCTTGCGCGCGATGGCCCGCACGATCGCCGCGTTGAGGAGATCGTTGCCCTCCGACGCGCGCAGCGGCGTGCGCAAGTCGGCGCAGTCCTCCTGGCCGAGACACATGAACAACGTGCCGGTGCAGGTGACGCGCACGCGATTGCAGCCCTCGCAGAAGTTATGGGTCAGCGGCGTGATGAAGCCGAGGAGGCCGCCGGTCTCCTTGACGCGCACATATCGTGCCGGCCCGCCGGTGCGGTGGTCGTCGTCGCTGAGCGTATAGCGCTGCGCCAGGCGCGCCCGCACCGTCGACAACGGCAGATACTGGTCGACGCGCTCCTGGTCGATGTCGCCGAGCGGCATCACCTCGATCAGCGACAGATCCATGCCGCGGCCGTGCGCCCATTGCATGAGCGCCGGGATCTCGTCCTCGTTGACGCCCTTGAGCGCCACTGCGTTGATCTTCACATGCAGGCCGGCCGCCTGGGCGGCGTCGATGCCGGCGATCACCTTGGCAAGATCGCCCCAGCGCGTGACGGCGCGGAACTTCGCGGCGTCGAGGGTATCGAGCGACACGTTGATGCGCTTGATGCCACAGGCGGCAAGCTCGGTGGCGAAGCGCGGCAACTGCGAGCCGTTGGTGGTCAGCGTCAGCTCATCGAGCGCACCCGATTGTAGATGGCGCGCGACCGCGCGGAACAGCACCATGATGTCGCGCCGGACCAAAGGTTCGCCGCCGGTGAGACGGAGCTTGCGCACCCCGAGGGCGACGAAGGCCGAGCACAGCCGGTCGAGCTCCTCGAGCGTGAGCAGATCCTGCTTGGGCAGGAACGTCATGTTCTCGGCCATGCAATAGACGCAGCGGAAGTCGCAGCGGTCGGTGACCGAGACCCGTAGATAGCTGATGGTGCGGCCAAACGGATCGACGAGCGGGCGACGCCCCACCTCGGCGCGATCGAGCTGTAGGTTGGGAACCACGTTCATTCTTGGCGTTTTCTCCCGGTAACGGATTCTGACGGAGATGGGGCCGCGCGTCCAGCGCTTGCTTCGCTCGCCACCGCCGTTAGGGTCCTTGCCCGGAAAGACCCGCGAATGGCTGAAACCAAACGTCTCTGGCCGATCGAGATCAGGCTGCAGAAGGACCGGCGCGCGCTCAGCGTGCGCTTCGAGGACGGCAGCGCCTTCACGCTGCCTGCCGAGTACCTGCGAGTCGAGAGCCCGAGCGCCGAGGTGCAGGGCCACAACCCGGACGAGCGCAAGACGGTTCCCGGCAAGCGCGACGTGCAGATCCTCGAGGTGCTTCCGGTCGGCAACTACGCGGTGCGCCTGGTGTTCGACGACATGCATTCGACTGGCATCTACTCGTGGGACTATTTCCACGAGCTCGGCCGCGAGCAGGCGGCGCGCTTTGCCCGCTATCTCGAAGAGCTCGCGGCGAAGAACCTGTCGCGCGAGCCGCCGGCGCGCCGGCCCTGATCAGCGCATAACGTGGACGACGGCGCCGACCCGCACGCGACTAAAAAGATCGATCACGTCGTCATTGGTCATGCGGAAGCACCCGGACGAGACCGCTTGGCCGATGGTCTCCGGCTCGTTCGAGCCATGGATGCGGAACAGCGTCGAGCCGAGATAGATCGCGCG
>DATNNN010000010.1:0-12114 GCA_035601815.1 Xanthobacteraceae bacterium | reverse complement strand
GAACCAAGACGCGAGCGACCATCAGACGATCAACAGCATTTTCGAGACAATCGAGGACCCGCAACTATTCGGAATATTCGGCGAACTTTGGCATGTGTGCGACCGTTTGCAGCGCCCTGAGCCGCGCAACGTTGAGGCCATCGGCCACGCTTAAAAAAATAGGGACGCACATATGCGCCCCTTCTTGACTCGCCTGCGCGCATCCGAGCGGGGAACCGTGACTCCGCCTCGTTTGCGGTCCTCGTCCGGCCGGGCGATGGCCGCACCGCCCGCAGATGCTTGATCTGCGGCGGGCCTGAGGCCGCCGAAAAAGATTGCCGGGGTATCTCGGCCTTAGCCTGAACCTCATTTATAGTTATTCCAGGGTGGACGACAAAAATACGCCACCCGAGAAGACCGTCGCGTGCCGATAAGGAAATGACGGCGATGCGGGTGACCTACGAGCCGTGGCTTGTCTTGCTCTCGATCGTGATGGCGGTCCAGGGCGCCTATGTCGGCTTGAGCCTGGCCGTGCAGATCGGCGACGCCACCGGAATGCGCCGACGCTTGCTGCTGGCAGGAGCGGCCTTCTCGCTCGCGGTTGCGATTTGGGCCATGCACTTTGTCGGAATGCTGGCCGCGCGATTGCCTTTCCCGGTCGACTACTTGGTGTTTCCGACACTCCTGTCCTTTCTTGTTTGTGTCATCGTCGTCGGCGCGGCGGTCCAGGCCACGAGTTCCGGACCGCTTACGTTGGTCCGCCTTACCCTTTCCTCCTGCCTGATGGGAGGCGGGATCTTCTCGATGCACTACATCGGCATGACCGCGTTGCATGCGAGCGCGCACATGGTGCACGCGAGCGCCTACGTCGCATCGAGCATGGCCGTCGCCATCGCGGCGTCCGGTTTGACCCTGTGGCTGGCGACTGGCCAGGGACGGCGTCTGCCGCTAATCCTGTCGGCGATCGCCTTCGGCATTGCCGTTTCCGGCATGCACTACACGGCGATGGAGGGGGTCACGCTGTTTCCGCACGCGATGGCGCTCGTGGGAGCACCCGTGCTTTCCATCGACCTCCTCGCGATCGTCGTGGCTGTCGTCGCATTTTGCATTTCCGGAATATTTTTCCTGATCCTTGTGCCGGATCACCGGCGACTCGCCTCCGCTCCCATTCAGGGCGTGCTGGCCGATCGGATACCGATGCAGATGGCCGGGATAGGGGAGGCGCTCACCGTCGCGGCGGCGGCCGGAATCCGTGGCGATAGTCCAGAACTCGGGCAAGGAACCCATGCGCCGATCGGCGGCACCGGTGCCGCGCCACTGCGCTTCGCGCGCCATCTTCCGGTCGAGCGTGACGGCGCCACGCATTTCGTCGCCGTGGAGGACGTGGTCGCGATCCACGCCAACGCGCACTACACCTACATCTTCAACGGAAACGACAAGCTTTTTTGTCCGCTCGCCATCGGCGACGTCGAATCGCGGCTGGACAACAATCGGTTTGTGCGTGTTCACCGCAGTCATATCGTCAACATCGAGCGCGTCGTTGGGTATAAGCGGTCCGGTGACAGCGAAATGGTCGAGATGGATGCCCTGCATCATTATCCGGTTCCCGTCAGCCGCAGCCGTGTCGGCTGGCTGAAGTCCCAGGTCGCCGCGATCACCGGAAGAGAATCCAGTGGCGCGCTCCGCCGCCGCTTCGCATCGCAATAGCCGCGAAAGGCCTTCGTTGATGAGCGCGAAGGGCCACCGGGCCGATCAGGTGCGTCAGTAATTCTGACGCAATTGGTGCAAGCCCTCCGCAATTCGTGCAGCCTCCTCGCCATTCGTGCGTGTTCGCGCGGCTCATGCACCGCACCTTGCTGCTGCAATGCACAGTCCGCCAAAGTTTCCTTACGCAGGATCGGGAGGCGCGCGTGATACCTGGGTCTTTCGACTATCACCGTCCGAAATCCATCAAGGAAGCCGTGGCCCTGCTCGCCGATCTCGGCGAGGAGGCGCGGCCGCTCGCCGGCGGGCACAGCCTCATTCCGATGATGAAGCTGAGACTCGCCACGCCCGAGCACCTCGTCGATCTCGCCGGGGTGGCCGACCTGAAGGGAATTCGCGCTGACGGCGGCGACATCGTGATCGGCGCCATGACGACGCAGCACGAATTGATCGGCTCCGATCTCATCAAATCGAAGATTCCGATCCTGCGCGAGGCGGCGCTGGTCATCGCCGACCCGCAGGTGCGCTACGTCGGCACACTGGGCGGCAACGTGGCGAACGGCGACCCGGGCAACGACATGCCGGCGCTGATGATGTGCCTGGGCGCGACCTACCAGCTGACCGGCAAGACCGGAGATCGCAAGGTTGCCGCCCGCGAGTTCTACCAGGGCACCTACGTCACGGCGCTCAAGCAGGGCGAGATCGTCACCGCCATTCGCATTCCGGCGCCGCCCGCCGGCCACGGCTACGCCTACGAGAAGCTCAAGCGCAAGATCGGCGACTACGCCACCGCCGCCGCTGCGGTGATCTTGAAGATCAGCGGCGGCAAGGTCGCCGAATGCTCGATCGGCCTCACCAACGTCGGCGATACGCCACTATGGGCCGACAAGGCGGCGAAGATGCTCGTCGGCTCGGCGCTCGACGCCGCGACCGTGAAGAAGGCGGTCGCCGCCGCCGAGGCGATCACCTCGCCCGCCTCCGACAACCGGGGGCCGGCGCAATACCGCACCAAGATGGCAGGCGTGATGCTGACGCGGGCGCTCGCCCGCGCCAAGTCGCGTGCGAAGTAGGAGTCCGCCTATGGCCAAATCCCAAGTCGCGATGAAGGTGAATGGCAAGGCGGTCGAGGCTTTGGTCGAGCCGCGCACCTTGCTCATTCACTTCCTGCGCGAGCAGTTGAGCCTCACCGGCCCGCACATCGGCTGCGACACCAGCCACTGTGGCGCCTGCACGGTGGACCTCGACGGCAAGTCGGTGAAGTCGTGCACCGTGTTCGCGGTGCAGGCGAACGGCGCCGACATCATCACCATCGAGGGCATGGCGGCGGCCGACGGCACGCTGCACGCGCTGCAGGAAGGCTTCCGCGAGATGCACGGGCTGCAGTGCGGATTCTGCACCCCCGGCATGATCACGCGCGCCTATCGGCTGCTGCAGGAGAACGCCAACCCGACCGAGGAAGAGATCCGCTTCGGCATTTCCGGCAATCTGTGCCGCTGCACCGGCTACCAGAACATCGTGAAGGCGATCCAATACGCCGCCGCCAAGTTGCAGGGCAAAACCTTCCAGGAGGCCGCCGAATGAGCGAGCTAACCAAAGAGCAACGCACCGACGCCCTGCAGGGAATGGGCTGCAAGCGGAAGCGCGTCGAGGACATTCGTTTCGTTCAGGGCAAGGGCAACTACGTCGACGACCTGAAGCTGCCGGGGATGCTGTACGGCGACTTCACGCGCTCGCCGCACGCCCACGCCCGCGTCAAGAAGATCGACACAACGAAGGCCGCGGCCTTGCCCGGCGTCGTCGCCGTTCTGACGGCGGAAACGTTGAAGACCGTGAACCTCGCCTGGATGCCTACGCTCGCCGGCGACGTGCAGATGGTGCTGGCCGACGGCAAGGTGCTGTTTCAGAACCAGGAGGTCGCCTTCGCCATCGCCGAGGATCGCTACACCGCCGCCGACGCCGCCGAACTGGTCGAGGTCGAGTACGAGCCGCTGCCCGTCAACGTCGATCCGCTCAAGGCCATGGATGCGAAGGCCCCGGTGATCCGCGAGGACATCAAGGACAAGACCGAGGGCGCCCACGGCAAGCGCAAGCACTACAACCACGTCTTCAACTGGCAGGCGGGCGACAAGGACGCGACCGACGCGGCCTTCAAGAAGGCGGACGTGACGATCAACGAGATGATCGTCTATCCGCGCGTGCATCCGTGCCCGCTCGAGACCTGCCAGTGCGTCGCCTCCTTCGACAAGATCAAGGGCGAGCTGACGCTGTGGGGCACGTTCCAGGCGCCGCACGTCATCCGCACCGTGGCCTCGCTGATCTCGAAGATTCCCGAGCACAAGATTCACGTGATCGCGCCCGACATTGGCGGCGGCTTCGGCAACAAGGTCGGCGCCTATTCCGGCTACATCTGCGCCATCGTCGCCTCGATCGTGACCGGGCGGCCGGTGAAGTGGGTCGAGGACCGCATCGAGAACCTCTCGACCACGGCCTTCGCGCGCGACTTCCACATGCAGACCGAAATCGCCGCCACCAAGGATGGCAAGGTGACCGCGCTACGCTGCTATACGATCGCCGACCACGGCGCCTTCGACGCCTGCGCCAACGCCACCAAGTGGCCGGCCGGCCTCTTCAGCATCATCAGCGGCGCCTACGACTTCCCCACCGCGCACGTGTCGGTGGACGGCGTCTACACCAACAAGGCGCCCGGCGGCGTCGCCTATCGCTGCTCGTTCCGCGTCACCGAAGCCGCCTACGCCATCGAGCGCGGCATGGACATCCTGGCCACCAAGCTAAACATGGATCCCGCCGAGCTACGGATGAAGAATCTCATCCGCAAGGAGCAATTCCCCTACACCTCCGCGTTCGGCTGGCAATACGATTCCGGCGACTATCATCCGGCCCTGCAGAAGGCGATGGACGCGGTCGGCTACAAGAAGCTGCGCGAGGAGCAGAAGAAGAAGCAGGAAGCCTTCAAGCGCGGCGAGACCCGCGAGCTGATGGGAATTGGCGTGGTCTTCTTTACCGAGGTCGTCGGCGCCGGCCCGTCGCGCGCCTGCGACATCCTCGGCATCGCCATGTTCGACTCCGCCGAGATCCGCATCCATCCCACCGGAACCGGCATCTGCCGGCTCGGCACCAAGTCGCAGGGGCAGGGTCACGAGACCACCTACGCCCAGATCATCGCGACCGAGCTCGGGCTCCCCGCCGACAACATCAGCATCGAAGAGGGCAATACGGACACCGCCCCCTATGGACTCGGCACCTATGGCTCGCGCTCGACGCCGGTTTCCGGTGCCGCGACCGCCATGGCCTGCCGCAAGATCAAGGCCAAGGCGCAGATGATCGCCGCGTTCATGCTCGAGGTGCATGACGACGATCTCGAGTGGGACATCGACCGCTTCCGCGTGAAGGGCAATCCCGAGCGCTTCAAGACCATGACCGAGCTCGCCTGGGCGGCCTACAACAAGGTGCCGCCCGGCATGGAGCCGGGGCTCGAGGCGGTGAACTACTACGATCCCCCCAACTTCACCTTTCCGTTCGGGGCCTACATCTGCGTGGTCGACGTCGACGTCGACACCGGCGAGACCAAGATCCGGCGCTTCTATGCGCTCGACGACTGCGGCACCCGCATCAATCCGATGATCATCGAAGGCCAGGTCCACGGCGGCCTCACTGAAGCCTTTGCCATCGCCATGGGCCAGGAGATCCATTACGACGAGGACGGCAACGTGACGACCGCGTCGCTGCTCGACTATTTCCTGCCGACCGCGGTCGAGACCCCGAAGTGGGAGACCGACTTCACGACCACGCCCTCGCCGCATCACCCGATCGGCGCCAAGGGCGTCGGCGAGAGCCCGAACGTGGGCGGCGTGCCGTGCTTCTCCAATGCGGTTAACGACGCCTTCCGGTTTCTCGGATCGACCCACATCGCGATGCCGCACGATCATTGGCGCACCTGGACGGCGGCGGACAAGCTCGGCCTGCACCCGTGAGCGCCGCGCCCTAGCTCGGCGCGTCACGCATGGGGCGCCACCCCGCGATCTGCTAAGATCGAAGCCGATATGACACTCGCTCGCGACCAGATCGCTGATCGCCTGATCGCCGTCGGCTATGTCGCCGACCGCGACCTCGCGACCGCCTTGTGGCTGATGGACTATCTGAAGCGGCCCCTCCTGCTCGAGGGCCAGGCCGGCGTCGGCAAGACCGAGGTGGCGAAGGCGCTCGCCGCCGTGCACGGATCGGAGTTGATCCGCCTGCAATGCTACGAGGGGCTCGACCAGAACGCCGCGCTCTACGAATGGAACTACCAGCGCCAGCTGCTCGCCATCAAGGCGCGCGAAGCGGGCGGCGAAAAGGCCGACCAAATCGAAGAGCACATCTTCTCGGAGAAGTATCTCCTGGAGCGCCCGCTCCTCGCCGCGATCCGCCGCGAAAAGCCACCGGTGCTCTTGGTCGACGAGGTCGACCGCGCCGACGAGGAGTTCGAAGCCTTCCTGCTCGAGCTGCTCTCGGATTTCCAGGTCAGCATCCCGGAGCTCGGCACCGTCACGGCGAAGTCGATCCCGCGCGTGGTGCTCACCTCGAACGGCACGCGCGAATTGTCCGACGCGCTCAGGCGGCGCTGCCTCTACCACTATGTGGAATTTCCCGACGTTGACCGCGAGGCACGCATCATTCTCGCGCGCCTTCCCGGCATCGACGGCGCGCTTGCCTTGCAGATCGCGCGCATGGTCGCGGCGATCCGCAAGGAGGACTTGCGCAAGGTCCCCGGCGTCGCCGAGACGCTCGATTGGACGGCGACGCTTGCCGGCCTCGAGGTGCACGACCTGCGGGCGGCTCCGGAGGCCGTGCACGAGACCCTCATCTGCCTGCTCAAGACCCACGAGGACCGCGCGCGCCTGACGCGGGAAGTGAGCGACCGGCTGCTCGGCAAGGTGGCGTGAGGGAGGATCGGATGCCGGCCGCCGCGATCCGCGAGTCCGATCAGAGCGCAGGCGCCGGCATGCGCCGGCGGCTCGCCGGCTTCACGCGGACGCTGCGCGACAACGGCTTCGCCGTGGGCCTTGCCGAGACGCGCGATGCGCTCTCCATCCTCGCCTCGCCCGCGGCCATGCGGCCCGCCATGCTCAAGCCGGCGCTGCGTTCGCTGTTCAGCGCCACGCGCTCCGATTGGGAGCGCTTCAACGAGATATTCGACGCCTATTGGCTCGGCCGCGGGATGCGCGGCGTGCAGAAGCTGAGCGGGGTCGCCCCCGCGAGCGGGCCAACGCCGCGGCGGCTCCCCGCCCTCGGCGCGCCGCAAGGCGAGCCCGGCCAACCCGATCACGTGGAGCGCCGCGCCGGCCCCGAAGGCGAGCATCCCGCCGACGGCCGCGGCCGCCGCGAAGGCGCGTCGCGCGCCGAGACGCTCGCCACCGTCGACCTGCGCCACATCGTCGATCCCGACGACGTGGCGAAGGCCCACGCGCTCGCCGCACGCCTCGCCCGCACCATGCGGGCGCGGCTCGTGCGCCGCGAGCAGGTGCGCCGGCGCGGGCGGCGGCTCGATTTGCGGCGCACCATTCACCGCAGCATCGGCCACGGCGGCACGCCGATCGATCTCGCCTGGCGGCGGCGCAAGAAAAAGCCGCTCAGACTCGTGATCCTGCTCGACGCCTCGGGCTCCATGAGCCTCTACACCGCGTTCTTCGTGCGATTCCTGCACGGCGTGGTCGACGCCTTCCGCGAGGCCGAGGCCTTCATCTTCCACACCCGCCTCGCGCACGTGTCGGCGTCGCTGCGCGACCGCGACGTCACGCGCGCGGTCGATCGGCTGTCGCTGATGGCGCAGGGGATCGGCGGCGGCACGCGCATCGGCGAAAGTCTCGCCACCTTCAACCGCTGGCACGCGGCACGCGTCATCAACTCGCGCACGGCGGTGATGATCATGTCGGACGGCTACGATACCGGCGAGCCGGAGCGGCTCGGCGCCGAGATGGAGCGTTTGCGGCGGCGCTGCCGGCGCATCATCTGGCTCAATCCTTTGATCGGCTGGGAGGGCTATGCCCCCGAGGCGCGCGGCATGCGGGCGGCGCTGCCCTTTGTGGATTTGTTCGCGCCGGCGCATAATCTCGAAAGCCTCGCCGCGCTCGAGCCGTACCTCGCGAGGATTCGATGAGCCAAGCGGCCGACCTGCTCGATCTCGTTTCCACCATGAAGGCCAAGGGCGAGCCGTTCGCGCTCGCGACCGTGGTGCGGACGGTTGCCGCCACCGCCGCCAAGGCCGGCGCCAAGGCCATCATCCTGCCCGACGGCACGATCACCGAAGGCTGGATCGGCGGCGGTTGCGCGCGCACGGCGGTGCTGAAGGCGGCGAAAGAGGCGCTCGCCGACGGCAAGCCGCGCCTGGTGTCGGTGCAGCCGCCGGACGTTCTGCAGGAACAGGGCCTCGACGCCGGCGACGAGCGCGCCGGCGTGCGCTACGCCAACAACATGTGCCCGAGCCAGGGCACCATGGACGTGTTCGTCGAGCCGGTGCTGCCGCGTCCGCATGTGGTGATCTGCGGCTCGAGCCCGGTCGCGGTGGCGATCGCGGACCTCGCGCGGCGTACCGGATTCGCGGTCACCGTGTGCGCGCCGGCGGCGGAGCAGACGGCGTTCGCCGATGCCGACCGGCGCATCGAGGGCTACGCGCTTCCGGTCGATGAGGCCGGCGCGCGCTACGTCGTGGTCTCGACCCAGGGGAAAGGCGACGAAGGCGCGTTGCAGGCCGCACTCGCCGTCGAAGCCGATTACATCGCCTTCGTCGGCAGCCGGAAGAAGGCGGCGGCCTTGAAGGCGGCGCTCGCCGCGCGCGGCGTCGCGGCGGAGCAGCTGGACAGGCTCAAGGCGCCGGCCGGACTCGATCTCGGGGCGATCACGCCCGACGAGATCGCGATCTCGATTCTTGCGGAGATCGTCGCGGTGCGGCGACGCAAACATTCGCGCGGCGCCGCGGCGGCGTCGTAAGCGCCGCTCAGCCGCTCGTCTTCTGCCGGATCTTCTCTTGCGGTGCTCGACGCACTGGGCGCGGCGTCGGCGGCGAAGATGCGATAGCGCTGTGGCCTGAGGCCGATGAGTTGGCCTGACCTCGCCTCGTCCAGCCACGCGAGGCCCGCGATGTTGCGCAAGAAGGTTTCTCGGTGTAGCGGCGCTATACCACACGCCAACGGGCATGGGGCTGCAGCTGAATCCCCGCTACCCACAGCTAATCGCCTGAAGCGGCAGACTCTTCGCCGCGTTGTTTGTGACAAGGGCGAAAGCTAGCCTTTGGCATGCGGCGGAAGGCGAATAGCACTCCGACAGAGACGGAAATCAAGCTTCTGGTGCAGCCCGGCGACTTGACCGGGCTCCGCCACCATCCGTTGCTGCGCCCGGCGTTTGGCAAGTCGGTGAAGAGCCGGCTCAACGCGGTCTATTACGACGATCGCCACCGGACCCTGCGCGAGCGCGGGCTTACGTTGCGCGTACGCCAAATGGGCAAGCAGCGCATCCAGACGATCAAGGCGCTCAACGGCAGCGACCCGGCGCGCCGGGCTGAGTGGGAGACGGAGATCAAAGGCGCGCGGCCGGATCTTTCCAAGGCGGCGGGCACTGCACTCGAGCCGCTCCTGGAAAAGAAGGTGCGCGGTCCGCTCGAGCCGGTGTTCGAGACGAGGATCGCGCGCACGGCGTTTCCGCTGCATTTCGGGCGGTCCGACATCGTGGTGGCGCTCGACCAAGGCAAGATCGACACCGGCCGCGCCTCGCTTCCGATCTCGGAGGTCGAGCTCGAGCTTACCCGCGGCAAGCTCGCCGACTTGTTTCAGCTGGCGCTGCGGCTGAACGAGTCGGTGCCGCTGAAGCTTTCCTATGCCACCAAGTCCGCGCGCGGCTACGCGCTGGTAGAAGGAAGGACGGGCGGCGGCGCCATCGCCAACGACCTTCATCTGCCCGCCCGCATCCCGGCCGCGCAAGGCTTTCGGCTCATCGCGCACGAATGCTTGCGTCACCTGGTCGACAACTTCCCCGGGGTGGCGCACGGCGACGCCGAGGCGCTGCACCAGCTGCGCGTCGCGATCCGCCGGCTGCGTACGGCGATCTCGCTGTTTCGCGACGTGGTCGCGGGCGAGGAGACGCAAGCAATCGCGGCCGAGCTGCGCTGGCTGCGCGAGGTCACCGGTCCGGCGCGGGATCTCGACGTTTTCATCGACGAGGTCATCGCCCCGATCCGCGACCAGCACCGGCAGGACAAGAGCATCAACGCCCTCTACCAGCACCTGCGGCGGCGGCGGCTCAAATCCTACGCCGAGGCGCGCGAGGCGCTCATGTCGATGCGCTGCCGCGAGCTCGTGCTGCGCATCGCCACCTGGGCGGAGGTCGGCCAGTGGCGCGCGAACACCGATGCGCTGGCGCGGGCGCGCCAGCGGCGTCCGATCGAGGCGCACGCGGCCGAGCAGCTGCGCAAGCTCAGGCGGCGCATCCGCAAGGAGGGCAGGGCGCTTTCCGGCCTCGACGACGCGGCCCGTCACAAGCTGCGGGTAGAGGTCAAGAAGCTCCGCTACGCCACGGAATTCTTCGCCAGCCTGTTCGCGACCAAGCGCGCGCGCAAGCGGCGGCGGGCGTTCACCGGCGCGCTCCGGGAATTTCAGGAAGCGCTGGGAGCGCTGAATGACGTGGCGGTGCGCAAGTCGCTCTCCGCCGAGATCGCGAACCGCGTGGGGCCGCGCTATTTCGATCAGGAGTCCGGCCGCGCCCGTATTTTCGTGGCCGGCCTCGTCGCCGGTCACCAGGAGGCGCAGGTGGCCGACCTCCTGGGGGATGCGAAGAAGACCTATGCCCGTTTTCGCGCGGCAAAGTCGTTCTGGAAGGCGACGCCGCCGGCAACCGCCAGACCCGCGCGGGCGCCGCGCGCGAAGAAGCCGCGGCGTCAGGCGGCGCGGCGCTCGGCACCGAAGAAATCCACGTAGCCGCCGACCTGGCAGCCGGGCATTCGCACCGACTAGCTGTGGCCGTTTGCGTGCGGCAGCGCGTTGCCGAGCTTGATCGCGAGGTCGCGCAGTTCGTTGCCGGCGCGCTTCAAGCGCTCGTCGTCGAAAATATTGGCGATGCCGCCCGAGGTCAGCGCGAAGCGCACGGCGCCGTCGCGCGACTTCACCGGCACGCCGACCGAGTTGATCTGGCCGTTGTAGGAGCCCTTGTTCACGATGTAGCCGCGCTTCTTGTAGCCCTTGACGGCGGCGCGGAACTTGGGCTCGGTCTTCACCCAGCTCGATCCACTGGCGGCGCGGATTTCGGCGATGAGCTCGCGTTGCCGCTCGATGGTGATGCCGGCGAGATAGGCCCAGCCGCTCGCCGAATAGCCAAGGGGCAGGCGCGAGCCGATGCGAAGGTCAGAGCGCACGATCGCCGTGCCGTGCACGCGCTGCACGTACAGCATGTCCAGACCCTCGCGGATGGCGAGCGAAACCGTCCCTTGGAAGCGATCGGCCAGCGTTTGCATGTAAGGCCTTGCCGTCTCGGTGATGGAGTCGGCGGCGAGCACCGTGTAGCCGAGACCGAGCACCGGCAGGCCGAGGCGGAGCTTGTCTTGCCCCGGCACGGTGGTGAGAAACTCCATCTGCAACAGCGTATGGCAGAGGCGCCAGGCCGTGGGCTGCGGCAGCTTCACCATGCGCGCGATCTCGGCGGTGCCGAGCTCGGGCGACGACGGGCTGAAGCACTTCAGCACCTGCAGACCGCGGGCGAGCGCCGTCACGAATTGACGATCCTTCGTCGGCAGCGCGCCGGTTCGCGCGGCGCTCTCTTTTTGTTTTCGCACCGATTGCCCCGTCCCCGATTCCGCCTATGTCTATCACAACCAGTGGATGCGCCGCGAGCGCCGGTTGCCGGAAGGGATGGAAGTCCTGACCGGCTGTTGACGGGACGCTCCGGAATTGCGCTTTTGCGGGCGCGCGCTAAGGTTTCGGGAGAGATTCCCCAAACCGGCCGCACCCGTTGTCCCGACCGCTCGATTCTGAACGGAGTCCCTCGCTCGCGGCCGCGCCCGGTGTCGGGCTGGCGGTGGCGCTCGCCATTGCGGCATGGGTGGCGGGATTTCTGTTGCAGCCCTATCTCGCGGCACCCACCATGGTGATCGCGCTCATCCTCGGCATCGCGCTCAATCCACTAGCGAGCGCTCCGCGCTTCGAGCCCGGCCTCGATTTCTGCACCAGTTACGTGTTGCGCTGGGCGGTGGCGTTGCTCGGCTTCCGCATCGCGCTCGGCGACATCGTCGGTCTCGGCATCGGGGCTGCGGTGCTGGTGGCGCTCGCCATGGCGCTCACGCTTGTCGCCGGGTTCTGGCTCGCGCGCGCATTCGGCCTCAGCGCCGGCTTCGGCGCGGTGGCGGGAGCAGCGACCGCGGTATGCGGAGCGTCGGCGGCACTCGCCGCC
>DATNNN010000009.1:0-14503 GCA_035601815.1 Xanthobacteraceae bacterium | reverse complement strand
CAGGTGATGCCGCCGCCGGAGAACTTCATTTCGCCGCGCATCACGGCGTTCCTCCGCGCGCCCTGCAGCCAGAACAGCAGGATGAAGGTAAGTGCGACCTGAACCAAGAGCGGCAGCAGAACGGCGAACAGCGACATGGAGCACCCCCGCGCCCTTCATAGACACTTCCCGCGCGGGCGGGAATGATCATTCGCGAAAGGGATCAACCCCGCGTCGGATAGTTCGGGCTCTCGCGGGTTATGGTCACGTCGTGGACGTGGCTCTCCCGCGCTCCGGCGCCAGAGATGCGCACGAACTGCGCCTTCTCGCGCAATTCCTTCAGGTCGCGGGCGCCGACGTAGCCCATGGCGGCGCGCAAGCCGCCAGCGAGCTGGTGCAGGACGTTGCTGAGCGGGCCCTTGAACGGCACCTGGCCCTCCACGCCCTCGGGCACGAGCTTCAAGTTGTCCTTGATGTCCTGCTGGAAGTAGCGGTCGGCGGAGCCGCGTGCCATGGCCGCCACCGAGCCCATGCCGCGATAACTCTTGTACGAGCGACCCTGGTACAAATAGACCTCGCCGGGACTCTCCTCGGTGCCGGCGAGGAGATTGCCGACCATCGCCGATTCCGCGCCCGCCGCCAGCGCCTTGGCGAAATCGCCGGAGAACTTCACGCCACCGTCGGCGACCACCGGCGTGTCGGTCTTGCGCGCCTCTTCCACCGCGTCGAGTACGGCGGTCAACTGCGGCACGCCCACGCCCGCCACCACGCGCGTGGTGCAGATCGAGCCTGGGCCGATGCCGACCTTGATCGCGTCGGCGCCGGCGTCGATCAGGGCCTTGGCGCCCTCGCCGGTCGCCACGTTGCCGGCGAGCACCTGCACCGCGTTCGACATGCGCTTCACGCGTTTGACTGCGTCGAGCACGCGCTGGGAGTGGCCGTGGGCGGTATCGACCACCACCACGTCGACGCCGGCGTCGATCAGCCGCTCGGAGCGCTCGAAGCCCTCGTCGCCCACGGTCGACGCCGCGGCGACGCGCAGCCGCCCCTGCTCGTCCTTGCAGGCGTTTGGATTCTTCACCGACTTCTCGATGTCCTTGACGGTGACGAGGCCGACGCAGCGATAGTCCTTGTCCACCACCAGCAATTTTTCGATGCGGTACTGGTGCAGGAGCTTCTTCGCCTCGTCCTCGCTCACTCCCTCGCGCACGGTGATGAGCTTGTCCTTGGTCATGAGCTCGGAGACCGGTACCGCCTTGTTGGTGGCGAAGCGCACGTCGCGGTGGGTGAGGATGCCGACGAGCTTGCCGGCACGGCCGTTGGCCTTGCGCTCCACCACCGGGATGCCGGAGATCTCGTGCATCAACATCAGGTCGAGGGCCTCGCCGAGGGTGGCGTCGGGGGCGATGGTCACCGGGTTCACCACCATTCCGGATTCGAACTTCTTCACCCGGCGCACGTGCTCGGCCTGGTCCTCGGGCGAAAGATTGCGGTGAATGACGCCGATGCCGCCCGCCTGCGCCATGGCGATGGCAAGGCGCGCCTCGGTCACCGTGTCCATCGCGGCCGAGAGGACCGGCAGGTTGAGGGAAACCGTGCGCGTGAGGCGCGTGCGGATATCGACCTCGCTCGGCATAACGTCGGAGAGGCCGGGCTTGAGCAGCACGTCGTCGAAGGTTAGCGCTTCGCGCGCGAGGCCGTCGGATAGACGGGACATCGCCAACTCCTACTCCGGACCTGTGCCGGAAAATTGACCGCGGCGGAATCGCGTGCCGCTGAACGAGTTGGCGAGGGTCGTTAGCATGCCTGCCGGCAAACGCAAAGCGCCGGAATCAAGGTTTCCGCGACGTCCTTAGCCGCTGATGAAGCCCGGGAAGACGCGCTATAGTGGGAAACAGGCCCCCGGGAGATGAAAATCATGACCGAGCACGTGCGCGCCAAGGTGGACCAAGGGGTGCTGACGCTGACGCTGGCGCGGCCGGAGAAGAAGAACGCGCTCACCACGGCCATGTACAAGAAGCTCACCGCCGAGCTCACCCGCGCCGAGGAAGACCCCGCGGTCCGCGTGGTGCTGATCGAGAGCGAAGGCGACACCTTCACCGCCGGCAACGACATCATGGACTTCGCCGCGTTTGCCACCGGCCAGGCGCCGGCGTCGGAGATGGGCGGGCACGTGTTTCTCGCAGCGCTCGCCCGGGCGCAGAAGCCTTACGTCGCTGCCGTGCAAGGCAAGGCGGTGGGCATCGGCACCACGATGCTGCTGCACTGCGACCTCGTGTTCGTGGCGGAAGACGCGGTGCTGACCACGCCATTCGTCAATCTCGCGCTCGTGCCCGAGGCCGCCTCCTCCATGCTGTTGCCGGCCCGCGTCGGCCATGCGCGCGCCTTCGCCATGTTCGCGCTGGGCGAGCCGGTGGACAGCCGCAAGGCGGTGGAGATCGGACTTGCCAACGCCGCGGTGCCGGCAAGCGAGGTACGCGCTCGCGCGCTCACCGCGGCGCGCGCGCTCGCCGAGCGGCCCATCGGCGCGCTGATCGCGACCAAGCGGCTCATGCGCGATGCCGACCTCATCGCCCGAGTGATGGAGAAGGAAGGCGAGCACTTCCGCGTCCGGCTCAAGAGCCCGGAGGCGGCGGAAGCCTTCCGCGCCTTCGCCGAGCGCCGAGCGCCCGATTTCAGCAAGGTGGCGTGAGAAACGTTCGGGCCTTGCACAGCGTTGTCAGGGTTGGGCTCGTCCCGGCCATCCTGATTTATGGCAAGTAAGTACCTCCTCAAGCGACCGGCGATGACATTGAAGAGGGTGACGCCCCGCGGCCATAGCGCTATCTGATCTTCCTGCCGCCGAGCCGATTCCCCCGCCATGCCCCGCCAGGTCATCATCCCGCTCATCGTCGCCTGCGCGCTGTTCATGGAGAACCTCGACTCCACGGTGATCTCCACTTCGCTGCCGGCGATCGCCGTCGACCTCAAACAGGACCCGATCGCGCTCAAGCTCGCGCTCACCTCCTACCTCTTGTCGCTCGCCGTCTTCATTCCGATCTCGGGCTGGATGGCCGACCGCTTCGGCGCCCGCACCGTGTTCCGCGCCGCCATCGTCGTCTTCACGCTCGGCTCCATCGCCTGCGGCTTCTCGGTGGGGCTGCCGGACTTCATCCTCTACCGCGTGATCCAGGGCCTCGGCGGCGCCATGATGACTCCCGTCGGGCGTCTCGTGGTGGTGCGCCTCGTGCCCAAGCACGAGCTGGTCGCGGCGCTCTCCTGGCTCGTGGTGCCGGCCATGCTCGGGCCGCTCCTCGGCCCGCCCCTCGGCGGCTTTATCACCACCTACTTTTCGTGGCGCTGGATCTTTTGGATCAACGTCCCGATCGGCATCCTCGGCGTGTTTCTGGCGAGCCGCTTCATCGAAAACATTCGCGAGCGCGACGTGCCGGAGTTCGACGTCAAGGGCTTCGTGCTCTCCGGCGTCGGGCTCGCGGCGTTCGCCTTCGGCCTCACCACCGTGGGCCAGAACCTCCTGCCGCCGGCAGTCTCCGGCGGGCTCCTGGTGATCGGCGCCGCCGGCATCTACGCCTACGTGCGCCACGCCCGCACCGCGCCCTCGCCGCCCTTGGACCTCAAGCTCCTCTCCATTTCCACATTTCGCGCGAGCGTGGGCGGCGGAGCGCTGTTCCGCATCGGCATCGGCGCCATGCCCTTCCTGTTGCCGCTCATGTTCCAGATCGGCTTCGGCATGACGCCGCTAGCCTCGGGCCTCCTCACCTTCGCCGGCGCCGTGGGCGCCATCGTCATGCGCGCCAACGCGCCGCGGGTGCTGCGCGCCTTCGGCATCAAGCGCGTGCTCGTATGGAATACGTTCATCGCGGCGGCGTTCATCGCCGCCTGCGGCTTCTTCACCCAGGAGATGCCCCACTGGCTGATCTTCGCCATGCTGCTCGTCGGCGGCTTCTTCCGCGCCCTGCAGTTCACGAGCCTCAACTCGCTCGCCTTCGCCGACCTGCAGCAACGCTCCATGAGCAAGGCCACGAGCTTCACCAGCGTAGCGCAGCAGCTTTCGATCTCGGCCGGCGTCGCCGTCTCGGCGCTGGCGCTGGAATCGGTGCGGCTCTGGCGCGGCGACAACGCCATCCTCGCCGCAGACTTCCTGCCGGCGTTCCTGGTGGTGGGCGCGGTCTCCGCGTGCGCGATCTTCTTCCTACTGCCGCTGCCGAAGAACGCCGGCGAATCGCTGATCCGCCGGCCGGCGGCCAAGAAGCGGCCCACCACCGAGGCCGGACCGCCCGAGCCTCAGGTCTGAGCGCGAAAGCCGGTGGCGAGCACGTAGAGCTCGGCGGATTCCTTGCGGCTCGCCGGCGGCTTCACATGGCGAACGCTCGCGAAGTCGCGCTTGAGCGCGGCGAGCAGCGCCGTCTCGGTGCCGCCCTGGATGACCTTCGCCAGAAACGCACCGCCCGGCTTCAGCACCTCGGCGGCGAACGCGGCCGCGGCCTCCACCAGCGCCATGATGCGCAGGTGGTCGGTCTTGCGGTGGCCGGTGGCATTCGCCGCCATGTCTGAGAGCACGAGGTCGGCGGGCCCGCCGAGGAGCGCCTGCAGCTTCTCCGGCGCGGCAGGATCGAGGAAATCGAGCTTGAGGAATTCGACGCCGGCAATGGGTTCCATGTCGAGCACGTCGATCGCGACTATCTTGCCGCCTCGGCCCACGCGCTCGGCCGCCACCTGCGCCCAGCCGCCGGGGGCCGCGCCCAGATCCACCACCCGGCCGCCGGGCTTCAAGACCTTCGCCTTCTGGTCGACCTCGATCAGTTTGTACGCCGCCCGCGAGCGGTAGCCTTTGCTGCGCGCCTCCTTGACGTAGGGATCGTTGAGCTGGCGCTCGAGCCAGGCCCGCGACGAAGGGGAGCGCCCGCTCTTCGCCCGCACGCGCACCTTGGTCATGGCGCGGTCCAGACCCGGTCGGCGCGCATCAGCTCCACCAGCATGCCCTCGCGCAGGCCGCGGTCGGCGACACGCAGGCGCTCGCACGGGAACACGTCGCGGATCGCCTCGAGGATGGCGCAGCCGGCGAGCACGAGGTCGGCGCGCTCCGCGCCAATGCAGGGGTGGCGCACGCGCTCCTGGTACGACGCCGCGATCAGGCGCTCGACCACGGCGGTCACCGCGGCGCTGTCGAGCCAGATGCCGTCCACCTGGCGGCGGTCGTAGCGCGGGAGATTCAGGTGGACGCCGGCGATGGTGGTGACCGTGCCCGAGGTGCCGAGAAGATTGAGCCCGTCGGCGCCGTCGAGACCGGCGCCGGCGGCGAAGGCGGCGACGGCGGGCGCCGTCTCCGCCACCATGGCGGCGAAGGTGGCGGCCGACACTTCCTCGCCGCCGTGGCGCTCGGCGAGCGTGACCACGCCCACCGGCAGCGACGCCCATGCCCGCACCGCGGCGAACGGCGGCCCGCGGTCCACGGCCGCGGCGCGGCCGAGCCAGACGAGCTCCGACGAGCCGCCGCCGATGTCGAACAAAATCGTGCCTTCGGCTTCCGCGTCGATCAGCGGCGTGCAGCCGTGAGCGGCGAGATGCGCCTCGGTCTCCCGGTCGACGATCTCCAGCGTCAGCCCGGTTTCGGCGCGCACGCGGGCGAGGAACACGCCGCCGTTCTCCGCCGCGCGGCAGGCTTCCGTGGCGATCAAGCGCGCGCGCGCCACGCGACCGCGGCCGAGCTTGGCGGCGCACACACGCAGCGCCCCGATCGCCCGGTCCATGGCCGGCCCCGCCAGGCGGCCGCTCGCGGACAACCCCTCGCCCAGGCGCACGATGCGCGAGAAGGAGTCGACCACGCGGAAGCCGTCGGCCGTGGGCGTCGCCACCAGGAGCCGGCAGTTGTTGGTGCCCAGATCAAGCGCCGCATAGAGCGGGCCGACTGCATCGCCGCGCGGCGAGACGGACCCACGGCCGCGCCTTCGCCGCCAGGCCCGCGAAGATTCGCGCGGCGCGGGCTGGCCCGCGCGCGGCTCGTCCATGGCCACCCTTTCCCGCGCGGCGCCGGAGCAGCGAGGCTCGACGGAGCGGACGCGGTATCCAAATCTTGCGTTGAGGCAAGTCTAGCAGCGCAGGGGCGGGGCGCCAACGCACAGTCATCTTGCACCTGCGAAGGCGAGCCGCATACTGGGCGGCTGCAACAGCGGAGCGCGGACATGGGCGAGTTTTCCGACAAGATCGTGGTGGTCACCGGCGGCAGCCGCGGCATTGGCCGCGCCATCGCCGCGGCCTTCGCGCGGGAGGGGGCGCAGACGGTGCTCGCCGCGTCGAACGCGACGAATCTGGCGGCCGCCAAGGAAACGATCGAGAAGGCGGGCGGGCCGCCGCCGCTGACGGTGGCGGGCGACCTGAAGCTCTTCGACAATTGCGCCAAGCTGCATCAGACCGTGCGCGAGCGCTTCGGCCGCTGCGACGTGCTGGTGAACTCGGCGGGCGCCACGCGCGCGGGCGCCTTCCTCGAGCTTGAGGACGCGCTGTGGCTCGACGGCTTCGCGCTCAAATTCTTCGCCTGCGTGCGGCTCTGCCGCCTGTTCTGGCCGATGCTGAAGGAGGCTCGGGGCAACGTCGTCAACATCGTCGGCAATGCCGCGCGCACGCCCGACCGCAACTTCGCGATCGGCGGTTCGGTCAATGCGGCCATGGCGAACTTCTCCAAGTCGCTCGCGGATCTCGGAAAAAGCGACGGCGTCAACGTCAACGCTATCCATCCCGGGCTGACCGAGACCGAGCGCTTCCACGAGCAGGCCAAGCGCCGCGCCAAGGCCGACAACATCTCCATCGAGGAGTCGATCAAGCGCGTCACGGAAAAAATCGGCACGCGGCGGATCGCGCAACCGGAGGACATCGCGGCGCTGGCGCTGTTCCTGGCGTCGAAGCGCGCGAGCCACATCCACGGCACGGCAATCGCCGTCGACGGCGGCGCGACGCCCGGGTTCTACTGACGCCCGCCCTTCATCGCCGCGTCGTAATAGCTGAGATCGACGTATTTGCCGGGATCGGCGAGCGCCTTTTGCGGCTTGCCGTACTTCTCGCGCAGCGCCAGCACCCGCTTCAGCCCGGCATCGCTCGGCTTCAGGTCGCGGAAGAAGCCGTCGCTGCCGATCATGGAGGCGAGCGACTGCTCGACCCGCGCCGGCGGGAGCTGCGGCTCACCGGCGGCCAGGATCGCCAGCGCCTCGGCGCGGTTCGCCGGATCGTAGAGCCAGTCCACCGCCGCCTTGAAGGCGCGCGTGAAGGCGATCACAGCGGCGCAATGCTCGCGCGCCCATGACGCACGGGCCCCCGCCACCGTGCCCTGATAGGCGCCGTAGGCCTCGGTCGCGCCGACCAGGCGATGATAGCCGCGATCCACGGCGATGGAGTCGAACGGTGCCAGCGTCACCGTGCCCTCGCATTTGCCGTCGATCAGCGCCTTGAAACGCGCGTCGGTGCCGCCCGCCGGAAGAAAGGCCACCTCGCCCTCGCCGACGCCGGCGCGCTGCAGAAGATCATAGGCGATGAAGGCGTAGCCGGTGGTCAGCGCATCGAGGCATACGCGCTTGCCCTTGAGGTCGGAGAGCCGCTTCACGTCCGGTGCGGAGATGATCGAGACGAAGCCCGAGCTCACGCCGAAAAGGATCGTGAGATCGAAGTCGTCGGGCACCTTGGCCTCGCCCTGCCCTTCGCGGTAGGCGACGATATTGTCGGCCGAGCCCATGTAGATCTGGACCTTGCCGGCGGCCACGTCGGCGATGAGCTGGGCCGAGCCGCGCGTGTAGGTGATGTTCACCTTCAGCCCCTCGCGCGAGAAGAAGCCCTTCTTCTCCGCCACCCAGTTCGGCAGGTTGAAGCCGCCGCCGAAGGCGCCAAGGGTGATCTCTTGCCGCTCTTGCGCGGCGGCGGGTGCCGGGGCGAGCGCGAGCAGCAGGACGACGAGCGCGAATGCGGACTGCATGAACTCCTCCCCGGCGGGATGGTAGCACCGGTCAACCCGGCAGGCTCGGCTCCTCCTTGAGAAAGATGTGCTGGACCGCCACCATGCCGACGATCAGGAGCGGCACCGCCAAGAGCGCGCCGAGCGGCCCCCACAACCAGATCCAGAAGGCGAGCGAAAGAAAAATCATGAGCGGGCTCAGGGTGAGCCGGTAGCCGATGACGCTCGGGGTAACGAACTGGCCCTCGATCACCGACAGGGCGACATAGCAAATCGGCGCCACCAGCGCGTAGCCGAGCGACGGGAACGAGATCAGCCCGACCGCGAACAGCGCCGTCACCACGAGGGCCGGGCCGAGATAGGGAATGTAGTTCAGCGTGAAAGCGAGCACCCCCCATGCCGCCGGGTTGGGCAGCCCGATGACATAGGAGCCGATGCAGACAAGGATGCCGACGCAGAAGTTGATGACGCTGACGGTGCCCAGATAGTTCGCGACGTTGCCCTCCACGTCGTTCAGGATGCGCAGCGTGCGTAGCCGCGCCTCGCGGGTGGAGAATACCGAGACGAAATTGTTGCGCAGGTCGTCACGGCTGGCGAGGAAGAAGAACAGCGTGGCGAAAAACAGGAAAAGCTGCCCGATCGCCGGAGTCAGCACGGTCAGCGCCGGCGCCAGGAAATAGGAGTTGACGTCGAGGGTCATGGCCGTCGGCGCCACCCCGAGCATATCGGAGATGGCGTTGCGCAGGTCGCGCAGCGCCCCGAGCGGCCGCTCGAGCACCTGCAGCTTGGACTTGAGCAGCGTGCCGATCTCCGGCGCTTGCGCGATCCAGGTGATCACCGGGTCGGCGGCAAGCGTGATGGCGGCCGACAGGATGCCGATGAATAACAGCACCAGCACGAGCGCCGAGATCACCGGCGGGATGCCGTAGCGGTTGGCGCGCGCCGAGAGCGGCGCCAGCAGTATGCCGATGACGATGGCGAGCGCCACCGGCAGCAACAGCGAGCGGCTGAAATTGAGCGCCACCAGGAATAACAGCACGAACACGCCGATGGCCGAGGCCTGGGCGGCGGTGCGCCAGAGCTCGCTGCGGCTCGCGACCGGGGTCGCGTCCTTGATGCGGAGGCTGAAGCGGCGCAAGCTTTCGCGCTGCGGGCCGGCGTCCATACGAGGTCCTTCGCTAAAGACGGCTGCGGGCTGGCGGGCTACTCTAATGCAAAGCAGGCCAAAATGGTTGCGCGGCGCAGCATGGGGTCTAAACTCCCGTCGATAAGCGCGCAACAGCGGCCCAAGCGGCCAATCAAGGGGAACGCGGCATGTCGGTCTTGATCAGCATTCTTATTACCTTTCTGGTCGTCATCCTCGTGCTCTATCTCGTCGATCGCTTGCCGCTCGACTACCGCATGCGGCAGATCGTGCGGGTCATCGTGATCATCATCGGCGTGCTGTCACTGCTGCGCTATCTCGCAGTGTTCTGATCCGGCGGAAAAAGAAAACGGCCGGCGCGGAGCCGGCCGTTCTCGCGGGGAACGGGCGAGCGCCCTGCTCCCATTTCCCTTCGTGCTCAGTACTCGCCGAGATTCGACCCGTGGTCGAACCACGTATTCTCGACGGACTGCGGCGTCCTCACCGGGGGCGTGCTCACCGGATACGACACATTGTACGCACCCAGCATCGCGCGGGTGCGATAGCCGCCGTTGTAGCCCGCGGGAACGCCATACGCGAAATGGGCGTTTGGGTTGTAGACGGTGTCCGGCGCCTCATCGACCGCGTCGATGGGAACCGCCTGGGCCATGGCCAAACCGGCACCGCTGGTGGCCAAGGCTGTAGCGAGCACGAGAGTCTTGATCGTATTGCGCATAGCATTCTCCTTGTTTGCTGGCCGCGGGCAATCGTGGCGGGAATGAGAATTTGTTTTGACCATTCACCGGCCGCGATGACCGCGGTATCGCTCGACAACCGATGAACGCGTCGAGCGTTCCGCAATGCAGCAACGCACGCAGCGCGTATCTCACGAGATCAAAGAGGCGCGAGCGCTCGCCCGCGCTACATGGGGGGCGTCAAACCGTCGCGGCCAACGGTGATCGACGGCGTGGTGAACGTTCCGTCCGCCTGGCGCTGGACGGCGAAGACCATGATCCGGGCGCCGGGCTTGAGCTCGGTGCGGTCGCCGGGGACATACGTGACGATCGGCGTCCCGGGCGGAACCAGGATCGTCTGCTCGCCGTCCTTGTGCTTGAGCGTCAGCATCGTGCCGTCCACCCGCACCACCACCTCGGTGACGGTGGCGTTTGTCATGGTGCTTTGCGGCTCGAGATCGAAAGGCCGGTGGCCCTCGCCGAGGCCGCGCTGGGCCTCGGGGAAGACGTGCACCTCCAGCGCGCGCCACGTTCCGTCGCCCCGCGGCACGGCCGCCGAGCCCACGTAATTGCCGGGCTTGATATCGGCGAGGGAAATCGGGATGAGGCCGGAGACGCGCGCGTTGTCGGCGAGCTTGATGGCGAGCGTCTCTCCCGCGCGCGTCTTCACCACCAGCGTCGATCCATCGGATTGCTCGATGGTGCCGCGCACGCGCACGGGCGGCGGCTGCTGGGCGAGCGCTGCCGTGGCAGCAACGATCGCAAGGAATGCTGGGAAAACGCGGCTCGCGCGGCTCATGTTCGGCTTCCGTGGCGTTTGTAGGGTAACACCCCGGCGGCCGCCTTATTCGTTCCGGCCGCACTTGCGGCCTAGACTTCACCGACGACCACCACGCGCGAGGCGGCCATGACGGTCCTCTATCACGACGGAAGCCGGCGGCTGCAGGACGCCTTCGAGAGCCGCCGGATCGCCGACCGGCTGGAGCAGGTGACGACCCGCACTGCTTTCACCGACGCCGACAGGGCGTTCATTGAAAGCGCGATCTTCTTCTTTCTCGCCACCGCCGACGCCGAGGGCCGGCCCGACTGCTCCTACAAGGGAGGCGCGCCGGGCTTCGTGCGCGTAACGGGGCCGAGCGAGCTCGCCTTCCCCGACTACGACGGCAACGGCATGTTCAAGAGCCTGGGCAACGCCGCGGTGAACCCGCACGTCGGGCTCTTGTTCATCGGCTTCGACCGGCCGCGGCGGCTCCGGGTGAACGGCACCGCGCGGATCAGCCGCGACGATCCTCTGCTGGAGCATACCGTCGGCGCGCAAATGATCGTGCGCGTCACCGCGCGAGCCATCTTCCCCAACTGCCCGCGCTACATCCCCAAGATGGCGCTCGTGGAGGAATCGATCTACGCCCCGCGCTCAGGCGTCGCGTTTCCCGAGCCGGAGTGGAAGAGCTTTCCCGAATTCAAGGAGACGGTGCACCCGCGCCAGCCGACGGCGAAAGACTGAAAATTCACGTGCCGATGCGCACCGGCGCGTTCAGCTTCTTCAGCGCGGCCAGGACCGAGAGCGCCGTGATGCGTCCGGTCTTGGCGTTCTCCGAGGGAATGTTCTGGATCGACATGGTGAAGTGAGCGGAGTCGGCGTCGACGTCGATGGTGTGACAGTTCCGGGTGACCCCCGGATCGGCCCAAATCTCCACCGTGGTGCGCTCGGGGCCGATGCCGGCGAGCGCCAATGCCGCCGCGACGTTCATGTTGGCCGGAAAGCCGGTCGCCGCCTCCCGGGCGCTGCCGGCGAACACGCGGCGCGGCTCAGTGATCCCCTCCACCGATACGCCGTGCTGCTCCAGATACGGCGCGCCGGCGAGACTGGCCGGGGGCTTGCGGGTGATGAGGCGCACGGAACGGATCTTTCCTTCCGCCGCCGCGGTCACCGCGTCGAGGCCGACCAGCGCGCCGGTGGGCACGATGATCTGGCCGCCGCGGGCCTCGGCGAGCTCGATCAGGTCGTGGTTGCGGATCAGGCCGGCGGCGCTCACCACGATGACCTTCTTGCCCGCCTCAAGCATCGGCCGGCAGACCTGCTCCAGGAGCGCCGCCGGCGCACATTCCACGGCGACGTCGGCATAACGGGAAAGGTCGGGGAGCGCCGCGACCGGACACTTGATTTTCTCGCTCGCGAGCCATTCGCGCGCCCTGCCCTCGTCCTTGGCGGAGACGGCGGTCAGCTCAAACCCGGGCATGCCGGAGGCGAGTCGCCGCGCCACCGCGCGGCCGATCGCACCGAGACCGGCAACGGCGACCCGAATCGCAGGCATGACACTTCCTCCACAGTCGCGGCCTCATACGCAACGCCCACAGAGCCGACAAGCGCCTTGACCGCCGCCGCCGGGAATCCGATCCTTGCGGCATCCCTTGGAGGTTGTCATGGCGAGAATTGCATGCCGAGCCCTGTTGGGGCTGATCGCGTTCACCGGGGTTGCCGCTGCCCAGGAATACCCGACGCGGCCGGTGACAATGGTGATCCCGTTCGCCGCCGGCGGCCCGCAGGACGGCATTGGCCGCCTGGTCGCTCAGCGCCTGAGCGAAACGCTCGGGCAGCAGGTGATCGTGGAGAACGGCACCGGCGCGGGCGGCATGACCCCGTCGGACCAAGTGTCGCGCGCGGAGCCCGACGGCTACCGCTTCGTGCTCGGCACCGTCGGCACCCATGCGCAAGGCCAAACCCTCTACAAGCGGCCGCTCTACAACGCCGCCACCGACTTCACGCCGGTAGCGCTCATCGCCGAGACCCCGATCGCGCTCATCGTCCGCAAGGACCTGCCGGTGAGCAACCTCAAGGAGTTCGCCGCCTACGCCAAAGAAAACCAAAAGACGATGTCGTTCGGCTCCGCCGGCTTGGGGTCGGCGACGCATCTCGGCTGCGTCGTGGTCAACACCCAGCTCGGCACCGAGATCACCCACGTGCCCTATCGCGGCACCGGCCCCGCCATGCAGGACCTTATGGGCGGCCGCATCGACTTCCTCTGCGACATCATCAACACGGCGAAACCGCAGATCGACGGCGGCACGGTGAAGGGCATCGCCATCATGACCAAGGAGCGCTCGCCGGCACTGCCCGATCTCCCGACCGCGCTCGAGCAGGGCTACAAGGATTTCGAGGCCTACACCTGGAGCGCGGTTTTCCTGCCGAAGAACGCGCCGGCGCCGATCGTGGCCAAGCTGAACAAGGCGATCGTGGAAACGATGAATACGCCTATGGTGCGCGAGCGGCTGGCGAAGCTCGGCGCCATGGTGGTGTCCAACGACCGCGCCACGCCCGAGTATCTCGCGGGCTTCGTCAAGAGCGAGATCGAAAAATGGGCGGGGCCAATCAAGGCGAGCGGGGTGAGCGTGGAGTGAGATGGCCAAAGTGCGGATATTCTCAAAACGAGGGAGCAAGAAGGCAGAAGATATTGATCGTCGCCTTCCTGCTCGTCTCGGGCGCGGCCAATCAGGCGCTGGCGTTGACCGACCGGGACATCCTGGGGAAGTGGTGCGGCAGCGAGACCAACTACGACATCGGCCAGAAAACCCTCACGGTCACCTGGAAATCGGACAAGCAGCGCAAGAAGTTCGTGATCAATGGCTTCAAGTTCTCCGAGGCGGACGTGATCATGCATTGGCGTCGCGGCGCCAGGGACAGGGTTCTGAGCACCCAGTTTGGCGAGTTCTCTGCCGACCGGAAAGTCATGGTCCAGGTCAAGAGCGAGGGCGGCCCGCGGCGCGAGTTCCGCCGGTGCTGAGCGAGGAGCGGCGCGCGCGATGAGCAAAGCTCTCGTCGAAAAAACCTGCATCCCCTGCCGTGGCGGCGTTCCGCCGCTCGGCCGCGAGGAGGCGCTACGCCTGCATCAACAGGCCCCCGACTGGGCCCTTCTCGACGACGCCCGCATGATCGAGCGCAAGTTCACCTTTCGCAATTTCCGCGCGGCGCTCGCCTTCGTCGACGCGATCGGCGCGCTCGCCGAGGCGGAAGACCACCATCCGGACATCGCGTTCGGCTGGGGCTATGCCACGGTGTCGCTCTACACCCACAAGATCAAAGGGCTGCACGAGAACGATTTCATCATGGCGGTGAAGATCGACCGCGTCTTCGCGGCCGTGCAAAGTTAGCCGGCGCTTGCTTGCCCGGGTGCGGCGACCGATATAGGGGCCAATGATCCCCTTCTCGGTGCTCGACCTCTCGCCCATCCTTCAGGGCGGCAGCGCGGCGGATGCGTTCGCCAACAGCCGCGACCTCGCTCGCCACGCCGAACGCCTCGGCTATCAACGCTACTGGCTCGCCGAGCACCACAACATGCCGGGCATCGCCAGCGCCGCCACCGCGGTGGTCATCGGCTTTGTCGCGGGCGGCACGTCGACGATCCGCGTCGGCGCCGGCGGCGTCATGCTGCCCAATCACGCGCCGCTCGTGATCGCCGAGCAGTTCGGCACGCTGGAGTCGCTCTATCCCGGCCGCATCGATCTCGCCCTCGGCCGCGCGCCGGGCACCGACCCGCGCACCGCCCATGCGCTCCGCCGCAACCTCGCGAGCGGCCCCGACAACTTTCCGCAGGACGTGATCGAGCTCATCTCCTATTTCCAGCCGGTGCAGCCCGGCCAGGCGGTGCGCGCCTTCCCCGGCGCGGGCTTGAGGGTGCCGGTATGGATCCTGGGCTCGAGCACCTACGGCGCGCAGCTCGCGGCCGCGCT
>DATNNN010000008.1:0-5460 GCA_035601815.1 Xanthobacteraceae bacterium | reverse complement strand
CGACCTGATGCTGGTGGTGCATCTCTACTCGCCGGACAAGTCGCGCGACGCGCTGTTCATCTCCAACTACGTGACGCTCGAGATCAAGGACTCGGTCGCGCGCGTCGACGGCGTCGGCTCGCTCATCGTGTTCGGCAGCCGTGATTACTCCATGCGCATCTGGCTCGACCCGCAGCGGCTGCAGACGCTGGGCATGACGGCGAACGACGTGGTGGCGGGGCTGCAGAGCCAGAACGTGCAAGTCGCCTCCGGCGTGCTCAGCCAGCCGCCGGTAGCGGACCCGCGCCCGTTCCAGGTCGCGGTGCAGACCCAGGGGCGGCTCGCTGACCCCGCCGAGTTCGCCAACATCGTGGTCAAGCAGACGCCGCAGGCGGTGGTGCGGATGCGGGACGTGGCCAACATCGAGCTCGCCGCGCTCGACTATTCGACCAACTCCTACCTCGACGTGGATCCGGCGGTGGCGATCGCGGTATTCCAGCGGCCGGGGTCGAACGCGCTGTCGACCGCCAAGGGCATCATCGACACCATGGAGACATTGTCGAAGCGTTTCCCGCCCGGCTTGAAGTACGACATCATCTACAACCCCACCCAGTTCATCCAGGAATCCGTCGACGAGGTGCAGAAGACGATCTTCATCGCGATCCTGCTCGTGGTGCTCGTTGTCATCCTGTTCCTGCAGACCTGGCGCGCGGCGCTGATCCCCATCGTGGCGATTCCGGTGTCGCTGATCGGCACCTTCTTCTTCATGGGGCTGTTCGGCTTCACGCTGAACACCCTGTCGCTGTTCGGCCTCGTGCTCGCGATCGGTATCGTGGTCGACGACGCGATCGTGGTGGTGGAGAACGTCGAGCGCAACATCGAGCGCGGGCTTGCGCCGCGCGAGGCGGCGATCAAGAGCATGGACGAGGTGGGGCGCGCCCTAATCGCGATCGCGCTGGTGCTGATCGCGGTGTTCGTGCCGTCGGCGTTCATCACCGGCATTTCCGGCGCGTTCTATCGCCAGTTCGCGCTCACCATCACCGGCGCCACCCTCATCTCGCTCCTGGTGTCGCTGACGTTGTCGCCGGCGATGTGCCGACTCCTGCTCAAGCCACGGAGCGAGGCCCCGCCGCGGCCATGGGAGCGGCCGATCCGCGACTTCTTCGCCCTGTTCAATCGCGGCTTCGGCGCGGCGGCGAGCGGTTACGGCGCGTTGTCGACGCGGGTGGTGCGCATCCCGCTACTGATGCTCGTGGCCTATGCCGTGGTGATCGCGTTCGGTCTCAACGAATTCCGCCGCACGCCGCAGGGCTTCATCCCGCAGGTCGACCGCGGCTATCTAATCGTCGCTGCCCAGTTGCCGCCGGGCGCGTCGCTGGCGCGGACCGACCAGGTGATGCGCCGCGCCTGGGAGATCGCCTCGAAGGTGCCCGGCATCGCCCACGGGGTGAACATCGTGGGCTTCTCGGGCGCGAGCTTCTCGAACGCGCCGAACTCGGGTGCGCTGTTCCTTGTGCTCGATCCGTTTAAGTCGCGCGGTAGCGACCCGGCGAAGTCGGCGTCGGGGCTGCAGGGGCAGTTGTTCCAGCGGCTTTCGGCAATAGAGGAGGCGTTCGTGGTGGTGGTGCAGCCGCCGCCGGTGCAGGGCATCGGCAACGCCGGCGGCTTCCGCATGATGATCGAGGACCGCGCCGGCCGCGGGCCGGAGGCGCTGCAAAGCGCGGTCTACGCCATGATGGGCCGCGCGGCGCAGACGCCGGGGCTCACCCAGGTATTCTCGCTGTTCGAGACGTCGACGCCGCAGCTCTATCTCGACATCGACCGCACCAAGGCGCAGCTCCTCGGCGTCAACGTCTCCGACGTGTTCGCGGCGCTGCAGATCTACATCGGCTCGGCCTACGTCAACGACTTCAATCTGTTCGGCCGCACTTTCCGCGTGATCGCCCAGGCCGAGGACCGCTTCCGCAACGACCCGCGCGACGTCCTCAACATCCGCGTGCGCAACGCCCGCGGCGACACGGTGCCGCTCGGCTCCTTCACTACGGTGCGCGACCAGTCCGGGCCCTACCGGATGCCGCGCTACAACCTTTATCCCGCGGCTGAGCTCGATGGCGCGGCGGCACCGGGCTACAGCCAGGGGCAGGCGATCGAGATCATGAACAAGCTCGCCGCCGAGACGCTGCCCGACGGTTTCGGCTACGAGTGGACGACGCTCGCCTTCCAGCAATTGCGCGCGGGCTCGACCGCGATCTTCGCCTTCACGCTGGCCGTCTTGTTCGTGTTCCTGGTGCTGGCGGCGCAGTTCGAGAGCCTGACACTGCCGTTCGCCGTCATCCTCATCGTGCCCATGTGCCTGATCGCCGCGATCTCGGGCGTGATCCTGCGCGGCCAGGACAATAACATTCTCACGCAAGTGGGCTTCATCGTGCTGATCGCGCTCGCCGCCAAGAACGCGATTCTGATCGTCGAGTTCGCGCATCAGCTCGAGGGGCAGGGCCGCGACCGCTGGGCGGCGGCGGTGGAGGCGGCGCGACTCCGCTTCCGGCCGATCCTGATGACGTCGATGGCGTTCGTCCTTGGCGTGGTGCCGCTGGTGTGGGCGGTGGGCGCCGGCGCGGAGCTGCGCCAGACGCTCGGCACCACGGTGTTCTTCGGCATGATCGGCGTCACGATCTTCGGGCTCGTCTTCACGCCGGTGTTCTACGTGGTGAGCCAGGGCATCGGAAAGGTCGCGCGCCGCCGGCGGGCGCCGCCGGCGCGTCCGGGCGGTTTTCCCATGCCGGACGCCCCGGCGGGGCCCGTCTCACCCGCGCAGGAAAGCCCGCGCGGCTTCTGAGAATTCCTTTGGCCGTTCCAAAATCGAGGCGTGGCGCGCGGGCGCGAGCACGACCTTGCGCGAGCCGGCGATGTTCTGTTCCAGCCACTTCGCCGATTCATGGAAGGCGGGGAGATCCTGCTCGCCGATCACGATCAGCGTCGGCGCCTTGATTTTGGGCGCGAGCGGTAGAAGGTCCACTTCGGCGAGCGCCTCGCAGGCTTTCGCGTAGCCCTCGCCCGGGACGCGCGAAAAACACTCGCGGACATAGGCCACGGCCGGCGCGCCGCTCGCTGCGAACTCCGGCGTAAACCAGATGTTGATGAGCATGTCGATCATGGCGGGCACACCCTTGGTGCGCGCGATCGCGGCGCGCTCGCCCCACCCCTTGCGCTGCTCGTCGGGATAGCGCGGCGTGGTGTCGATGAGCATCAGCCGGTCGACCCGCTCGGGCCGCGTGGCGGCGAAGTGCTGGGCGACACAGCCGCCGAGCGAAATTCCCGCGAGGTGCACGCGGCCAAAGCCGGCGCGGTCGAGCGTGCCCGCGAGCTGCAGCGACAAATCCTCTACGCGATAGGCGTTGCCCGGAACCGGCGTTTCGCCGTGACCGGGCAGGTCGTAGCTCGCGAGCGTGAAGTCGGATGTGAGGCCGGCCGCCGCGATGTCCCACAGGCGGCGGTCGACGCCGAGGCAGTGGACGAGCACGAGCGTAGGTCCGCTGCCGGTGCGGTGCAGCTTGATCGCGGCGGCGTCGAGGGCGCCGTTCGGTGTGGGCATGCGTTCGCCTCGCTAGGCGCGCTTGAAGAACTGTACCGCGCGCTCGTGCTTCAGCGCGGCAGCGCGGGTCCCGAAAGTTCCGAGGTTGCGGCGCTTGCCGGTCTTGCGATCGATCTTGCGGGAATAGAGCCGGTATTTTCCGGAAGGGAGCTTACGGATCATCGTGCTCTCCGGCTATAACAGCGCCGCAACATAGCAGATCGCGCGTTCCCGGAGGCTTCAATGCGTCTCATGAAATTCGGCGTCGGCCAGCCCCACACGCGGGTCGAGGACCCGCCGCTGTTGACCGGCCGCGGCCGCTATGTGGCGGACGCAATCCCGGCGGGCGCGCTCAGGGCGATCGTGGTGCGCTCGCCCCACGCCCACGCCCGCTTCAAGTTCACCGCACTCGCCGCGGCGGGCAAGATGCCGGGCGTGCGGCTGATTTTGACCGCCGCCGACATCGCCGACTTCGGCCTCCAGCCCAGCCACGGCGCCGCGTTCCTCCAGCCGTCGAACGAGAAACAGGTATGGGTGCCGCCCTATCCGGTGCTGCCCACGGACACCGCGCGCTATGTGGGCGAGCCGGTGGCCTTCGTGGTCGCCGACACCGTGGAACAGGCCCGCGATGCCGGCGAGGCACTCGGCATCGATTGGGAGTCGCTCCCGGCTATCGCCGCCACCAAAGGCGCGGTCGGCGACGGCGCGCCGCTGGTGTGGCCCGAGCGCAAGCACAATCTCGCCTTCACCGCCGAGATCGGCGATGGGCCGGCCACGGAGGAGGCGTTCAAGAAAGCGGCGCGCGTGGTGAAGATCGAGCTCGTCAATCAGCGCGTGGTGGCGAACTACATCGAGCCCCGCGGCGTCGTCGCAGAGATCGACGAGCGCGGCCGCGTGGTGCTCACGCTCGGCAGCCAGGGCAGCCACATGATCCTGAATGGCATCGGCGGGGCGGTGATGAAGCTCACCCCCGACAAGATGCGGGTCATCACCAACGACGTGGGGGGCGGCTTCGGCACCAAGGCCATCCCCTACGGCGAATATGCGCTTGCCGGCCGCGCCGCGCAGAAATTGAAGAAGGTGGTCGCCTGGGTGTCCGAGCGCTCGGAACATTTCATCGCCGACACGCACGGCCGCGACAACGTCACCACGGCCGAGATGGCGGTGGACAAGGACGGCAAGTTCCTGGCGATCCGCGTCGACACCATCGCCGCCATGGGGGCGTATCTCTCGGCGGTGGCGCCCTACATCCCCTATCTCGGGGCGACGATGCTGCCGGGCGTCTATACGATCCCGGCCATGCATGCGCGCGTACGCGCGGTCTATACGCACACGGTGCCGGTCGAGGCCTATCGTGGCGCCGGCCGGCCGGAGGCGGCCTACGTGATCGAGCGGCTCGTGGACGCGGTCGCGCGCGAGCTGAAGCTCACGCCCGACGAGATCCGCCGGCGGAATTTCGTTCCGGCGTCGGCGATGCCCTACAAGACCGCGAGCGGCCGGATCTACGACAGCGGCGATTTCGCCGGGCATCTGGCGCGGGCGCAAGAGCTCGCCGACTGGAAGGGCTTTCCCGCCCGCGCCGCGCTCGCGCAGAAAGCCGGCAAGTTCGCCGGCATCGGCATCGCGAGCTATATCGAGGCCTGCGGCATGACCGCGCCGGAGAGCGGCAAGGTGCGCCTGGAGAAGGACGGCAGCGTCACCGTGCTCATCGGCACCCAGTCGGGGGGCCACGGCCACAAGACCACCTATGCCCAGCTCGTGTCGCAGCAGCTCGACATGCCGCTCGACCGCATCCATGTCCTGCAGGGCGACACCGATCTCATCCCCTCCGGCGGCGGCACCGTGGGCTCGCGCTCCATGCCCACGGGCGGGCCGGTGGTGGTGAACGCCACCACAAAGCTCGCTTATCA
>DATNNN010000007.1:0-9318 GCA_035601815.1 Xanthobacteraceae bacterium | reverse complement strand
CGGCCATCCTCGACATGCGGCTGCGCAATTTGCGCAAGCTCGAGGAGCTGGAGATCAAGCGCGAGCACAAGGCGCTCGGCGAGGAGAAGAAGCAAATCGAGAAGCTCTTGGCCTCGCCGGTGCAGCAGTGGAAGGCGATCGGGACGCAAATCAAGGAGGTGCGCACGAAATACGGGCCGAGCACCGCGCTCGGCCGCCGCCGCACCGGCTTCGACAAGGTGCAGGAGATCGACATCGAGGCGGTGACGCAGGCGATGATCGAAAAGGAGCCGATCACCGTCGTCGTTTCCGAAAAGGGCTGGATCCGCGCGCTCAAGGGGCAGAACGCCGACACCTCCAACCTCACCTTCAAGGGCGACGACCGGGCGCGGCTTTCCTTCCCGGCCGAGACCACGTCGAAGCTCATGGCGTTCGCCACCAATGGGCGCTTCTACACCATCGATGCCTCGAAGCTTCCGGGCGGGCGCGGCTTCGGCGAACCGATCCGCCTCTTCGTCGACATGGAGCAGGAGGCGGACCTCGTCGACGTGTTCGCCCTGGTCGGCGGGCGTAAGTTCGTGGTGGCGTCGCACTCCGGCAACGGCTTCATCGTGAAAGAGGACGACGGCGTCGCCAATACGCGCAAGGGTAAGCAGGTGCTGAATCTGAAATCGCCGGACGAGGCGCGCACGATCGCGCTCGCCGTCGGCGATACGCTCGCGGTGATCGGGGAGAACCGCAAGATGGTTCTGTTCCCGCTCGCCGAGCTGCCGGAGATGGGGCGGGGCCGTGGCGTGCGCCTGCAGCGCTACAAGGACGGCGGCCTCTCCGACATCCGGGCGTTCGACATCGACGACGGGTTGAGCTGGACCGACTCCGCCGACCGCACCACGACGATTTCCAAGCGCGATCTCGCCGACTGGAGGGGCAAGCGCGCCGACGCCGGTCGCATCGCGCCCAAGGGATTTCCCAAGAGCAACCGGTTCAAGTGAGCGCCGGCACCCCACGGTGGTTTCCGCTGGCCTTCATTTTGCTCGCTCTTCTTCCCGCGGTTCCCCCATTGCAGAGGAATTCATGAGCGAGCTTGCCCCCACCGGAACGCTGCGGGTCGCGATCGGCGTCGGCCCGGCGGCGTCGGCGTTTTACACCGCGCGCGATTCCACCACCGGCCGGCCACGCGGGGTGGCGGTCGATCTCGGGGCGGCGCTGGCGCAGAAGCTCGGCGTGCCGGTGCAATATGTAGACTTTTCGAGCTCGGGCGAGATCACGGCGGCCGTCAATCGCGACGTATGGGACGTGACCTTCATGCCGGTGGACGCCGAGCGGGCGAAATCGGTGGATTTTGCGCCGGCCTATTTCCAGTTCGAGAGCACGTATCTGGTGCCGGCGGGCTCCGCGATTCAGTCGATCGAGGAGGTGGACCGGCCGGGCGTGCGTGTCATCGGCGTTGCCAACACCACCACCGCACGGGGTGCGGCCGCCTCGCTAAAGCGGACTCAAATCAAGACCTTCCGCGGGGTCGAGGAACTGCTTGTTGAAGTAAAGGCGGGTAGGGCCGACGCGGTGGCCCTCTCCAAGGAATCGCTCAAGAACTTCGCGGCGCAGATGCCGGGCGCGCGCATATTGCCCGGCCACTTCTGGGCCTCGACCGTGGCCCCGGCGGTGCGCAGGAACCGCCCCAACGCGCTCGCCTACGTCGCCGACTTCATCGAGGCGGCCAAGGCCGACGGCACCGTGCGCCGGGCGCTCGACGCCGCCGGCCTCAAGGATGCCGAGGTGGCGCCCCCGCGCTGACGTTTACTTTCGCTTAGCCTACCCATGCGAATTTTCCCGCATGTGGCTCGGCGTCGGCGAATTCCTGTGGTGGAGCGTGCTCGGCCTTGGCCTGGGCTTCGTTGCCCACTGGTGGCGGGCGAACGCGGGCTTCTATCCGGAAAAGCTCGACAAGGACGATGCGCTGTTCACGCTGGCCGGGGCCCGGCCGCAGGACATGCTCGAAGAGCAGGAGCCGGAGTACGACGAGGAAGGCAATTACAATTTCTACAGCGTGCGGAACCTGCAGTTCTATCTGTGGGCGGGCGCGAGCGGCGTCTTGGGCGCCGTCTATTTCAGCGCCACGGGGCACGCGGCGGCGCGCGACGGCATCTGCAAGACCGCGGCCCAACTCGGCTTCGTGCCGCTGTTCTGCGGCGCTTAAGGCGCTGCCGTCAGCACGCGGCGGAATTCCTCGGCGTGGGCCGAGCCCGGCAGCACCTGCTCGTTTTCCTCGAGGATCACGATATCGGCGTCGGCGAGCGGCGCGATGTCGGCGGCGGTGAGGCGTTCCTTGTCGATGGCATAGGCCGGCCCGCTGCGGCGGCCGCGGTAGAGATAATTGTAGGACCGCAAGCCCCGCAGGCAGCCGTCGATGATGAGGGTGCGCGCTAGCGCATGGATGAAGCTGCCGCCCACGATCGCCATGTTCAGGTGCGCGGCCGGGAAGTCGGCGCAGGCATTCTTGTCGAAGGTCACCCGGGCGGTGGGATAGCGCACCTGCGGCAACAGCACGTTGATCAGGTCGACGAGCTCGCGGTCGCTGCCGGCGGGCCGGTCGGTGATGGTGTAGCCCCATTTGAGCCGCGGCGCGATCGCCTGGTCGCGGTTGATCTCGGCGAGAACGGCGTCGGCGGCGTGCGCCACGCCGAGCGCGTTCCAATGGGTGCCGCCGGCCGGGAACACGTCGATCTCGTAGCGGCCGCGCAGGCCGTGGGTGAGGGTGGCGAGGTCGACGAAACGCACGCCGGCCTCGCGCAGGAGGCGCGTGTAGGTGGGCAGGTACTGGACGCGGTCGAAAGGCGTGCTCGCGCAGGACAAACGCGGCAGGAACAGCTCGGGCACGTGCGCCATCTTCGACGGCGTGATCACGTAGATGAGCGTATGGCCGCGCGCCGCGAAGGAATCCTGCAGCGCCTTCAGTTTCGGAATCCACGCGCGCGCCTTGGTTTCGAGAACGGCAAGATCGCGGCGGCAGTATTCGTCCACGTAACTCTGCTCGATCAGCTGCCCCTGCTCGCCAGCGACGACATCGGGCGCGCCGTAGGCGCCGAACAGCTTGTAGCGGACTTGATTGGCGAGCCGGATGAGGGGCGGACGCAACGGGTTGGCGTCGTTCACCGCCTGCATCGCCGACTTCTGCAGAGCGCCGTCGGCGAAGGTGCGCAGCGACGCCGGCACCGGCACCGGGTCGTCGGTGATGCCGGAGAGCTGGCGGCCGATCTTGACCACGAGCTTTGGCGCGAGATCGGCGGCGCCGAGGTTCCACAGCGTCAGCAGGGGCGCGAGCACGAGGATGCCGGCGGCGAGGGGTCGCCAGGATTTCGTGGCCGCTATCAAGCTTGCCGCCATGGCTAAAACCTGAAGTAAATGAATGGCTTGAAGGGAACGGCGAGAGCCCGGCCGCAGGCGATGGCCCAAAGCAGGACGAGCGCGATGGCCGCGAGCCGCCGCACCAAGGGATTGGTCTCGTAGGACCGCATGAGGGGTGCCCAGAGCGGCGTCGCCGGCAACAGGCACAGGATAACGGCCAGTGTGGCGGTAATCGGGACGTCGACGGGCACCGCCAAGGGTGCCGCGGCGGGCGCGCGGCCAACGAGGGCCGCGATGAACCCGGTGAGATGCTCCACCGAGGTGGTGCGAAAGATCGCCCAGCCCAGCATCACCACCACCAGCGTGAAGGCGGTGGAGACGAGCGCACCGGCGCGATCGAGGGCGCGGCCGAGGAACATCCGCTCCAGCGTCAGGAACAGCCCGTTGTAGGCGCCCCACAGCACGAAGTTCCAGTTCGCCCCGTGCCACACGCCGGAGAGGAGAAAGCAGATCCACAGATTGAGGTAAGTGCGAATCTCGCCACCACGATTTCCGCCGAGCGGGACGTAGAGATACTCGCGGATCCAGCTGGTCAGCGACATGTGCCAGCGCCGCCAGAACTCGGTGAGCGAGCGGGCGATGTACGGCATGTTGAAATTTTCTTTCAGGCGGAAGCCGAGCATGCGCGCGATGCCGATCGCCATGTCGGAATAGGCGGAAAAGTCGAAGTAGATCTGCAGCGTGAAGCAGACGAGGCCGAGCGCGGCGGAGCCCGAGGAGAGTGCGGCGGCGTCGGCGCTGAACACCCGGTCGGCGTAGACGCCGAGCGGGTCGGCGATCAGGATCTTCTTCGCCATGCCGCGGGCGGTGCGCAGGAACCCTTCCTCGAAGTCGGTCCAGGCAACCGGCAGGGGGTCGGCGATCTGCCGCTCCATCTCGTGGTATTTCAGGATCGGTCCGGCGAGGAGCTTCGGGAACAGGAACACGAACAGGGAATAGTCGGCGAGCGTGCGCGCGGGCTTGGAGAGGCCGCGGTAGCAGTCGACGAGATACGAAATCTTCTCGAAGACGATGAAGGAAACGCCGATGGGCAGCGCGATGCGCAGCAGCGGAAGCTCGGCGCCGGAAAACGGCTTCAGCACGAGATTAAGGTTCATGGCGATGAAGGCGGCGTACTTGTAGAAAATCAAAATGCCGAGGTTGAACGCGATGCCAGCGACGAGGAACGCGCGCCGGGCGGGCTCGCCCTTGGCCGCCGCGATCCGCTGCGACAGCCCATAGTCGATCAGCGCCGACAGGAGCACCACCGGCACGAACAGCGGCTCGCCCCAGGTGTAGAAGGCGAGGCTGGCGAGGATCAGCGCCCACTTTTTGGCGCGGACGCGGCTCTCGATCAGGAGATAGGCGGCATAGAAGCCGGGGAAGAGGAACAGCGCGAAGAACGGCTCGTGGAACAGCATGACGTGACGTCCCCGCGCCGACAAAACCCGCCGGGTCGGCCACGGTCATAGCCAGCGGGCGGGGAAGCGTCCAATGGCAAAGCTCGTGCTTTGATTCCGTTGGCTTGGCCTTCTTGTTGATATCTTTCGGCAAAACACGCAGTTGCAAATCATTCGCAACTAGGTATGATGTGCGGCGAAGGAGAATCCGTGGCCGTCGAATCCACCACTGCGAACGGCGAAGCCGGATGGCGGCGCCCGCGCGGGCGCGCGTCGCTCGCCGAGGTGTTCGGCACCATCCGCACCCGGCCGAGCGGGCCGTTCTGGCGTAAGCTCGTGGCCTTCCTCGGCCCCGGCTATCTCGTCGCCGTCGGCTACATGGACCCGGGCAACTGGGCGACCTCGCTCGCTGGCGGCTCCAAGTTCGGCTACGCGCTCCTCACCGTCGCGCTCCTCTCCAACCTGATGGCGATTTTGCTGCAGGCGCTGTGCGCGCGGCTGGGCATCGGCGCCGGAAGGGATCTGGCGCAGGCGTGCCGCGACGCATTCCCGCGCTTCGTGTCGTGGCCGCTGTGGCTGCTCGCCGAGATCGCCATCTGCGCCACGGATCTGGCCGAGGTGATCGGCACGGCCATCGGCCTCAATCTGTTGTTCGGCGTTCCGCTCGAGCTCGGCGTGCTCATCACCGCGGCCGACGTTTTCCTCATCCTGTGGCTGCAGAACCTCGGCTTCCGTTGGATCGAGGCGTTCATCGTGACGCTGCTCGGCGTCATCGCCGTGTGCTTCGCGATCCAGATCGCGCTCGCCGATCCCAACTGGGGCGCGGTGATCCGCGGCTTCGCGCCGACGACCGAGATCGTCACCAATCCGGACATGCTTTATCTCGCCATTGGCATCATCGGTGCCACCGTGATGCCGCACAATCTCTATCTGCACTCGGGCGTGGTGCAGACGCGGAGATTCGGCGACACGGTCGAGGAGAAGCGCGAGGCGATCAACCTCGCCACCGCCGATTCTACCATCGCGCTGATGTTCGCGCTCCTGATCAACGCCGCGATTCTGATCTTGGCGGCGGCGACTTTCAATCGCACCGGCCAGACCGAGGTGTCGGAGCTCGGCGCCGTGCACGCGCTGATCGCGCCCTTGCTCGGCTCGGCCTGGGCGCCGACGCTCTTCGGCATCGCGCTCTTGTGCTGCGGAATGAACTCGACGGTGACGGCGACGCTCGCCGGTCAGATCGTCATGGAAGGCTTCATCGACATCCGGCTGCCGCCGTGGGCGCGGCGGCTGATCACGCGCGGCATCGCCATCGTGCCGGCGGCGGGGGTGACGATCTGGTTCGGCGAGGCGGGGACCGCCAAGCTCCTGATCCTGAGCCAGGTGATTCTGGGCCTGGCGCTGCCGTTCTCCATCGTGCCGCTGGTCATGTTCACCGCCGATCGGCGCAAGCTCGGTGAGCTCGTCGCCGCCCGCTGGGTGACGGTGCTCGCGGCGATCACCGCGGCGGTCATCATCGCGCTCAATATCAAGCTGCTCTACGACATAGCGGTGGGGTAGGCGCGCCCGGGGAACGGGACGAGCTAAACTTCCACCCGCATCCAGCCGTCCTGGCCGAGGCGCTCCTGCGGCAGGAAGCGGCGCTTGTAGTCCATCTTGGGCGAGCCATCGACCCAGTAGCCGAGATAGACGTGGGGAAGGCCCAGGCGCCTGGCGCGCGCGATGTGGTCGAGGATCACGTAGGTGCCGAGCGAGCGGCCGCCGGCCTCGGGATCGTAGAACGAGTAGACCATCGACAATCCGTCGGCGAGCGTGTCGGTCAGCGCGACGGCGAGCAGCGGGCCGGTGCCGCGGCCGGTGATGATCGAGTCGGGCCCGCGGCGGCGATACTCGATCAGCTTCGTGCGCACGTGGCTGTCCTCGATCATCATGGAATAGTCGAGCACGCTCATATCCACCATGCCGCCGTCAGCGTGGCGGGTGTCGAGGTAGGCGCGGAACAGCGAATACTGCTCGGCCGTGGGCTGCGCGCTGCCGGCGTGGCCGATGAGGTCGTCGTTGACCGCGAGCACGCGGCGGAAGGTGCGGCTCGGCTCGAACTCCTGCGTCAGCACGCGCACCGACACGCAGGCGCGGCAGGCCTCGCACGCCGGCCGGTAGGCGATCGACTGCGAGCGGCGGAAGCCGCCTTGGGTGAGCACGTCGTTCACCTCGGCGGCGCGCTCGCCGACGAGATGGGTGAAAACCTTGCGCTCCTGGCGGCCGGGCAGGTACGGGCAGGTGGCCGGGCTGGTCAGGAAGAACTGCGGGGTGTCGCGCGGCTGCTGGGTCAAGGGTTGGCCCTAGATTCGTATCGGCCCAAGGATCGCGCTTCCCGCGGATTTCGACAAGCGCCTAGGAGCGGCGTAAACGCGCGGCGCGGGCCTCGTTGTTCACCATGACGGTGCCGCAAACGAAGTCGTGCAAGAGGCGCTTCCTGCCGTTGAACAGGCCGACGAGCAGGACGAGCGGCGTGAACACGCTGACCGTGATCCAGAACACGATCATGTGCACGGCGCCGAGCAGGAAGTACATGGGCGTGCCGTACCAGAGCCGCATCTCCAGGTTCATGGCGCGCATGCCAAGCGTGGCGGAGGCGGGCGAGGCGAGCGTTGTGCCGAAATAGACGATGGCGAGCACCACGAAGATCGGGCCGACGAGGAAGAAGAGAAGCCAGCCGATGCCGAGGGTGACGAGGCCAAAGATCGCGATGAACACCACGATCGCGGTCATGACAACGGTGAGGATGACCATGTCGACGAGGAAGGCCACGACGCGGCGCGACAAGACGCCCTCGAAGTATTCCGGCTGGCTCGCCGGATCGTAGGCGTCGGGGCGGGCGCCGGGGGCGGTGGCGAGGCGGGGAGCGTCGGTCATGCGGCCTCCTTGCGGGCTTGCCGATAGGTGGGTCTTGCCCGGGCGGGGCGCAAGCCGGTTCGCGGCGCCGCGCCCTACATGACAGAATGGGCAGAGCCCGCTATGCGGGGTGGGGACGATCATGGACTTCGAGCTTTCCGAGGAACAGCGCGCCTTCCGCGACGTGGCGCGCGAGTTCGCGCGCCTGGAGATGGCGCCGCACGCGCGGGCGTGGGACGAGGACTGCGTCTTTCCCGTCGAGGCGCTGCGCAAGGCCGCCGAGCTCGGCTTCGGCGGCATTTACGTCAAGGCCGACGTGGGCGGCTCGGCGCTCACGCGCCTCGACGCGGCGCTCATCTTCGAGGAGCTGGCGCAAGGCTGCGTGTCGACCGCGGCCTACATCTCCATCCACAACATGGCCGCCTGGATGATCGACGCCTTCGCCGCCGATCCGCAGCGCGCACGCTGGCTGCCCGACCTCTGCACCATGCAGAAATTCGCGAGCTACTGCCTGACCGAGCCCGAGGCGGGCTCCGACGCGGCAGCGCTTCGCACCCGCGCGCGGCGCGACGGCGACCACTACGTGCTCGACGGCGAGAAGGCGTTCATCTCGGGCGCCGGCGAGGCGGACATCTACGTGGTCATGGCGCGCACCGGCGGCGAGGGGCCGAAGGGCATCTCCGCTTTCGTGGTGGAGAGGGGCACGCCCGGGCTCTCGTTCGGCGCGCAGGAGAAGAAGCTCGGCTGGCATTCGCAGCCGACTGCCGCGGTGATCCTGCGCGATTGCCGGGTGCCGGCGGAAAATCGCATCAACGACGAAGGCATGGGCTTCAAGATCGCCATGAGCGGCCTCGACGGCGGGCGGCTCAACATCGCCGCCTGCTCGCTCGGCGGCGCGCAGTTTTGTCTCGGCCGCACGCTCGCCTACATGCGCGAGCGCAAGCAGTTCGGCAGCCGCCTCGCCGATTTCCAGGCGCTGCAGTTTCGTGTGGCCGATTACGCCACCGGGATCGAGGCGGCGCGGCTGATGCTGTGGCGCGCCGCCGTGGCGGTGCAGAACCGGGAGCCCGATGCCACCAAGCTCGCCGCCATGGCCAAGCGCTTCGCGACGGACACGGGCTTCGAGGCGGTCAACGGCTGCCTGCAGCTGCACGGCGGCTATGGCTACCTGCGCGACCATCCCATCGAGCGCGTGTTGCGCGACGTGCGCGTGCACCAGATTCTCGAAGGCACCAACGAGATCATGCGCGTGATCGTGGCGCGGAATTTGCTGGGAAACTGAGGAGGTTGCGATGGCACGGCGACTTTGCATCGTTCTTCTTTTCGCGGCCGCCGTACTTGGCTCGGCTCAGGCCCAGGAGTATCCGACGCGGCCGATCACGCTCATCGTGCCGTTCCCGCCAGGGGGCAGCACCTCGGTGGTGGCGCGTATCGTGGCGGAGCGCCTGAGCGCCACGCTCGGCCAGCAGATCATCGTCGACAACCGCGGCGGCGCCGGCGGCACCATCGCCGCGCGGGCGTTCGTCGGCGCGCCGCCGGACGGCTACACCCTCTTTCTCGGCTACACCGGCACCATCGCGATCGCGCCGAGCATGTATCCCAACGCCGGCTTCGACCCGCGCAAGGACTTCGCCCCGATCGGCCGCATCGGCTCGGCGCCGGC
>DATNNN010000006.1:0-4875 GCA_035601815.1 Xanthobacteraceae bacterium | reverse complement strand
TGCGGCCCGACAGCATGCGCTGCCAGGCGCGGGGGCTTTCTCTCGTGCTGGGGGCCATCAGCGCGCGAGCTCTTTATAGCGGTGGCACTTCACCAGGTGATCGTTGACCATGCCCACCGCCTGCATGAAGGCGTAGACGATGGTCGGCCCGCAGAATTTGAAGCCGCGCGCCTTCAGGTCATTGGAAATCTTCAGCGACAGCGGCGTCTCCGCCGGGATCTGCCCTCGGGTGCGGAAGCGATTGACCTTGGGCCGGCCATCGACGAAGTCCCAGAGATAGTCCGAGAAGCCGGGGCCGTTCTCCGTGATGTCGAGCCAGGCGCGGGCGGACGCCACGGCGCCGTCGATCTTCTGGCGGTTGCGCACGATGCCGGCGTCGCGCATCAGCGCCGCGATCTTCTTCCTGTCGTAGCGGGCGATCTTCTCCGGCTTGAAGCCGTCCAAGGCGCGGCGGAAGTTGTCGCGCTTGCGGAGAATCGTGATCCACGACAGGCCGGCCTGGAAGCCGTCGAGCACGAGCTTCTCGTAGAGCGCGCGATCGTTGCGCTCCGGCACGCCCCACTCGGTGTCGTGATAGGCCACATAGAGCGGATCGCTGCCGCACCAGGGGCAGCGCGTGAGCTTGTCGGCGCTCACGCCGCTTCTCCCGGAAACGGAAAATTCGCCCACGCGGGCTTGGCGAGCGTGAGCGGCACGCCGCCGGCGGAGAGCGTCTCGCCGCCCGCCATTCCCTCCGCCACGCGGTCGAGCCGCAGCATGGCGAGCCCGCGACCGCCGATCGCCGAGCCCATGAAGCCCACGGCGCGCTCGCCCACTCTCGCCTCGATGCCCGGCAGCGGTGCCGGGCCCTCGTAGGCCACCGGCACCACGCGGTTCCTCGCCGTGCCGCGGTGCTGCATCCTCGACACCACCTCCTGGCCGATGAAGCAGCCCTTTTGGAAGTCGACGCCGGCGAGCTGATCCATGTCGGCCTCGTGCGGGAAGGTATCGCCGTAGGTGAAATCCTTGCCGCCCTCGGGCACGCCTTGCCCGATCCGCCGCGCCTGCCATTCGTCTTCGGGCGCCAGCGCGAACCCGGCGGCGGCGAGCGCGGCCTCGGCACCTTCCGCCGGCAGCACGACCCGGGTACCGAGACCGGCGGCGCGCGGATCGTCATAAGCAAGGCCAAGATCGTCCGGCGCGCCTGCGAGCGCCACCGCGACCGCGAGATCGGGCCGCGCCGCGATGTCCACCTTGGCGCGCAGGCGATAGAAGGCGAGGCGCTTCTGCAGATCGTCGGCAAGCGCCCGCGGCGCGTCGATGACGAAACCGCCGCCTTCGTCCCCGGCCACCGCCACCAGCATGAAATCGGCGATGATCTTGCCCTGGGGCGTGAGCAGTGCCGCGAACCGCGCCTCGCCCGGCACGAGCGCCGCTACTTCGCTGGTGACGAGACCGTTCAAGAAGCGCACCGCGTCCGCCCCGGCGATCCGGAGCACGACACGGTCGGTGAGGAGGGCGGCCCGCATTTAGTCACCTTGCCAATTCTCGCGCCGACACGTAAGGCCGCGAGCGTGATCGAGCAAGGCCGCCGATTCCAGAGGGTTCTATGAGCGAGGCCTTCGACCTGGTGCTCGCGGGCGGCACCGTCGTCAACCAGGACGGCCCCCTCGACCGCGACCTCGGCATCAAGGACGGCAAGTTCGCCGCATTGGGCGACCTCTCCCGCGCCACGGCCGCTGAGCGCATCGACTGCCGCGGCCTGCATCTCCTGCCCGGCGTCATCGACACCCAGGTGCATTTCCGCGAACCGGGAATGACCCACAAGGAGGATCTGGAGACCGGCTCGCACTCGGCGGTGCAGGGCGGCGTCACGGCGGTGTTCGAGATGCCGAACACCGAGCCGCCCACCACGAGCGCGTCGGCCTTCGCCGACAAGATCCGCGCCGGCCGCGGGCGCATGCACTGCGACTTCGCCTTCTTCGTCGGCGGCACCCACGACAACGTCGCCGATCTCGCCGAGCTCGAGCAGTTGCCGGGCTCCGCCGGCATCAAGGTGTTCATGGGCTCGTCCACCGGCGGCCTGCTCGTCGCTGACGACGACGGTCTCCGCGCCATTCTGCGCGCGATCCACCGCCGGGCCGCCTTCCACGCCGAGGACCATGCACGGCTGGAGGAGCGCAAGAATCTCCGCCGCGAAGGCGATCCATCGTCGCACCCGGTATGGCGCGACGAGACGGCGGCGCTGCGCGCCACCACGCGCCTCGTGGCACTCGCGCGCGAGACCGGGCGGCGCGTCCACCTGCTGCACGTGTCCACCGCCGATGAAATGGAAGTTCTGGTGCGCCACCGCGACCACGCCACCGTCGAGGTGACGCCGCAGCATCTCACGCTCGAAGCGCCCGAGGCCTACGAGCGCCTCGGCACGCTCGCCCAAATGAACCCGCCGCTGCGCGGGCCGCACCACCGCTCCGCGTTATGGAAGGCGCTCGACGACGGCCTCGTGGACGTGCTCGGCTCCGATCACGCGCCGCATACACTCGCCGAGAAGGCCAAGCCCTATCCGGCGAGCCCGTCGGGCATGCCCGGAGTGCAGACGCTGGTGCCGGTGATGCTGAACCACGTGAATGCGGGCCGCCTCACGCTCGCCCGCTTCGTCGATCTGACGAGCGCGGGGCCGTCGCGCATCTTCGGCATCGCCGCCAAGGGCAGGATCGCCGCCGGCTTCGACGCCGATCTCACCGTGGTCGATCTCAGGCGCCAGGAGACGATCACGAACAAATGGATCGGCTCGCGCTGCGGCTGGACGCCGTTCGACGGGCTCAAGGTGACGGGCTGGCCGGTCGGCACCTTCGTGCGCGGCCGCAAGGTGATGTGGCAGGGCGAGATCACGGGCCCAAGCGAAGGCGCGCCGGTGCGCTTCCTGCTCACGCGCCAGCGGCGGGCGGGTTAGCGAAGATTGTCATTCCGGCCGCGCGTAGCGCGGGCCGGAATCCATAACCTCGGTCTTCATCGAGTGCAGGGACTATGGATTCCGGGCTCGCCACTTCGCGGCGCCCCAGAATGACCGGTGAGCGGATTACTGCTTCGGCGCGACCGTGAACTCGCCGCGACGGATGCGTTCACCCAATCCGTCGGCGTAGCGGGCGGTGGCTTCCTCGCCGTAGGTGGAGACAAGCTCGTTGAAGGCGCGGAAGAGGGCCACCTGCGCCAGGCAATCGCCGTCGATGCCTTCGATCCGCGCCTCGTCCCAGGCCTCCGACAGCATGGCGAGCGCGGCCTGGCGCTCGGAATCCGCGCCCTTGGCTTCGCTCGCGAACTTTCGCGTCAAAGGAAATACGCGCACGCCGGGTTCTCCGCCCCCTTTGCGGAAGGAGCGCGAACCTTAGCCGGGCGAGGCGGGGCCGTCGCCCATGACCTTTAAGGAAGGTTAACGCGCGCGCGAAAGCTTGATCAGTTGCCGTAGCGGGTGGCGATTTCGCGCGAAAGCCGCGCCCCCTCGTCGAGGTAGCGGTGGATGGCGAGCCCGGCGGCGGCGGTGCAGGTGCGGTAGACCTGCTCGTAGGTGGAGAAGCCGCGGTTGAAGCTCCCGATCATACGGTTGCGCCGCTCCGGCGTCGGCGCCTCGGCCTCGATCAGGGCCTGCATCTCGCCGCGCCAGCGGCCGCTTTCCTTGGCGCCGCACAGCGGCCGCAGATAGTGCAGCGCGCCGAGAATTTCGGCGAGGCGCGAAAGCTCGCCTTCATAGGGCGGCGGCGCGCCTTCGAGCGGCGAGGCGGATCGCGGCACGTTGGCGGGCTGCACCTTGGGCGCGACCCGCGGCAGCAAGGGACGCGGACGTTCGCGCGGCGGCTCGGGCTGGGCGCGCGGGCCGCCGAGGCCGAAGAACGGGAACCAGCCGCCGCCTTGCGCTGAGGCCGGCTGCGGCAGGGCGGCAAACGCCAGAAAAGCGATCAACGCAAGGATGCGCAGCATGGTCGGTCCCGAGTGCGGGGGTCGTATGCCGGAATGTGGGCCGCGGCAAGGCGGGAAATCCGCCATTGCGCTATGGTCGGAAATGCTTATGCGCCGTTTCATCCTTGCGTTTCTTCTTGCCTCTGTCGCGTCCGCGGCCGCCCAGGAGCGCATCGTCATCAACCCCGAGGCGCATTACCCGGAGGGCCCGTTGTGGTACGGCGGGCGGCTCTACTACACCGAGATGGGCGCCGACCGCGTGCGCGCCTGGGACGGGCGCGGCAACGCGGTCGTGTGGAAGCGCGCCGGCTGCGGGCCCACGTCGATCGCCGATGGCGGCGCCGGCACGCTGATCGTTCTCTGCCATTTGCAGGATGCGCTCGCGCGCATCGATTTGAGCGGCGCGACGCGGGCAATCATCGACCGCGACGACAAGGGCGCGCGCTTTCCCACGCCCAACGCCTCGATCAACGATAGGAAGGGCGGAATCTACTTTTCATCGTCCGGCATCTTCAGCCCGCTCGCGCCGGCGGAAGGATCGGTGCTGTATCTGCCGGCGGGAGAAGACGTACCGCGCCGCGTCGCCACCGGCATCCATTACGCGAACGGCGCGGCGCTCGCCCGCGACGGCCGCACGCTCTTCGTATCGGAGCATCTGGAGCGGCGCGTGCTCGCCTACCCGGTGGAGGAGGATGGCTCGCTCGGCTTGCGCCGCGTTTTCGTGCTGCTCGATCAAGTGGCGCCGCCGGGACCGCGCGGCTGGGACGTGGGGCCCGACGGGCTCGCCGTAGACCGGCGCGGCAACCTGTTCATCGCCGAATATGGCGCCGGGCGCGTGCTGGTGGTGGACGGCAAGGGCGCGCTCATCGCCACGATCGCGATCCCCGAGCGCTACGTGACCGCACCCGCCTTCGGACCGGACGAGGCGCGGGTGTTCGTCAC
>DATNNN010000005.1:0-10122 GCA_035601815.1 Xanthobacteraceae bacterium | reverse complement strand
CTGCACGATGTTCTTCTTCTTGCGGTCGCGCTCCATCTCCTTCGGCGGGTGCAGCTCGAGCTTCCACTGGCCGGGGCCGTTCTCGATCATCAGCGACAGGTAGTAGAGGCCGAGCACGATATCCTGCGACGGCACGATGATCGGCGAGCCGTTCGCCGGGTGCAGGATGTTGTTGGTCGACATCATGAGGACGCGCGCCTCGAGCTGCGCCTCGAGCGACAGCGGCACGTGCACGGCCATCTGGTCGCCGTCGAAGTCGGCGTTGAACGCGGCGCAGACCAGCGGATGCAGCTGGATCGCCTTGCCTTCGATCAGGACCGGCTCGAACGCCTGGATGCCGAGGCGGTGGAGCGTCGGCGCGCGATTGAGCAGCACCGGATGCTCGCGGATCACCTCATCGAGGATATCCCAAACCTCCGGCTTCTCCTTCTCGACCAGCTTCTTCGCCTGCTTCACGGTGGCGGCGTGGCCCTTGGCGTCGAGCCGCGCATAGATGAAGGGCTTGAACAGCTCGAGCGCCATCTTCTTCGGCAGCCCGCACTGGTGGAGCTTGAGCTCGGGCCCGACCACGATCACCGAGCGGCCGGAATAGTCGACGCGCTTGCCGAGCAGGTTCTGACGGAAGCGGCCCTGCTTGCCCTTGAGCATGTCGGCGAGCGACTTCAGCGGGCGCTTGTTGGCGCCGGTGATGACGCGGCCGCGGCGGCCGTTGTCGAACAGCGCGTCGACGGCCTCCTGCAGCATCCGCTTCTCGTTGCGGATGATGATGTCCGGCGCCTTGAGCTCGATCAGCCGCTTCAGACGGTTGTTGCGGTTGATAACGCGGCGATAGAGATCGTTGAGGTCGGAGGTGGCGAAGCGTCCCCCGTCGAGCGGCACGAGCGGCCGCAGATCCGGCGGGATCACCGGCACGACGGTCAAGATCATCCACTCCGGCTTGTTGCCCGAGTGCTGCAGCGCCTCGACGATCTTCAGGCGCTTGGCGAGCTTCTTCGGCTTGAGTTCGGAGGTGGACTCGGCGATCTCCTTGCGCAGATCGACCGCCATCTTGTCGAGGTCGAGCTCCTTGAGCATCTCGCGGATCGCATCGGCACCGATCTTGGCGGTAAAGCTATCCTCGCCGTACTCCTCCTGGGCCTTGATCATGTCCTCTTCGGAAAGCAGCTGCCCCTTCTTGAGCACCGTGAGCCCCGGCTCGGTCACGACGAAGTATTCGAAGTAGAGAATCCGCTCGAGGTCCTTGAGCGTCATGTCGACCAGAAGCCCGATGCGCGACGGCAACGACTTGAGGAACCAGATATGCGCCACCGGCGCCGCGAGCTCGATGTGACCCATGCGCTCGCGCCGCACGCGCGAGAGCGTGACCTCGACGCCGCACTTCTCGCAGATGATGCCCTTGTACTTCATGCGCTTGTACTTGCCGCACAAGCACTCGTAGTCCTTGATCGGGCCGAAGATGCGCGCGCAGAACAGGCCGTCCCGCTCCGGCTTGAAGGTGCGGTAGTTGATGGTCTCCGGCTTTTTGATCTCGCCATAGGACCACGACAGAATCTTTTCGGGCGACGCAATCGCGATCCGGATGTGGTCGAAGACCTGTGCCGGAGGCTGCGCCGGTCCGAAAATGCTCGTCAGTTCCTGGTTCATTCGCTTCTCCTGCGGTCCGGCGAGGAGCGTTGCCGCTCCGCCGGGTAGAATGGGATCAAAACGCGCTTACTCGGCCGCGACGGGCTTGTCCTCGGGGCTCGGCAACGCCGGCTTCTGCTTGGTCGCGACAAGCTCGACGTTCAGGCTCAAGGAGCGCATCTCCTTGACCAGCACGTTGAAGCTCTCCGGGATGCCGGCTTCGAAGGTGTCGTCGCCGCGCACGATCGCCTCGTACACCTTGGTGCGGCCGGCGACGTCGTCCGACTTCACCGTCAGCATCTCCTGCAGGGTGTACGCGGCCCCGTAAGCCTCGAGCGCCCACACCTCCATCTCGCCGAAGCGCTGGCCGCCGAACTGCGCCTTGCCGCCCAGCGGCTGCTGGGTGACGAGCGAGTAGGGGCCGATGGAACGGGCGTGAATCTTGTCGTCCACCAGGTGGTGGAGCTTCATCATATATATGTAGCCCACCGTCACTTTGCGATCGAAGGCGTCGCCGGTGCGGCCGTCGTGCAGCTGCACCTGTCCGGTCTTGTCGAGGCCGGCGAGATCCAGCATGTGCTCGATGTCGGCCTCCTTGGCCCCGTCGAACACCGGCGTCGCGATCGGGATGCCGTGCTTGAGGTTCTGCCCGAGCTCCATCAGCGCCTCATCGCCGAGCGACGCGATGGTTTCCTCGCGGCCATAGATCTTGCGCAGCGTGTCCTTGAGCGGACGCGCGTCGCGGCGCTGGTAATAGGCGTCGCAGGCCTTGGCGACCATCTTGCCGAGGCCGTGGCAGGCCCAGCCCAGGTGCGTCTCCAGGATCTGGCCGACGTTCATGCGGCTCGGCACGCCGAGCGGGTTGAGCACGATGTCGACCGGAGTTCCGTCCTCCAGGAACGGCATGTCCTCGGACGGCACGATCTTCGACACCACGCCCTTGTTGCCGTGGCGGCCGGCCATCTTGTCGCCGGGCTGAATCTTGCGCTTCACCGCCACGAAGACCTTGACCATCTTCATGACGCCGGGCGGCAGCTCGTCGCCGCGCTGTAGCTTCTCGACCTTATCGAGGAAGCGCTGCTCAAGCCGCTTCTTGGACTCGTCGTACTGCTTGCGCACCGCCTCGATCTCGCCCATCACCTTCTCGTTGGGCGAAACGAACTGCCACCACTGCGAGCGCGGATACTCGTCGAGCACCGCGCGGGCAATCTTGGTGTCCTTCTTGAAGCCCTTGGGACCGGCAATTCCCTGCCGGCCTTCCAGCATCTCGGCGAGGCGGCCGTAGACGTTGCGGTCGAGGATCGCCTGCTCGTCGTCGCGGTCCTTGGCGAGCCGCTCGATCTCTTCGCGCTCGATGGCAAGCGCGCGCTCGTCCTTGTCGACGCCATGGCGGTTGAACACCCGCACCTCGACGACCGTGCCCTGCACGCCCGGCGGGACGCGCAGCGACGTGTCGCGCACATCGGCTGCTTTCTCGCCGAAGATAGCGCGCAAGAGCTTTTCCTCCGGCGTCATCGGGCTTTCGCCCTTGGGCGTGATCTTGCCGCACAGGATGTCGCCGGCGTGCACCTCGGCGCCGATGTAGACGATGCCCGCCTCGTCGAGGTTCTTCAGCGCCTCTTCCGAGACGTTGGGGATGTCACGGGTGATCTCTTCCGGCCCGAGCTTGGTGTCGCGGGCCATTACCTCGAATTCCTCGATGTGGATCGAGGTAAAGACGTCGTCCTTCACGATCCGCTCGGAAAGCAGGATCGAGTCCTCGAAGTTGTAGCCGTTCCACGGCATGAACGCGACGAGCACGTTCCGCCCGAGCGCGAGCTCGCCGAGTTCGGTGGACGGGCCGTCGGCGATCATGTCGCCCTTCTGCACCATGTCGCCGACGCGAACGAGCGGCTGCTGGTTGATGCAAGTGTTCTGGTTGGAACGCTGGAACTTCTGCAGGCGATAGATGTCGACGCCCGATTTCGACGGGTCGAGCTCGCCGGTGGCGCGCACGACGATGCGGGTCGCGTCCACCTGGTCGACGATGCCGGTGCGGCGCGCGGCAATGGCGGCGCCGGAATCACGGGCCACCACGTCCTCCATGCCGGTACCGACGAGCGGCGCCTCGGCGCGCACCAGCGGCACCGCCTGGCGCTGCATGTTCGAGCCCATGAGCGCGCGGTTGGCGTCGTCGTTCTCGAGGAACGGGATGAGCGCCGCGGCCACCGAAACGAGCTGCTTTGGCGACACGTCCATGAAGTCGACCTTGTCGGGCGTGATCATGAGCACGTTGCCGGCGTGCCGGCACACGATCAGGTCCTCGGTGAAACGGCCGCGGCCGTCGATGATGGCGTTGGCCTGCGCCACGTAATACTTCCCCTCCTCCATCGCCGAGAGGTAGATCACCTCTTCGGTGACGCGCCCGTCCTTCACCTTGCGGTACGGCGTCTCGATGAATCCGTACTTGTTGATGCGGGCGAAGGTGGCAAGCGAGTTGATCAGGCCGATGTTCGGGCCTTCCGGCGTCTCGATCGGGCAGATGCGGCCGTAGTGGGTCGGGTGCACGTCGCGCACCTCGAAGCCCGCGCGCTCGCGGGTGAGGCCGCCCGGTCCCAGCGCCGAGAGGCGCCGCTTGTGGGTAATCTCCGACAACGGATTGGTCTGATCCATGAACTGCGAGAGCTGCGACGAGCCGAAGAACTCGCGCACCGCCGCCGCTGCGGGCTTGGCGTTGATGAGGTCCTGCGGCATCACCGTGTCGATGTCGATCGAGGACATGCGCTCCTTGATCGCGCGCTCCATGCGGAGCAACCCGATGCGGTACTGGTTCTCCATGAGCTCGCCGACCGAGCGCACCCGGCGGTTGCCGAGATGGTCGATGTCGTCGATCTCGCCGCGGCCGTCACGCAGATCCAAGAGCGTCTTGATCACCGCGATGATGTCTTCCTTGCGCAGGATGCGCATGGTGTCGTCGGCCGTAAGGTCGAGCCGCATGTTCATCTTCACCCGGCCGACCGCGGACAGATCGTAGCGATCGGGATCGAAGAACAGCGACTTGAACATGGCCTCGGCGGTGTCCACCGTTGGCGGCTCGCCCGGGCGCATGACGCGGTAGATGTCAAACAGCGCGTCCTCGCGGGTGAGGTTCTTGTCGACGGCGAGCGTGTTGCGGATGTAGGCGCCGGTGTGGACATGATCGATGTCGAGCACCTGGATCACGTCGTATCCGGCTTCCGTCAGTGCATCGAGCGTCTTCTTGTCGATCTCCTGGCCCGCCTCGGCGAAGATCTCGCCGGTCTTGGCGTTGACCACGTCCTCGGCGAGAAAGTGGCCGTAGAGGTCCTCGTCGGAAACCTTGAGCGCTTTCAGGCCCTTCTCCGCGAGCATGCGCGCCTGGCGCACGGTAAGCTTCTTGCCCGCCTCGACCACGACCTCGCCGGAATCGGCGTCGCGCACGTCGGTGTTGGCCTTGAAGCCCCGCATGCGGCGCGGATCGAACGGCACGCGCCATCCGTCCTTCGCCCGCTTGTAGGTGACCCGCGTATAGAAGGTGTTGAGGATCTCCTCGCCGGTCATGCCCAGCGCGGCGAGCAGCGAGGTGACCGGAATCTTGCGGCGGCGGTCGATGCGCGCGTGCACGATGTCCTTGGCGTCGAACTCGATATCGAGCCACGAGCCGCGATAGGGAATGATGCGTGCCGCGAACAGGAGCTTGCCCGAGGAGTGGGTCTTGCCCTTGTCGTGGTCGAAGAACACGCCGGGCGAGCGGTGCATCTGCGATACGATCACCCGCTCGGTGCCGTTCACGATGAAGGTGCCGTTCATCGTCATGAGCGGAATGTCGCCCATGTAGACGTCCTGCTCCTTGATGTCCTTCACCGACTTCGCCTGCGTCTCCGGGTCCACATCGAACACGATGAGGCGGAGCGTCACTTTCAGCGGCGCGGCGTAGGTCATGCCGCGCTGGCGGCATTCGTCGACGTCGTACTTCGGCGGCTCGAATTCGTAGCGGACGAACTCGAGCATCGACGTCCCCGAGAAATCGGAGATCGGAAACACCGACTTGAACACGGTCTGCAGGCCGTCGTCGCGGCGGTCGACGCCGGCGATGCCGATCTGCAGGAACTGGTCGTAGGAGGCCTTCTGCACCTCGATGAGGTTCGGCATCTCCGCGACTTCGTGGATTTTGCCGAAGAACTTGCGGACCCGCTTACGGCCGGTGAACGTTTGTGCCATCTCGTCCTCGTTTCATCCTGGCGAACCGACCGTTCGCCTTTCGTATCTGTTCGCCCACCAATGCGGGCATGACGGGCGGCGCCATCAAAACGCGGCGCCGCTCGTCATTCCGTCACAACGTCACTTCAACTCGACCTTCGCGCCCACTTTCTCAAGCTGCGCCTTGATCTTGCCGGCCTCGTCCTTGTTCACGCTTTCCTTGACGTTCTTGGGCGCGCCCTCGACGAGGTCCTTCGCTTCCTTGAGGCCGAGGCCGGTGATCGCCCGGACCTCCTTGATGACCTCGATCTTCTTGTCGCCGACCACCTGGAGGACGACGGTGAACTCCGTCTTTTCCTCGACCGGCGCCGCGGCACCGGCGCCCGGTCCGGCGACCGCAACCGCGGCCGCCGCCGAGACGCCCCACTTCTCTTCCAGGAGCTTTGCCAACTCGCCGGCTTCCAGCACCGTGAGCTTGGAGAGCTCTTCCACGATCTTGTTCAGGTCTGCCATTTTCGTCTCCGTTTCGGTTCGAACCATCAATCGATTGCGGGAACCGCCTCAGACGGCCTCGCTCTTCTGGCCATAGGCCCCGAACACCCGCGCAAGCTTCGCCGCCGGCGCGTTGATCACCCGCGCGACCTTGGTCGCCGGGGCAACGAGGAGCCCGGCGATCTTGGCCCGCAGCTCGTCGAGCGAGGGAAGCGCAGCGAGCGCCTTCACCGCATCGACGTTCAGGGCGGTCTTTCCCATCGCGCCGCCGAGGATCACGAATTTCTCGTGCCCCTTGGCGAAGTCGACGGCGACCTTCGGTGCCGACACCGGATCGCCCGAGTAGGCGATCACCGTCGGTCCCTTGAGCAGGGACGCGACGTGTGCGGCATCCGTGCCTTCGAGAGCCTTCTTGGCGAGGCGGTTCTTCGCGACTTTGACGCCGGCACCCTTCGCCTTCATCTGCCGACGCAAGGTCGACATCTGCGCGACGGTGAGCCCGGCGTAGTGAGCCACCACGACGGCAGCGGCGCGCTTGAACACGCCGTTGAGCGCCGTGATCTGCTCCTGCTTCTCCGCTCGGTCCACGCTTCTCTCTCCGGTTGGCGATCCGGCTCTATGAGCCGGACGGCCGGTTGCATCTGCCGGCCCGCCTTCTGCCTTTAAGGGCAGGAGCGGATCGACGCTCGATGCCCTGTCCCCTTGGGCGACCCAAGGCCTTTGGTTCGAACCGATCGAGAGGTGCTGGCACCTCGAAATCGGTCTTCCCCGTCTGTGCTGGCCCTTCTCGGATTAAGCTCCCTCACGGGAGCGCCGGCAGTCTCGGACAGGACTTGCCGGAAGAACTTCTTCCGGCCACACGCCCGGGAGCGAACCCCCGGACGAATTCGCTTAACCGCCGAACAGGCTCGACGGCTCGATGCGGACGCCCGGCCCCATGGTCGACGAGATCGCGACCCGCTTGATGAAGGAGCCTTTGACGCCTTGCGGTTTAGACTTGGCGACGGCGTCCGCGAACGCGCGGATGTTCTGCGCCAGCTGCTCGGCACTGAACGACGCCTTGCCCACGCCGGCCTGCACGATGCCGGCTTTCTCGACTCGGAATTCCACGGCCCCGCCCTTCTGCGCCTTGATTGCGGCAAGAAGATCGTTGGTCACGGTGCCCACTTTCGGGTTGGGCATGAGCCCGCGCGGACCGAGCACCTTACCGAGCCGGCCCACGAGCGGCATCATGTCGGGTGTCGCGATGCAGCGGTCGAAGTCGATGTCACCCGCCGTCACCTTCTCCACCAGATCCTCGGCGCCCACGACGTCGGCGCCGGCGGCTCTAGCCTCGTCGGCTTTGGCGCCCTTGGCGAACACGGCGACGCGCGCCGAGCGGCCGGAGCCGTTCGGCAGGTTGACCACGCCGCGCACCTGCTGGTCCGAGTGCTTCGGATCGACGCCGAGGTTCATCGCCACCTCGATCGTCTCGTCGAACTTGGCCTTGGCGCGCTCTTTGATGAGCTGCACCGCCTCGTTCAGCGGGTAGAGCTTGACTTGGTCGACACCCTCGCGGGCCTGGCGGATACGCTTGCCGGGGTGAGTCATGGCTATTCCCTCACCTCGATGCCCATGGAGCGCGCCGATCCTTCGATCATCCTCATCGCGGCGTCGACGGTGTCGCAATTGAGATCCTTCATCTTCTGCTGCGCGATCTCCTTGACCTGCGCCTTCGACACCGAGCCGACCGGATCGCGGCCGGGCGTCTTGGCGCCGGTCTCGATCTTCGCCGCCTTCTTGAGGAAGAAGGAAACCGGCGGGGTGCGCATCTCGAAGCTGAACGAGCGGTCCTGATAGATAGTGATGGTGACGGGGATCGGCATCCCCTTCTCCATCTTCTGCGTCTGCGCGTTGAACTGCTTGCAGAACTCCATGATGTTGAGGCCGCGCTGGCCGAGCGCGGGCCCGATCGGCGGCGCCGGGTTGGCGGCGCCCGCTGGCACCTGCAGCTTCAAGAAACCGGTTACCTTCTTCGCCATCTCTTACTCCCTGCGGACCGGATGATTCCGGTTCCGGGTTCGTGGTACGGCTGAAGACGCCTTGGCGGGCGCCTCTAGCCTCCCACAATCAGCCTTTTTCGACCTGGCCGAACTCGAGCTCGACCGGGGTCGCGCGTCCGAAGATCGACACCGCTACCTTGAGCCGCGAGCGGTCTTCGTCCACTTCTTCCACCACGCCGTTGAACGACGCGAACGGGCCGTCGGAAACGCGCACGTTCTCGCCCACCTCGAAGGTGATCGAGGGCTTCGGCCGTTCGATCCCTTCCTGGACCTGATGCAGGATGCGGCTTGCTTCCGCGTCCTTGATCGGCATCGGCTTCTTGTCGGCGCCGAGGAAGCCCGTCACCTTTGGCGTGTTCTTGATCAGGTGATACGCCTCGTCGGTGAGGTCGACCTTCACCAGCACGTAGCCTGGGAAGAACTTGCGCTCGGCGTCGCGCTTCTGCCCGCGCTTCACTTCCACGACCTTCTCGGTCGGAACCAGAATCTCCTCGAACAGATCGCTGAAGCCGCGCGCCTGCGCCTGCTCGCGGATCGACTCCGCGACCTTCTTCTCGAAGTTCGAGTAGGCGTGCACGATGTACCAGCGCTTGGCCAAGACCCCGTTCCTTCAGCGCAGTAGATTGAGAAACGCCGTCAACCCGACGCGGATCACCTGGTCGACGATGAAGAAGAAGATGGTGGCGAGCGTCACGAACACGAACACCATGCCGGTGGTGACCAACGTCTCGCGCCGCGACGGCCACGTGACTTTGGCCGTCTCGGCGCGCACCTCTTGCAGGAATTGAAACGGATTGAATTTCGCCATCGTCCTTCCGAAATCGACCGAGCGGATCGCGCCTGCCCGTGCTTACGTGAACCGCCGCTCGGCTGCCGTCTCGCCGGGAGCCTCCCTCCGCCTGCCACGCGCGTGGCAGGAGTGGAGGGACTCGAACCCCCAACCCCCGGTTTTGGAGACCGGTGCTCTAGCCGATTGAGCTACACTCCTCCGAAAGCGGAAACGGCGGCCCAAAAGGCCTCAGGGGCCCGCCGCGGCCCTGTTAATGCAGGAATGAGGCGGCCAATGCAAGCCCCGGCAGGGCCGGCAAAGCCTTACTTCTCAAGCCGTTTCCACCAACACCGCGAACCCGACGACCGGGACCGCGGCGATTCTTGGAACCCTATCGTAGGGGTAAGCGCGCTCGGCAGGCCCGCTATATAGGGCGAAATCTCCGCCGGACAACGCCTTGCCGGCTACTTTTCAGCCGCTACTCGATGATCTTGGCGACGACGCCGGCGCCGACGGTCTTGCCGCCTTCACGGATGGCGAAGCGCAGCTTCTCCTCCATGGCGATCGGCACGATCAGCGACACCGTCATCGACACGTTGTCGCCGGGCATCACCATCTCCGTGCCCGAGGGCAGCTCGACAATACCGGTCACGTCGGTGGTGCGGAAATAAAACTGCGGTCGATAGTTGGTGAAGAACGGCGTGTGGCGGCCGCCCTCCTCCTTGGTGAGGATATAGGCCTCCGCCGTGAACTTCGTGTGCGGCTTGACGCTACCCGGCTTGCATACCACCTGCCCGCGCTCCACCTCCTCGCGCTTGGTGCCGCGGAGCAGAACGCCCACGTTGTCCCCCGCCTGCCCCTGGTCGAGGAGCTTGCGGAACATCTCCACACCCGTGACCGTGGTCTTCTGGGTGTCCTTGAGGCCCACGATCTCCACCTCGTCGCCCACCTTGACGATGCCGCGCTCGACGCGGCCGGTGACGACGGTGCCGCGACCGG
>DATNNN010000004.1:0-2841 GCA_035601815.1 Xanthobacteraceae bacterium | reverse complement strand
CGAAGGCGAGCGGCACGATCGCGATCTCGGCCGCCACCACCCAATAGTTGGGGTGGCGCAGCCAGCGATAGGGTCCGGTTCCCACCAGCGGCTTGCCCGGCAGCACGAGCACGCGCGTGGTCCAGCGCCGCCCGAGGCTCGCGAGAATCCAGAAACGCAGGCCCTGGACCAGCGCAAACGCCGCGACCGCCCATCCGTTCGCCGGGAGACCCCAGGCGAATACCCAAAGCCCCGCGAGCCACGCCGCATGTAGCGCGACCATGAAGGGATAGTGCTCGGCGCCGTGCTCGACCGCGCCGTTCCTGCGCAGCGCCGCTTCGTTGCGCGCCGACCACAGCACCTCCATCAGGCGCTCGAGGGTGACGTAGCCGAGGAGGAGCAACTCAGGCATGGCCCGGCGCAAGCGCCACCAGGCTCGCGGTGAAGCCGGGGCCGAGCGCCGACAGCGCCACCATATTCTTCGGCTTGTCCCGCAGCACGCGCTCGAGCGCGAACAGCACGGTCGGTGCAGACATGTTGCCGAACTCGCGCAGCACTGCGCGCTCGTGGTCGAGCGCGCCGCGCGGCAAGGCGAGCGCCGTCTCGAGCGCGTCGACGACGCGGCCGCCGCCGGGGTGGCAGACGAAGCGGGCGACGTCGGCGCGTGCAAGTCCAACGGCGTCGAGGAGCTTGCCCATAACCTTGGGGAAGCGGCGCTCGACGAAGGTCGGCACCGAGCGCGACAGCACCACGCCGAAGCCCACCGGATCGAAGGTCCAGCCCATGACGTCGAGGGTATCGGGCCAGGTGTGCTCGGCGGAGCCGGTGACCTGGGCAAGCGCGCCGTTCGGCTTCGCCTCGGCGCGCAGCACCAGGGCCGCGGCGCCGTCGCCGAACAGGGCGGAGGCGACCGCGTCCTCCTTGGTGCCGCGATCGAGACGAAACGCGAGCGAGCAGAGCTCGATTACCACGACGAGCACGTTGGTGCCGGGCTCGGCGGCGGCAAGCCGGGCGGCGAGCGAAAGACCGCTCACCCCGCCGGCACAGCCGAGACCGAACACCGGCACGCGGCGCACGTCGGCGCGCAGGCCCAGATTGGGCAGCGCCCGCGCCTCCAAGCTCGGGGTCGCGATGCCGCTGGAACATACCGTCATCACGAGATCGACGTCGGCGGGCGCGATCCCCGCGCGGTCTATTGCCGAGCGCGCCGCCTGCTCGAACAGCTCGAGCCCCGCCTCGAGAAAGAGCGCCGAGCGGTCCGTCCAGTCGCGCGCGGCGAGGTACCAATCCATCGGCCGCACGGCGCGGCGCCGGTCGACGCCGGAATTCCTGAAGATCTCGATCATCACCGGATAGCGCGCGAACAGGTCGGGGAAGACCTTGGGCGCAAGGCGCGCGACGTCCTCCTGCTCGATCACGTGCGGCGGCACCGCGGTCGCGATCGACAGCAATGAAACATCCTGCATGAAACACCTCGCCGCGTTGACCGCGGCATTACAAGTCGTTCTAGGCCCGCGCCCGCTCGGCGCGTTTCTCGTCGAGCGCCACCGGCTGGTCGGGGATGACCACGCGGAAGGTGGCGCCAATGGTGCCGGCAACCAAGTTGATCTCGCCGCCGTGGGCGCGCATGAGCTCGGCGGCGATGGCGAGGCCGAGCCCCGTGCCGCCGCGCCGCGCCGATCCCTGGAACGGCTCGAACAGATGCTCGCGCGCCACCTCCGGCACGCCCGGCCCGGTGTCGGCCACTTGCAGCACCACCACCGCACCCTCGCGGCGGCCGACGATGCGGATCTGATCGCGCTCGGGATCGTTGGGCGCGCGCGCCTTGAGCGCGGCCATGGAGTTGCGCAACAGGTTGAGCAGCACGCGGAAGAGCTGGTCGGCATCGGCGTCGACCAAGAGCCCGCGCTCGATGGACGGCAGCCAACGAATCGAGCCGTCGGACGGCAGACCCAGCGTTTCGCGCAGCTCTTCCACCAGCGCTGTCACGTCGATCAGGCGCCGCGCCGGCGGCGGCTCGTGCGCCTTGCCGTAGGCGAGCGTGTGCTCGCAGTAGGCGATGGCGCGGTCGAGCGCGGCCATGAGCTTGGGCGCAAGACGGCGCACCGCGGGATCGGCGAGGCCGGAAAGGCGGTCGGAAAGAAGCTGCGCCGACGACAACAGGTTGCGTAGGTCGTGGTTGATCTTGGACACGGCGAGGCCGAGCGCGGCGAGCCGGTTCTTCTGCTGCAGGGTCTGGGCGAGGTCGCGCTGCATGGAGGCGAGCTCGCGTTCGGCGATGCCGATCTCGTCCTGGCGCGCCGACGGCGCCATGATGCGCGCCGGGTTCTCGGGGTCGGCGCCGAAGTCGACCATGCGCCGCGTGAGCCGGCGCAGCGGCCGCACGAACAGCCACGACAGGCTCAAGTACACGAGCAGGCCCGAGATCACCGAGATCGCCAGCGAGACGAGCAGGATGTTGAAGGAGAAGCGCACCATGGCCTGACGCAGCGGCTTCTCGGCGATCACGATCTCGATGAACTCGCCGCCCGCCGGCGCCGGCCCGATCACCCGCAGCATGTCTTCGTCTTCGCCGGTCAGCGTTTCGAAGGCGTCGTAGATGGTCCGGAACATCGAGGTGTGGCGCACGTCCACATCGTGGTCGACCTTGGGCGGCATGTCGGTGAGCGCGAGGAGCTGACGGCGGTCGCCCATCTTGAGCGCGATCGCGATGGCGCCGGCGCTGTCGAGGAGCTTGCGCGTCAGCTCCGCCGAGATCATGCCGTCGGGCGCCGCGTCGAGCACGAGCGCCGCGGTGCGCGCCGCCGCCAGGCGGTCGGATAGCCACATCAGCCGGTAGTTGGCGATCGACGGCACGTAAAT
>DATNNN010000003.1:0-6153 GCA_035601815.1 Xanthobacteraceae bacterium | reverse complement strand
CTACCGCCGCCATTAACATTCCGGAAACCTTAATGATTTCTTGTGTCGCTTCGGTTCGACGGAGTGCTGGGGCATGTCGCGCGAAGGTGCCTATGCGGGCGCCGAAATTCCTGCGGAGACGGGCGAGGGCGCGCTCGATCTTGCCGCGCTCGGCCGCGCCATCTGGCGCAAGCGGCGCTGGATCGTCGTCCCGACGCTCGTCGCCGCGTTCGTAAGTTTCGTCGCCGTCAATCTGGTGACGCCACGCTACAAGTCCGAGACGCGCATCCTCATCGAAAGCCGCGAGACGGCCTACAACCGGCCGGACGGCGAGCGCGTGGTCGACCGCGACCGCACGCCCATCGACGAGCAGGCGGTGCAGAGCCAGGTGCAGCTCGTGCAGTCGCGCGATCTCGCGCGCAAGGTGGTGCGCGATCTCAAGCTTGCGGAGCGGTCCGAGTTCGAACCCGCCGTGGGATGGTCGTTGTTTTACGGGCCGCTTTCGTTCGTCGGCCTCGGCCGCGACCTTTCGCGCCTGTCTGCCGAGGAGCGAGTGCTCGAGCGCTACTACGAACGGCTGAACGTCTATCCGATCGAGAAATCGCGCGTCATCGTGATCGAGTTCCAGTCGCAGGATCCCGATCTCGCCGCCGCCATCGCCAACAAGATCGCCGAGGAATATCTCGCGCTCCAGCAGCAGGCCAAGCGCGAGGCCATGCGTCAGGCGGGCCAGTGGCTCGCGAGCGAGATCGACCGCATGCGCGGCAAGGTCGCCGAAGCCGAGGCGCGGGTCGAGGAGTTCCGCGCGCGCTCCAATCTGTTCATCGGGCCGAACAACAACACGCTGAACGCCCAGGGGCTGGGCGAGCTCAATTCGCAGCTCGGGCTGGCGCGCTCGCAAAAGGCGGATCTCGAATCCAAGGCGCGCACGATCCGCGAGCTGTTGCGCTCCGGGCGGGTGGTGGACGCGACCGACGTCACCAGCTCCGAACTGATCCGCCGGCTGAACGAGCAGCGCGTCACCCTGCGCGGACAACTGGCCGAGCAGTCGTCGACTCTCGGGCCGCTGCATCCGCGCATCAAGGAACTGAAGGCGCAGATCGCCGACATCGAGGCGCAGATTCGTCTGGAGGCGGAGAAGCTCGCGCGCTCCTTCGAGAACGACGTGCGCATCGCCGGCGCCCGCATCGAGACGCTGACCGTGACCCTCGACCAGCTCAAGCGACTGTCCTCGACCGGCGAGGACGTGCAGCTGCGCGCGCTCGAGCGCGAGGCGAAGGCGCAACGCGATCTCCTCGAATCGTATCTGGCGCGCTATCGCGATGTGAGCGCGCGCGAGTCGCCCGACGCGGTGCCGCCCGACGCGCGCGTCATCTCGCGCGCGGTGGCATCGGCGACGCCGTATTTCCCGAAGAAGCTTCCGATCGTGCTGGTGGCGACGCTGGCCACGCTCCTGCTGGTCATGGCGTTCATCGCCACCGGCGAGCTGTTGGGCGGCGACATCTATCAGCGGGGTTATGTCGCGGCCGCCGCGATGGCGCCACGGCCCGCGCCTGTATCCAACGGGGAGGCGAAGCTTCCCCCCTGGATGCGCGCCCGCGAGGTGGCAAAGGCTCCGCCGCCGTCCGACCCGCCACCCGCCGAACCGCCGCCACCCGTCGCAGACGAGGCGGTCGCCCCGATCATCGAGGTTGCCGTGGAGCCGGAGCCGCCGGTTCCCCAGCCGCCGCCAGTGCCGCCGCTCGAGTTGCTCGCCGACCAGGTGCGCCGCCTCGGCCAGGGCAGCGTGGTGGTGACCCCGGCAAGTGCCGGCAACGGCGCGCCGCGGGTCGCAAGCGCGCTCGCGCAAACGCTCGCCGACGGCCGCGCCAACACCGTGCTCGTCAGCCTCGACGACGAAGGCAATACCACGCTCGCCGCTGATGCCGACGCACCCGGTGCGTTCGATCTCTTCGCCGGCCGGGCGTCGTTCGCCGAGGTGATCCGCCGCGACCCGAGCGGGCGCGTGCACGTGATCGGCGCCGGACGAGGGGCGGGCGGCATCGCCGCACTTCTCGCCCAGCCGCGGTTGGCGATCTTGATCGGGGCGCTGGCGCGCACCTACGACCATGTCATCGTGGCAACGCCGGCGCTGGCAGGCGTCACCGGCGCCGAGCGCCTAGCGCAGTTCGCGCGCATGACGGTGCTCGTCACTTCCCCGGGCGACGACGCGGCGGTGAGCGATCTCGCCGCGCGCGGCTTCCAGAACGTGGTGCTGTTCGACCCGGCCGATCTCGAGCAATCCTTGCCCGTGGCCTGATCAGCGGGCGATCCGCCGCAGCCGGGCCGCAAGCCGCATGAGAAGCGGCGTGCGCTTGGCCCAGCGCTTGAGGCGGCCGGCGAGCATGAGCGCCGGCGCGACCAGGCGGCCCGGCACGCTCATGGCTAGGAACAGATCGAACAGCGGCTCCGGCTCGTCGCAGAAGTGCGTCTTGTAGCGGGCCTCGCCGACGCCGAGATCGAAGATCGCGGCGCCGCGCTCGGTGCAGTCTTTGATCACGTGCAGCATCAAGATGAGCCCGGGGCTCTGCCGCGCGTGCTCGCCGAGGGTGTAGGAATTGAACATGGAGCAGAAGCGGCGCCCGTCATTGATGCAGCCGAACACGGCGAGCACCTCGTCGTCGGATTCCAGCGCGTGCAGCTCGATGGTCGGATGGCCGTGCGCGAGGCCGTGGTGGCAGGCCTCGCGCAGGAAACTTTTCACGTCGGGGCTGCCGAGCGAGTTGTCGATGCCTTGCTCGGCCAGGCGGCCGGCCTTCTGGGCGAAGAACGCGTGGAAATAGCGGTCGACCTCCGCCCGGGTGCGGGCGCGGGCGTAGCGGTAGCCCGGAAGCTGCTTCAGCCGGGTTTCCTTCTTGCGCAGCGTGCGGCGCGAATCGCGACCGAGCTGGCTCGCCACGATCTCCACGTAGGACCGGCCGCCGAGCGTGAAGCGATAGCCGAAGCTCGGCGACGGCTGGCCGCGGAATGTCGCAAACGGATTGAAGAGGCCCTCCCAGTGCTCGGGCTGGTTGAGGAGCGCGAGCACGTCGATCTCGGGCGCCGCGGCCTTGAGCCGGGCAAGCACCGTCTCGAGCGCGCCGGCCGGGGCGCCGTCGCGCCGCCAGGGGCCGAAATTGAAGTTGGCGTGCTTGCCGCCGAGGAAGCCCGCTACCGTGATCGGGCCGACCCGCCATTTGCCGAGCGGGAGGAGGAAGAGGGGCTCGCCGGTCTCACTGACCCCGAGGACGATCAGAGGTGTGATGCCCCTGGCTGCGCCCACATGGCGCTGCCAGGCGGAGATCCAGTCGAAGTGCTGGTAGGGGGTGAGTGCGCCGTCGCGCTCGAGCGCCCGCCACGGCGCCTCGGCGGCGGCAAGATCGGTGATGATTTCGACGCGGGCGAGCGCCGCGCGCGGGCGGGCCATGGGCGTGCTTTCGCTCGCGCGCCAGGGGCGTCCATCGAGCTCGATTACGCCCGCCTTCCCGATCATGCTTAATGCTTCGTTAAGGCCGCGGTCTGCCGCCCCGCCGCAAACTTGCAAAACTTCCTCAACATTCCGTTGGCAGGATCGCGCAGTATCGGGGCACGGCGGGGTCATGGCTGATTTGCGCAACACGGTTTATCGCGTCGGGCTGGAGACGCTGTATTTCTCCGGCGCCTATCACGCGCTGCGCCCCTTCTACCGCGGCGTCGGCGCGATCCTGACGCTGCACCACGTGCGGCCGCCGCGCCCGGGCGCCTTCCAGCCGAACCGGCTGCTGGAAGTGGAGCCGCGGTTTCTGGAGCGCGTAATCGTCCGGCTGAAGAAGCGCGGCATCGATCTCGTCAGCCTCGACGAGGTGCATCGCCGGCTCACCGAGCAGGACTTCGGCCGCAGATTCGTCGCCTTCACCTTCGACGACGGCTACCGCGACAATCTGGAGAACGCCTGGCCGATCCTGCAGCGCCACGAGGTGCCGCTCGCGCTGTTCGTGGCGACGAGCTTCCCCGACCGCCTCGGCGAATTGTGGTGGATCGTGCTCGAGCAGGTGATCGCCAAGAACAGCCGGCTCGTGGTGGAGATGGACGGCAAGCCGCGTTTCTTCGATTGCGCCGACGCGGCGGGCAAGCGCGAGACCTATGCCCAGGTCTACTGGTGGCTGCGCCGCCTGGATGACGAGCGCGAGCTGCGGGCGGCGGTGCGCGATCTTGCCGCTCGCTACGGCGTCGATACGACGGCGCCCTGCCGCGAATTGTGCATGGACTGGCCGGAGATCGCGCGGTTTGCCGCCGATCCGCTGGTGACGGTGGGCGCGCATACGGTGAACCACGTCATGCTGCGGCGTTGGGCGGAAGAGGCGGCGCGCGGCGAGATGAAGCTTTCCGCCGACGTGATCGAGGCCGCGCTCGGCAAGCGGCCGCAGCATTTCGCGTTCCCGGTGGGCGATCCGACCTCGGCCGGCCGGCGCGAGTTCAGGCTCGCCGCCGAGCTCGGCTTCAAGACGGCGGTGACGACGCGGCCGGGGGTGTTGTTCCCCGGGCATCGCGAGCATCTGAGGGCGCTGCCGCGGGTGTCGCTCAACGGCAACTTCCAGGCGCTGCGCTTCGTCGACGTGCTGCTCTCCGGCGCGCCGTTCGCGTTGACCAGCAGGTTCCGGCGGCTGAACGCGGCTTGAGTCGCTCAAGGCAGTCGTCTCCTTTTCGCGGACGGCATTTCGCCCCGAGGGGTGTTCCGGTCGGCCCCTTCGGATAAGAAGGGGGGATGGAGCGCGGTGCCAATTCGACGCAGAGACTATGGATTCCGGGCTCGACGCTTCGCGCCGCCCCGGAATGACAGCGCGCTCAATTGTTCTTTAACGTGGCATTCTTTATGCTTAACCCTTCGTTGCCGCGAAACCCGTGTACATTCGAGCGTAGCCGCCTATGCACCTCCGCCCGGCAATTTTCGCCATCTCCGTTCTTGCCGTCCCGGCGGCTGCCGCGGCGAGTCCAGCCGTCATCGGCGACAGCCTCGGCGTCGGCGTCTCCATGGCCTCCGGCCTCAAGGGATTTGCCGCTAACGGCGTCAGCATCCGCGGCCCGCGCGTCATCGAGCAGATCAAGAAGCTCGCGCCCGGCACCGTCGCCTACATGTCGCTCGGCACCAACGACGCGGTCGGCTCCGTGAAGGGCCTCGAGAAAAGCATCGACGCGGTGATCGCCGCCGCCGAGCGGGCGCGCGTGAAACTCGTGTGGATCGGGCCGCCGTGCGTCAACAAGGCGTGGGACAAGAATGCGCGCGAGCTCGATCTCATGTTGCGCGAGCGTCTGGCCGCGGCCAAAGTCACTTACGTTTCCATGCGCGACGCGCAAATCTGCTCGAACGAGCTGCACGCCCGCGACGGCATCCACATGACCATGAAGGGCTATAGCTACATGTGGGCGAAGGCGCAGAGCGCGGCTGCCGTGCGTGTCGCCTCGGTCGAAAGTCCGCTGGCGCTGCCGGTCGCGCCGGTAGCGCGCGTCGTGGTCGACAACCCGCCGCTAGCGGCCGTGCCCATGCCTGTGCCTTCGCCGTTGCGGGTCGCCGCGATGCAGAAGCCGGTGGCGGCGGCAGCCGCCGTCTTGCCGATCGCGCCCGTCGAAGCGCCGGCCGAGCCGCTTGCCGTTGAATGGATCGGGGCAGGGGCGCTCAACTGGTTCCATCCCGGCAGCATTCTCCGTTCGCCGCGCTAGAGCGCTGACATGGGGGGCAAGCGAGGCCTTTCCCGCGCGGGCCGCGCGCTGGCGGCCGCACTCCTCCTGCTCGCCGCCACGAGCAACGCCTTCGCCGAGCCGAAGCGCATCGCCTTCATCGGCGACTCCATGGCCGACGGGCTGTGGAACGGTTTCCTGCGGCTGACCATTCGCGACGCTTGTCTGCGCGAAGAGCTCGACCTCAAGCGCGAGGCAAAAATTTCCACCGGCCTCACGCGGCCCGATAAATTCTCGTGGCCGGAACAGGCGAGGCGGCTCGGTGCCAGCCTCAAGCCGCATGTCTTCGTGGTATCGCTCGGCCTCAACGACCGCCAGTCGGTGATCAATCCCGACGGCAGCCGCGGCGAGTGGGGCACGCCGGCGTGGGCCGCCAAGTACCGCGAGCAGATCGTGCTCGTGCTCAAGAACGCGCTTGCCGCCGGCGCCGAAGTGGTCTGG
>DATNNN010000002.1:0-3962 GCA_035601815.1 Xanthobacteraceae bacterium | reverse complement strand
CTTCAGCGTGAGCTTCCTGCACCTGGAGCTCGCCGAAGGAACGCGCTCCGACATTGTGAACCTTTCCTACTCGCGCCCGCTGTGGAACGGCGCGTCGCTGTTCGTGAATGCGTTCGCGGATCTGCGCGACCGCAAGTCCATGGGCGTGTTCGCCGGGCTCTCCATCCCGCTCGGCGGCGGGGCCTCCGGCTCGCTCGGCGTCACGCGCACCCGCGAGGGCGCGAACGCGATCGGCGAGGTGTCAAAACCAATCACCCAGGAGCCCGGCAGCTATGGCTGGCGCGTGCGCGACACCGAGGGCGCGACCCCCTATCGCGCCGCCGAGGGGTCGTACCGCGCGCCCGCCGCGCGCTTCGACGGCCTGGTGCAGCAGACCGGCAATCAGGTGAGCGGCTCGGCGCAGGTGCAAGGCGGCATCGCAGTGATGGGCGGCGGCGTGTTCTTCTCGGACCGCATCGACGACGCTTTCGCCGTGGTCGATGCCGGCGCGGCCAATGTCGACGTGCTCTACGAGAACCGCCCCGCCGGCAAGACCGATGCCCAGGGCAAGCTGCTTCTTCCCAACCTGCGCTCGTTCGATTCGAACAAGATCTCTATCGACGCGCGCGGCCTGCCGGTGGATGCCGAGGCCACGATCACCCAGAACTTCGTGGCGCCGGCGGATCGCGGCGGCATCGTGGTCAACTTCGGCATCAAGACGGAGATCAAGGCCGCCGTGCTGATCTTGAAGCACCCGAACGGCAAGTTCGTCGATGCGGGCGCGAGCGGCCGGCTTGAGGGCGGGGAAGGGTCCTTTGCCATCGGCTATGACGGCCGCGCCTTCGTCAAAGGCCTTGCCGCCACGAATACCGTGGTCGTCACCACGGACCGCGGCGAGTGCCGCGCCACGTTCCCGTACGTCCCGCAGGAGAACACCCAGGTCGTGGTGGGTCCGGTGGTGTGCCAATGAGGCGGCCGGCCTGCATGCGTGAATTGCTCGGCGCGCTTGCGCTGCTCGCCTTCGTCGCCGTGTCGGCGCCGGCCGAGGCCGCGGTCAGTTGCACGTTCACCATCTCCAGCGAGGCGTTCGGGACCATCGACGTCACCGCCAACACCACGTTCGACACTACAGCCACCTTCTCGGCGAGCTGCACTGGCGGATCGGCGAGCGCCAACGTCCGCGTCTGCCCCAACATCAACAACGGCGTCGGCGGGGCGTCGGGCTCCGGCACGATCCGGACCATGCTTAGCGGAGCGAACCAGCTCAACTTCAACCTCTATCAAGATGCGGCCCGCACCACGATCTGGGGGTCCTATCTATGGGCGTGGCCGTCGGTCACGCCGCCTACCATCAACATCACGCTCAATTCGAGCGGCGCCGGAACCGCGACGGCGACGATCTACGGGCGCGTGTTCGCCAGCCAGCAGACCAAGCCGCCCGGCGCCTACTCGTCGGCGTTCAGCGGAACCCACACGCAGATCGCCTATTCCCAGACGAGCAGCAGCAGTTGCGCGACGATCGGGTCCACCAACGCGACGCAGGCCGCGTTCACCGCTTCGGCTACGGTTTCGAGTGTGTGCCGGTTGACCACTACGATCGTCGACTTCGGCACCAAGGGCGTGCTCAGCACCAACACCGACGTCACGGGCACGATCACGCCCACCTGCAGCGCGACCACGCCATATACGATCGGCCTGAACGGCGGGAATTCGGGCGCGGCCAATCCGACGCTGCGCAAGATGGCGAACGGGGCGGTGCAGATCACCTACGGGCTCTATCGCGACAGCGCCCGCACGCTCGGCTGGGGCAGCACCACCGGCACCGACACCGTGGCCGGCACCGGCTCGGGTCTTGGGCAGGCATTGACGGTCTATGGCCGCGTGCCGGTGCAGACGACGCCCGCGCCGGGCACATTCACCGATACGGTGATCGCGACCGTGACCTATTGAGCAGCGGCTATTTCTTGCCGGAACCGCCGCCGTCGGCGGGCTTCATCCGTTGCATGATGAGGTAGATCAGCGCCAGGAGCACGGCGAGGCCGATCAGGCTCGCCGTCGGGACGCCGTTGGCGAACTTGGTCACGTTACCGGCGACGGAGGTGACGAAGGTGCCCGAGTTCTCGCCCAGGATCAGGAAGATCAGCATGATCGCCAGGATCAGGGCGAAGCCGAGCTCGACGAACTCCCACAGGTAACGCTTGGCGTTTTGCAGGTAATCCAGCATGAGCGCACCCCCGGCTGCGACGGAGACGACGCCCGCGACCGTCTTCGGCCGCGGGCGCTAGTGGCGAAGCTTCAGGCGATCGAGCGTTTCGAGAACAGCCAGAGAATGATGCCGAGCGTGATCAGGCCGACGAGGCCGTTGGCGCCCAGATCCTTCACGATCGCCATCATGTTGGTGATGACCGCGCCGAAGAACGGCACGTTCTGACCGACCAGGATTGCAGCGACGATGGCGAGTGCGAGGAGCATGAGACCGACCTCGGTCAATGCCCCGATCCAACTCTTCACTGAATGCAACGCGTCCATGAGCGTTTCTCCCCTAGGGTTTCGGTTCACGCACAACGGATCACGCGACAGCGAATCAACTGCGCACTGAGGTACGCAATCTATTTCTTCGCTTCAATGAACAACTCATGTCACAATGGTGCAGCGCGGCAGGAATGGCCGCAAAACCGAGGAAACGTCATGGCCGCCAAGAACCGCAAGATCACACTCGCGGCGCGCCCGGAGGGCGAGCCGAAGCCCGAGCACTTCCGTCTGATCGAGGAAGCGGTAGCGGAGCCCGGCGACGGCCAGCTCCTGCTGAAAACGCTTTGGCTCTCCATCGATCCATACATGCGCGGACGCATGAGCGCGGCGCGCTCCTACGCCAAGCCTGTCGAGGTCGGCGAGGTCATGGTGGGCGGCACGGTGAGCGAGGTCGCCGCGTCGAAAAATCCCGCGTTCAAGCCCGGTGACGTCGTGCTCGGCTACTCCGGCTGGCAGGAGTACGCGCTCTCCGACGGCAAGGGGCTGGTCAAGCTCGATGCCAAGCGCATTCCGGTGCAGGCGGCGCTCGGCGTGCTCGGTATGCCGGGCATGACGGCGTACAGCGGCTTTCTCACCATCGGTCAGCCCAAGCCCGGCGAGACCGCGGTGGTGGCGGCGGCGGCGGGCCCGGTGGGCTCGGCGGTCGGCCAGATCGCGAAGATCAAGGGCTGCCGCGCGGTCGGCATCGCCGGCGGGGCGGACAAGTGCCGCTACCTTCTCGAGCTCGGCTTCGATGCGGCGGTCGATCACCGCGACCCCGATTTTGCGAAGAAGCTGAGGGAGGCGTGCCCGAAGGGCATCGACGTCTACTTCGAGAACGTGGGCGGCCCGGTGTGGGACGCGGTGATGCCGCTCTTGAACGATTTCGCCCGCGTGCCGGTGTGCGGCATCGTCGCGCACTACAACGACACGCAGCTTCCGCCCGGCCCCGACCGCATGCCGCTCCTCATCGGCATGGTCCTGCGCCGGCGCCTGACGCTGCGCGGCTTCATCGTTACCGACTTCGCCGACCAGATGCCGGTGTTCATGCGCGACATGAGCCAGTGGGTGGGCGAGGGCAAGCTCAAGTACCGCGAGGACGTCGCCGAGGGTCTCGAGCAGGCGCCGCAGGCGCTGATCGGCGTGCTCAAGGGCAAGAACTTCGGCAAGCAATTGGTGCGCGTCGCTTAAGCAATGGAAGTCTCGGTCATCGCGGCGGTGCTCGCGGGCGCCGCCATGCACGCGGGCTGGAACTCGCTCGTCAAGATAGGGCTCGACCGCTTCTCGGTAATCCTGCTGCTTGCCGCCGCCCTCATCGTGGGCGGCATCGTGCTGATGCGGCTCTAGGAGGTCCGTCCGGAGCGGGCCTGCAGTGCACGGATGCGCTCGGCGAGCGACATGGGGCGCTCGCGGCCGGCGGGCTCCATGGTTACGGGCTCGATCGGGGCTGCGCCGGCCGCCGCCGCAATCGG
>DATNNN010000001.1:0-4037 GCA_035601815.1 Xanthobacteraceae bacterium | reverse complement strand
ACTCCGAGACGCTGGGCAAGCTGCACTTCTGGCTCACCTTCATCGGCGTGAACCTCGTGTTCTTCCCGCAGCACTTCCTCGGGCTGTCGGGCATGCCGCGCCGCTACGTCGACTATCCCGACGCTTTCGCCGGCTGGAACTTCATCTCCTCGATCGGCTCCTACATTTCGGCGCTCGGCCTCGTGGTGTTCTTCATTACCATCTTCCACGCTTTCTCGCGCAAGGAGCGCGTCGGCGAGAATCCCTGGGGCGTCGGCGCCACCACCCTGGAATGGACGGTGCCGTCGCCGCCGCCGTTCCACACCTTCGAAGTGCTGCCGCGCATCAAGTGAGCGCGGCCGCACGATTGCGGCAGGAGCGAAACATGTCGTTGGTTCCGTCCCTCGCTTCCTCCCGCGCTCCGCGCGCGCCGGAGCTTGCCGGCTTCGCCGACGTCAGCGACTACGTGGCGCTGCTCAAGCCGCGCGTGATGTCGCTCGTGGTGTTCACGGCGCTCGTCGGGCTCGCGCGCGCGCCCGGCGACCTGCACCCGGTGCTCGCCTTCACCGCGCTTCTCTGCATTGCCGTCGGCGCTGGTGCGGCCGGCTGCCTCAACATGTGGTGGGACGCCGATATCGACGCGCGCATGACGCGGACCATGGGCCGGCCGATCCCCGCCGGCCGCGTGCAGCCGGGCGAGGCGCTCGCCTTTGGCCTTGTGCTCGCGGTCGCCTCCGTCGTCATGCTCGGCCTCACCGTCAGCCTGCTCGCGGCGGCGCTCTTGGCCTTCACCATCTTCTTCTACGCCGTGATCTACACCATGTGGCTGAAGCGGCGGACCCCGCAGAACATCGTGATCGGGGGCGCCGCCGGCGCGCTGCCGCCGGTGATCGCTTGGGCCGCGGCAACCGGCTCGATCGGCGTCGAGAGCCTCGTCCTGTTCCTCATCGTGTTTTTCTGGACGCCGCCGCACTTCTGGGCGCTGGCCTTGCTGCGCAAGGATGAGTACGCGCGCGCCGGCGTGCCCATGCTGCCGGTGGTGGCGGGCGACGACGCCACCCGCACGCAGATCCTGATCTATTCGCTGATTCTGGCGCCGCTCGGCACCGCACCCGCGCTCCTCGGCTTCGCCGGCCTCGCCTACGGCATCGCCGCGGGCGCGCTCGGCCTCGTGTTTCTCGCGCTCGCGCTTGCGGTGTGGCGCAGGCGCGGTGCCGCCGCCGACACGGCGTGCCGGCGCCTGTTCGCGTTCTCCATCCTCTATCTCTTCCTGCTGTTCGCGGCACTCCTGGTCGAGCGGCTGGTGGCTTGAGGCACTAAGATGGCGAAGAAACGCGACGGGATCGTGCTCACCGAGGAACAGCGCCGCCGGCGCCGCAACCGCTCGATCGCGCTCGCGTTCGTGCTCGCGGCGCTCGCCCTCCTGTTCTACGTGGTGACCATCGTGAAGCTCGGTTCCCAGGTGATGAACCGGCCGATCTGATGCGCGCGCCCGACCATAGCCTTCTCCGCCGCCACCGCGTGGTGGCGCTCGCCTGCGGCGTGTTCGTCGCCGCCATGGTAGGCGCGGCCTATGCCGCGGTGCCGCTCTACGACTGGTTCTGCCGCACCACCGGCTTCGCCGGCCGCCCGGTGGTGGCGACCGTGGCGCCGGTGGCGCCCATCGGCCGCAAGATCACCGTGCGCTTCGACGCCAACGTCGCGCCCGGCCTGCCGTGGACCTTCGCGCCGGAGCAGCGCGAGGTCGAGCTTCATATCGGCGAGACCGTGCTCGTGCACTACGTGGCGACCTCGCACAGTGACAAGGAAAGCGTCGGCAGCGCCACCTACAACGTGTCGCCGCCCGAGATCGGTGGCTTCTTCAACAAGCTGCAGTGCTTCTGCTTCACCGAGCAGTGGCTTGCCGCCGGCGAGCGGCTCACGATGCCGGTGGTGTTCTTCATCGATCCCGCGCTCGACGCCGATCCCGCCTTCAACGGCGTGCAATCGATCACGCTCTCCTACACCTTCTTTGCGGTGCAGAAGCCGGCGAAGCCCGTCGCCGCCGCCGGCGAGGGGACGCGCGTACGCTAGTGAGTTGCGGCGCCGTGCGCGCCGTGTGAGATAGACTTCAAGTCAGACGGAGACCGGAATGGCCGACGCCCACGCTCCCGCCCACGCCGACGCTCACGGCCACGGCAAGCAGCACGATTATCACCTGGTCGACCCGAGCCCGTGGCCGTTCGTCGGCGCGGTCTCCGCGCTCGCCATCACCATGGGCGGCGTCTACTGGATGCGCGGCGGCACTTCGCTCGTCGCGATCGCGGGCATCATCGGCGTCATCTACACCATGATCGCCTGGTGGCGCGACGTCATCAACGAGGCCGAGCACGGCGGCTATCACACCAAGGTCGTCCAACTTCACCTGCGCTACGGCATGATCCTGTTCATCACCTCGGAGGTGATGTTCTTCGTCGCCTGGTTCTGGGCCTACTTCGACGTGGCACTCCTCGCCGGCGATCACGCCCAGTACATGCGCACCGAGCTCCTCGGGGGCCATTGGCCGCCGGTGCCGACCGAGGACGGCCGCTTCAAGAGCACGTTCGATCCCTGGCACCTGCCGCTCCTGAACACGCTGATCCTGCTCACTTCGGGCACCACGGTCACCTGGGCGCACCACGCGCTCCTGGAGAACGACCGCAAGGGGCTGATCCAAGGGCTCGCGCTCACCATCGTGCTGGGCGCGCTGTTCACCTGCGTGCAGGCCTACGAGTACGGCCACGCGGCGTTCACCTACGCCGGCCACATCTACGGCTCGGCATTCTTCATGGCCACCGGCTTCCACGGCGCCCACGTCATCATCGGCACCATCTTCCTCACCGTGTGCCTGATCCGCGCGATTCGCGGCCACTTTGCGCCCAACCACCACTTCGGCTTCGAGGCCGCGACCTGGTACTGGCACTTCGTCGACGTGGTGTGGCTGTTCCTCTTCACCTTCATCTACGTGTGGGGTGCGGGAACGCCCATGGAAGGTGGCGCGGCGCACTGAGGATTTGCCGCTTCACGCTTTCGTGCGCGCGGCGTCATCGCGTCGCCGCGCTTACTTGAATCTCATGGAGAGATTTGCAAGGGTCCCCGCGGGTGGTTGGGGGTCGGCGCCAGTTCGCGCCGAAACATTCACGTCGAAGGCGGCGCTAGCCCGCCGAGCTAATCCCCGTTCGGGGAGGTGAAGATGCCGCCTGCTTCCGCCGTGTCGCGGATCAAACCCGCGACGCCTGTCCCCTATCTGCCGTCGATCACGCCCGCCCGCGCCGCCCCGCGCGCGGACTGGCTTGCCGCCTATCGCGCGGTACGCGGCGAGACCGAGCGCCGCGCCGCACCTCTCTCCGCCGAGGACCAGGTGGTGCAATCGATGGCCGACGCGAGCCCGATCAAGTGGCATCGCGCACACACCACGTGGTTCTTCGAGACGTTCCTGGCCAAGCCCCATCTGCGCGGCTACGAGGAATACGACGCGCGCTTCCCGTTCTTGTTCAACTCCTATTACGTCGCCGCCGGCCCGCGCCACGAGCGCCCCAAGCGCGGCCTCATCACCCGGCCGGACGCCGCCGAGGTGGGCTATTATCGCGTCCACCTCGACGCCGCCGTCGAGCGCATGATCGAGCGCGCCGGCGCCGCCGACTGGGCGCGCATCGTGGAGGTGCTGGAGATCGGGCTGCACCACGAGCAGCAGCACCAGGAGCTGATGCTCACCGACATCCTGCACGCGTTTTCCGGCAATCCCACCGCGCCCGCCTATGATGCGAATTGGCAGCCGCCGCGCGCGGCGGGCGGCAAGGGCTTCGCCGCTCTGAGCGGCGTCGAGACCATCGGCTTCGACGGGCAGGGCTTCTCTTTCGACAACGAGCACCCGGCGCACCGGGTGTTCGTGGAGCCCATGAAGATCGCCCGCGGCCTCGTCACCAACGCCGAGTGGATGGAGTTCATGGCGGCCGGCGGCTACGCCAAGCCCGAGCTTTGGCTCTCCGATGGCTTCGCCACCGCCCAGAACGAGGGCTGGGAAGCGCCGGGCTACTGGC